>JANJTW010000126.1 GCA_024710925.1 Rhodocyclaceae bacterium | reverse complement strand
GCGGCAGCACGCCGAACCACACCGTCTGGAAGCCCTTGGCCGAGCTCATCAGCCAGCCGCTGAGCGGGATCGCCAGCATCAGCAGGTAGAGCAGGTGGTGCGCGCCCTCGGCGGCGACGCGCTGCCAGCGCGGCATCGTCGAAGGCGCCGGCGGCGGCCGGTGGCCGAGGCGCCAGGCGAGGCGGGCGAGGGCGAGCAGGAAGACGGCGACGCCGGCCCACTTGTGCCAGGAATAGATCTGCAGTTTCTGCGGCGACAGCTTGAGGCCGGTCATGTACAGGCCGACGGCGAAGAGGCCGACGAGGAGCGCGGCCATCAGCCAGTGCAGCGCGACGGCGGTGCGGGTGTAGCGGTCGGGCGCGTTCATGACGGTTCTCCGGTTCCGTTGTCGTTGGCGCTGTGGCGAGGGCGGAAGGCGAAGGCGTCCATCGCCAGCGCGCGGTCGTCCACGCCACTGTAGAGCCGTTCCGCCCGCCAGTCGTTCCCGGCGGCACCGAGGGCGACGAAGAGCGGCAGCAGGTGTTCGTCGCTCGGGTGGGCGCGCGCCGCGTCCGGCGCCAGCGCGCGGTAGCGCAGCAGCGGCTCGGCGTTGCCGCTGGCGAGCTGTTGCCAGATCCAGTCGGCGAAGCGGCGGACGTAGGCCGGCGTTTCCTCGCCGTGCCAGCCGAAACGGACGTCGGCGAGGTTGTGCGTCAGGTTGCCGGAAGCGACGACGAGGATGCCGTCGGCGGCCAGCCCGGCGAGCGCGCGGCCCAGCCGCAGGTGATGCTCGGCGCCGCGCTGCGCCTGCAGCGACAGCGTCGCCACCGGCACGTCGGCTTCCGGGTAGAGCAGGCGCAGCGGAATCCAGGCGCCGTGGTCGAGGCCGCGCGCCCGGTCGATGCGTGCGTCAAGGCCGGCGGCGGCGAGCGTCGCGGCGACCGCCGCGGCGAGGTCGGGGGCGCCCGGCGCCGGGTAGCGGATGGCGTCGAGGGCGGCCGGGAAACCGGAGAAGTCGTGGATCGTCGCCGGCCACTCGGCGGCGCCGAGCGTCGGCGCGTCGGTGTTCCAGTGCGGGCTGACGATGAGGATGGCGCGCGGCCGCGGCAGGCCGGCGGCGAAGCGGGTCAGCGCCGCGCCGGCGGCGCCGGGGTGCAGCGCGAAGCCCGGCGCCCCGTGCGGGACGAACAGGGCGGGCAGCGGCGCGGCGGCGGTCGGACGGTCGGACATGCGTTTCTCCGGGGACAAGGCATTGCGATGGACGTACTTTAGGCGAGCGTTTGCTGCTTAAATAGGCGACAATCTGCAAATGTTCGTTGCTTGAATTGCAACAATGGATCGTCTGGAGAACATGGCGACCTTCCGCCGCGTCGCCGAGATGGGCAGCTTCGCGGCGGTCGCCCGGCAGCTGAACGTCGCCCGCTCGGTGGTGACGCGGCAGGTGGCGGCGCTGGAGGCGCACCTCGGCGTCAAGCTGATCGCGCGCAGCACGCGCCGGCTGAACCTGACCGGTGCCGGCCAGGCCTACCTCGAAAAGTGCCGGGAAATCCTCGACCTGGTCGACGTCGCCGAATCGGATCTGGCCGCCGAGGGGCAGGTGCCGCGCGGGCATGTCCGCGTCAGCGTGCCGTTCAGCTTCGGCTTGCGCCACCTGACGCCGCTGCTGCTCGACTTCGGTGCGCTCTATCCGGAGATCACGCTGGAAGTGGACTACACCGACCGCCGCGTGAACCTGATCGAGGAGGGCGTCGATTTCGCCATCCGCATCACCGGCCGGCTGGCGCCGCAGGACGTGGCGCGCAGGCTCAGCGTCTGCCGCATGCTGGTCGTCGCGTCCGACGACTACCTGCGCCGGCGCGGCGAGCCGCAACGCCCGGAGGAGCTGATCGAGCACGAATGCTTCGGCTACCTGCCGGCGGCGCCGACCAGCTGGAGCTTCGTCATCGACGGCGAGACGCGCTGGTTCCCGATCCGCGGCCGGCTGCTGGCGAACAACGGCGACGCGCTGCTCGACGCGGCGAGCCGCGGCCTCGGCATCACCAACCCGCCGTCGTTCATCGCCGCGGCGGCGATCGCCGCCGGCAGCGTGCGCCCGATCCTGACCGGCTACGCGCAGCCGGAACTGGGCATCTACGCGGTCTTCCCGGGCACCCGCTACGTGCCGCGGCGGGTGCGCGTGCTGGTCGACTACCTGGCCGAACGGATCGGGCCGGAGCCCTACTGGGATGCGCTGCCGCTGTTCGCCGGCGGGGCCGCCGGCGCCTGAGTCTCAGCCCTTGCGCTTCAACGCCTCGGCGGCGATGGCGTGCTGGATCGCGTCCGCTTCGAGGAGCAGGGTGTCGGTGCCGAGGGCGCGCGGCATGACGATTTCCTCGATCTCGACGCCGCCGGCGAGCGCCGCCGCCGCGCCGTGGCGGCGGGCGATCCATTGCGCGGCGGCGAGTTCTTCCGGCAGCAGGCCGGTGGGCATGCCGGGCGGCACCGTCGCGCCGAGTTCGACGAGGACGCGCACGACGTCCCGGCGCTTGCCGCGGATGGCCATCGACAACGGCGAGGTCGGATCGCGGTTGTCGTCGACGTTGACGCGCGCGCCGTGGCGGACGAGGGCGCGGACGATCTCGGTGTGGCCGAGGAAGCAGGCGATGCCGAGCGGCAGGCCGGGAATGCCGCGGCCGTCGCCGACCTCGGCCGGGACGCCGGCGTCGAGCGCCGCCTGCACGGCGTCGAGGCGGCCGGCGCGCACGGCTTTCAGCAGGTCGTCGGTCGTACTCACGATGGGGCTCCGGAGAGGGGGCGGCTGGCAGTCTCGCCGTCGTCGGGCATGGCGGTCAAGCGTGCCGGCGCCGCACTCAGTTCATCAGGTATTCGGCGAGGACGCCGGAGGTCCGCCGCAGGCGCTTCGACAGCAGGCGGGCGAGCGCGAACATGAAGCGGTAGGCGAGCGCCGGGTGCTCGCGCGACAGGCGGTCGAGGCCCTCGTGGTTCACCGTCAGCAGTTCGCAGTCGCTGTCGGCGATGCAGGTGGCCGAGCGCCGTTCGCGGTCGAGCAGCGCCATCTCGCCGATGATGCGCCCCTTGCCTTCGTGCGACAGCAGGCGGCGGCCGTTCTCGCCGGCCTTGTGGATCGACACCTTGCCGTCGAGCAGGATCAGCATGTGGCTGCCGGCGTCGCCTTCGTCGAAGATGGTTTCGCCGGCGGTGGCGTGCATCTGGCCGAAATAGCCGGCGAGCGTCTTCAGCTCGCGGTAGGGGAAATCCTGGAAGAATTCGAGGCCGTCGATCAGGTCGGCGATGTTGTTGCTCACGGGGGCGTCCGGCGGGTTGGCAATGCGCCGACGGTAGCGCCGCGCTTCGCCGGCTGTCAATGATCCACGTCGCTCCGGCCGGCTAGCCGCCGCGCAGGCGGCGCAGCAGGTCGGCGGCGTCGGCGTCGAGCGGCTGGCCCTGGCGTTGCAGCAGGCGCACGTGCAGGACCAGGTTCTCCAGCACCAGCTTGGCGGCGACGGCGAGCAGCACCGTCGTCCGGTTGTCGTCGCCGAGTTGTCCGGCCTGGTCGGAGATCTCGTGGATCTGCTGGCAGACCAGCCGGCGCAGGTCGTCCTCGTCGTACGGCAGGTCGCCGTAGTCGATCGGGTCCTCGACCTCGATCTCGCGGATCAGCTCCGCCAGTTCATCGACGCTGATCGTCATCGCTTGCCGCTCCCCGTGCCATGGCCTCGCCGCCAGCATACACTGGCATTGCGCCGTTTCCGCAGAGGAGGAACCATGGCGAGCGCACCGCCGGTCAGCGTCGTCTTCCGCTTCTACGCCGAGCTCAACGACTTCGTCGCGCGCGAGCGCCGCTTCGGCGACAGCGTTGCCGCCGTCGCCGCCGATGCGACGGTCAAGCACGCCATCGAGACGCTCGGCGTGCCGCACACCGAGGTCGAGCTGATCCTCGTCAACGGCTCGCCGGCCGGTTTCGCACAGCGTCTGCGCGACGGCGACCGCGTCTCGGTCTATCCGCTGTTCGAGGCCTTCGACGTGACGCCGTTGCTGCGCCTGCGCCCGCGCCCCCTGCGCGAAACGCGCTTCTTCGCCGATGCCCACCTCGGTGCGCTCGCCCGCCTGCTGCGGCTGGCCGGCTTCGACACGCGCTACGACAACGGCGGCGCCGATGCCGAGATCGTCCGCGTCGCCGTCGCCGAGCGGCGCATCGTGCTCAGCCGCGACCGCGACCTGCTGCTGCGCCGCGAGCTGACGCACGGCTGCTACGTGCATGCGCAGCGGCCGGACGCGCAGCTTGCCGAGGTGCTGGCGCGGCTCGATCTGGCCGGTGCCGTGCGCCCGTTCTCGCGCTGCCTCGACTGCAACGCGTCACTGCGCGCGGCCAGCGCCGACGAGGTGGCGGCGGCCGGCCTGCCGCCGGCCGTGCGCGCGCGGCAGCGCCGCTTCGCGACCTGCGACGCCTGCGGCAAGGTGTTCTGGGAAGGCAGCCACTGGCGGCGCATGCGCGAACGGCTGGCGCGGGCGGTTGCCGCCGCGGCAGGGGGGCGCGATGGTGCCGGCGCGGCGTCCCCGCCGGGCGGCGGCGATCGATCTGGCGCCTAGGTCGGCGCGTAGCCGAGGCGGTGCGACAGTTCGGCGCAGCAGGCGCGCAGCGCGCCGGCGTTGTCGCCGTCGAGCGCCGGGTCGAACAGCGCGGTCGGGCCGAGGACGGTGACCACCAGCGCGAGGTGCCCCTCGTGGTCGAAGACCGGCGCCGACAGCGCGTTGATGCCGGGCAGCGGCTCGCTAACCACCTGCGCCATGCCCTGCGCGCGGATTTCCTTCAGCGTCTTCTGCATCGCCTTCCACGACGGACGCAGGTCGCTCTTCGGGTAGGCGAAGGCGTGGTGCGACGCGGAGTCGATGTAGTGCTCGATGACCTTGTCCGGCAGGTACGCCGCGAAGACGCGGCCGGTCGCCGTCTTGAACAGCGACATCACCGTGCCGGTGCGCATGTTGATGTGGATCGGGTGCGACGACTCCTCGATGTGCACGATGGTCGGTCCGGCGTTGCCCCAGACGGCGAGCGCCACCGTCTGGTGCAGCTGTTCGGCGAGCGCGGTCGCCGCGTGCGTGCCCAGCCGCACCGGGTTCAGCCGACGCAGGCAGGCCAGCCCCATCTGCAGCGCCAGCGGGCCGAGCTCGTAGCGCGACGAGGCGGGGTCCTGCTCGACCAGGCCGAGCTTGCCGAAGCTGACCAGATAGGGGTGGGCCTTGGCTGCCGGCATGTCGGACTGCTGCGCCAGATCCTTCAGCGTCATCGGCTCGCCGACCTCGGCCAGCGTCGTCAGCAGGCGGCCGCCGACCTCGATGGACTGGATGCCGCGCTGGGGTTTTTCCATGGGCGTACTCGCGTTCTTGTCGTTGTTGTCGTGGGCTTCGTGGGTGTCACGATCGGGTCGCGGCATTCTACCCTCCGGGCGGCTGACGCCGCTTTTGGTAATGTGTCGATGTTAGCAACTAACAAACCGATTGACTATTATCAAATCGATGTTTATCTTTCAGTCAGCCACGAAATTTCCCGGAGTCCCCGCATGAACAGCAAAGCCTTCGCCTCGCAGGCCGACCTCGAAGAAAAGAAGGTCAGCTTCGAGCAGCTCTCCGAAAACGCCTGGGCCTACACCGCCGAGGGCGACCCGAACACTGGCGTGATCGTCGGCGACGATGCGGTGATGATCGTCGACGCGACGGCGACGCCGGTGATGGCGCAGGACGTGATCCGCCGCGTGCGTACGATCACCGACAAGCCGATCAAGTACGTGACGCTGACCCACTACCACGCGGTGCGCGTGCTCGGCGCCTCCGGCTACCGGTCGGAAGGGCTGCAGCAGATCATCGCCAGCCAGGATACCTACGACCTGATCGTCGAGCGCGGTGCGCAGGACATGGCGTCCGAGATCGGCCGCTTCCCGCGCCTGTTCAACGCCGTCGAATCGGTGCCCGGGCTGACCTGGCCGACGCTGACCTTCAGGGGCGAGATGACGCTGTGGCTGGGCCAGCTGGAAGTGAAGATCATGCAGCGCGGCCGCGGCCACACCAAGGGCGACACCGTCGTCTGGCTGCCGCAGCAGAAGGTGCTCTTTTCCGGCGACCTGGTCGAGTACGACGCCGCCTGCTACACCGGCGACGCCTACCTCGCCGACTGGCCGCAGACGCTCGACAATCTATCGGCGCTCGGCGCCGAGAAGCTGGTCCCCGGCCGCGGCCCGGCCTTGAAGGATCCGCAGCAGGTGAAGCAGGGGCTGGCCTATACCCGCGCCTTCGTCAGCGCGCTCTATCGTGGCGCGCAGGAGGCGGTCGCCGCCGGCATGGACCTGAAGGCGGCGATGGCGCACACGCGGAAAATCATGGACCCGGACTTCGCGCAGGTCTTCATCTACGAGCATTGCCTCCCCTTCGACGTGACGCGCGCTTATGATGAAGCCTCCGGCATCCGCGACCCGCGCATCTGGACCGCCGAGCGCGACCGGGAGATGTGGCACGCACTGCAGGAGTGATCCGCAGCCAACGCAATTCGGCAGGACCTGACATCCCCGACAGAGGGAGGGAGGAGACAAAGTGCTGAAGACCTACACGTACCCGAAGTTCGCCTACGTGCAACCGCAGGAGCAGAAGGAGCGCGTCGCCCGCCGCTATCCGGTGGTCATCGTCGGTGCCGGCCCGGTTGGCCTAGCGGCGGCGATCGATTGCCGGCTGCATGGCATCCCGGTGGTGCTGCTCGACGAGGACGACACCGTCTCGATCGGCTCGCGCGGCGTCTGCTACGCCAAGCGCGCGCTGGAAATCCTCGACCGCCTCGGCGTCGGCGAGCGTGTCGTGCAGAAGGGCGTGTCGTGGAACGTCGGTCGCACCTTCTTCCACGAGGAGGAGGTGTTCAACTTCAATCTGCTGCCGGAACCGGACCACAAGCGGCCGGGGATGATCAACCTGCAGCAGTACTACCTCGAACAGTACCTCGTCGAGCGCTGCGTCGAGCTCGGCGTCGACCTGCGCTGGAAGAACCGCGTCGTCTCGGTGCAGCGCATGTCCGACCAGGTCCGGCTGACCATCGAGACGCCGGATGGGACCTACGGCATCGAGGCCGACTGGCTGATCGCCGCCGACGGTGCGAAGAGCCCGATCCGCAAGCTGATGGGGCTGGAGGTCGAGGGCAAGATCTTCCACGACCGCTTCCTGATCGCCGACGTCGTGATGAAGGCCGACTTCCCGGCCGAGCGCTGGTTCTGGTTCCACCCGCCCTTCCATCCCGGGCAGTCGGTGCTGCTGCACAAGCAGGCCGACAACGTCTGGCGCATCGACTTCCAGCTCGGCTGGGACGCCGACCCGGAAGCGGAGAAGAAGCCGGAGAAGGTCATCCCGCGGATCAAGGCGATGCTCGGCGACGAGCGCGAGTTCGAGCTGGAATGGGTCAGCGTGTACACCTTCCAGTGCCGGCGCATGCAGGAGTTCCGCCATGGCCGCGTGCTCTTCGTCGGCGACGCCGCGCATCAGGTCTCCCCGTTCGGCGCGCGCGGCGCCAACTCCGGCATCCAGGACGCCGACAACCTCATCTGGAAGCTGAAGCTGGTGATGGACGGCAAGGCGCCGGAAAAGCTGCTCGACACCTATTCGTCGGAGCGCGTCGCCGCCGCCGACGAGAACCTGATGAACTCGACGCGCTCGACTGACTTCATCACGCCGAAGAGCAACACCTCGCGGCTGTTCCGCAACGCCGTGCTGACGCTCGCCGAGCACCACGCCTTCGGCCGCGCGCTGGTCAATTCCGGGCGCCTGTCGGTGCCCGCCTTCCTCGTCGAATCGCCGCTGAACACCGCCGACGAGGACGAGTTCGCCGGGCGCATGGTGCCGGGCGCGCCGATGGACGACGCGCCGGTCGGCCTTGAAGACGGCGGCAAGGGCTGGCTGCTCGACCAGATCGGCGGCCAGGGCTTCCAGCTGCTCTATTTCACCGACGTCGCCGAGCGCCTCGGCGACAAGCTCGAGCGCCTGCGCGAGCTGACCGTCGACGCCGTGCCGGTCGAGCCGGTCGTCGTTTCCGAGAAGGCCGGCCGCCTCGACGGCGCGCGCGTGCTGCACGACCTGATGCACCTCGTCGCCAAGCGCTACGATGCGCGCGAGGGCAGCGTCTATCTGCTGCGCCCGGACCAGCACGTCGTCGCCCGCTGGCGCCGCTTCGACGCGCACAAGGTGCGCGCCGCGGTTGCCCGCGCCACCTGCAACATCTGAAGGGAGGATGAATCGATGACCCCCACGCTCACTCCGTTCGCAGCCCCCCGAGGGGGCGAGGCCTCCTTCGGGGCGCCCCTTCAGGAGGCCTGACCATGTCCCTGACCCTGACCCCGAACTTCTCCGAGCCCGGCAAGCGCTACTTCCGCGCCTTCTCGCCCGGCGACGATTTCTACGAGATGCTGATCGACGCGCACCGCGACCTCGACGATGAGAAGAGCGCGATGCTCAACGCGCAGCTGATCCTCTTGCTCGCCAACCACATCGGCGACCTGTCGGTGCTGCGCGAGGCGCTGGCCAGGGCGCGCGAAGGCGCCGTCTGACGCGAAGGAGGCCGCCATGCTCGTGAAGAAGATCCACCACGTCGCGTACCGCTGCAAGGACGCGAAGGAAACCGTCGAGTGGTACGGCAAGTACCTCGACATGCGCTTCATCCTGGCCATCGCCGAGAACGAGGTGCCGTCGACGAAGGAGCCGGACCCGTACATGCACATCTTCCTCGACGCCGGCGGCGGCAACGTGCTCGCCTTCTTCGAGCTGCCGACGAAGCCGCCGATGGGGCGCGACCCGAACACGCCGGCGTGGACGCAGCATCTGGCACTGGAAGTGGACTCGGTCGATACGCTGCTCAAGGTGAAGGCGAAGCTGGAGGCCGACGGCATCGCAGTCGTCGGCCCGACCGACCACACCCTCTTCAAGTCGATCTATTTCTTCGACCCGAGCGGCCACCGCCTCGAACTCGCCGCCAACACCGGCACGCCGGCGATGGCGAAGCGGCTCGACGACGTCAAGTGGGAGATGCTGAACGAGTGGGCGGCAACGAAGAGGGCGCCGCAGCACGCGCGCTGGATGCACGACGGCAGCCATGCCGGGGAATGACGTCAAGCCGGTGTAAGCCGGCGGCGGGAAAATGCGCGGACAATGCGCGAAACATATTGAGCGGATGAGCCGGGAACGATGAAACTCGCAACGCTGAAACGGGGAGGGCGCGACGGCACGCTGGTCGTCGTCAGCCGCGACCTGACGCTATGCCAGCCGGTGCCGGCGATTGTCCGCACGCTGCAGGCGGCGCTCGACGACTGGGAGGCGATCGCGCCGCAGCTCGCCGAGGTCTATGCCGCGCTGAACAACAACGCCGCGCGCCACGCCGAACCCTTCGACCCGGCGGCCTGCCACAGCCCGCTGCCGCGCGCCTACCAGTGGGCCGACGGCTCGGCCTACGTCAATCACGTCGAGCTGGTCAGGAAGGCACGCGGCGCCGACATGCCGCCCGAATTCTGGACCGATCCGCTGATGTACCAGGGCGGCTCCGACTCCTTCGTCGGCCCGCGCGACGCCATCCTCGCCCGCGACGAGGCCTGGGGCATCGACTTCGAAGCGGAGGTCGCGGTCGTCACCGGCGACGTGGCCATGGGCGCATCGCCGGCCGACTGCCGCCGGCAGATCCGGCTGCTGATGCTGGTCAACGACGTGTCGCTGCGGAATCTGATCCCGGCCGAGCTGGCCAAGGGCTTCGGCTTCTTCCAGTCGAAGCCGGCCACTGCCTTCTCGCCGGTGGCGGTGACGCCGGACGAACTGGGCGCCGCCTGGGACGGCGGCAGGGTGCACCTGCCGCTCGTCGTGCACCTCAACGGCGAACTCTTCGGCCGGCCCAACGCCGGCGTCGACATGACCTTCGACTTCGGCCAGCTGATCGCCCACGTGGCGAAGACGCGCGAGCTGGAGGCCGGCTCGATCGTCGGCTCGGGCACCGTTTCCAACGTCGACCGCAGCACCGGTTCCGGCTGCCTGGCCGAGAAGCGCTGTCTCGAAACCATCGCCGACGGCAAGCCGAGCACGCCGTTCATGCGCTTCGGCGACCGCGTGACGATCGAGATGTTCGATGCCGCCGGCAGCACGATCTTCGGCGCCATCGACCAGCGCGTAGCGCAGTATCCCGGCTAGAAATGAAACGGCCCCCACGCTCACTTCGTTCGCAGCCCCCCGCGGGGGCGCAGGCCTCCTTTGGGGCGGCCCGGTAGGAGGCCTGATGCTGAAGCTCTACACCTACTTCCGCAGCTCCGCCGCCTACCGCGTGCGCATCGCGCTCAACCTGAAGAACCTCGCCTACGAGGCGGTGCCGGTGCATCTGGTGAAGGACGGCGGCCAGCACCTGCAGGACGACTATCGGCGGATCAATCCGGCCGGCGCGGTGCCGGCGCTGGCCGACCGCGACCTCAACCTGTCGCAGTCGCTGGCGATCATCGAGTACCTCGACGAGGCCTATCCCTATCCGCCGCTGCTGCCGCCCGCCCCGGCGGCGCGCGCGCGGGTGCGGGCGATCGCGCTCGACATCGCCTGCGAGATCCACCCGATCAACAATCTGCGCGTGCTCAAGTACCTGACCGGCGAACTGGGGATTTCGGAAGAGCAGAAGCTGGCCTGGTACCGGCACTGGGTCGAGGCCGGCCTGGCCGCCGTCGAGGCCCGTCTGGCGGGCAATGTGCTGACCGGGCGTTTCTGCCACGGCGAGCATCCGACGCTGGCCGACTGCTGCCTGGTGCCGCAGGTTTTCAATGCCCGCCGCTTCGGCTGCCGCCTCGATCACGTGCCGACGGTAGTGCGTATCGACGCGGAGTGTCGTACCCTTGCGCCTTTTATCGCTGCGGCACCGGAAAATCAGCCGGATGCGGAGTAGCGCGAACGATTACAAGAACGACAAGCGGGCCGCCGCCCGCCACGCCCCCCAACCGGTCAATCGGAAGGATTTGTACGATTCATTCACGGAGGAGACCCTGATGAAGCACAAGAAACTGATCGCTGCCCTGCTGCTCGCCCTGCCCGCCACCGCCGCCCTCGCCGACCTCACCGTCGGCGTCACCGTGTCGGCGACCGGCCCCGCCGCCTCGCTCGGCATTCCCGAGAAGAACACCTTCGCGCTGGTGCCGCAGACCATCGCCGGCCAGAAGGTGAGGATCGTGCTGCTCGACGATGCTTCCGACACGACCACCGCGGTGAAGAACGCGAAGAAGTTCGTCGCCGAGGAAAAGGTCGACGTCATCATCGGCTCGACGATCACGCCGGCCTCGCTGGCGATGATCGACGTCGCCGCCGAGGCCGAGACGCCGATGATCTCGATGGCCGCCTCGCGCGCCATCGTCGATCCGGTCGACGCCAAGCGCCGCTGGGTCTACAAGACGCCGCAGAACGACGCGCAGATGTCCACGGCGATCACCGAACACATGAGCAACAGCGGCGTCAAGCGCGTCGCCTACATCGGCTTTTCCGACGCCTACGGCGAAGGCTGGGCGAACGAATTCGCCGGCGTCGCGCAGGCGCGCAAGATCGAGATCGTCGCCAATGAGCGCTTCAACCGCGCCGACACCTCGGTCACCGGGCAGGTACTGAAGATCATCGCGGCGAAGCCGGACGCAGTGCTCATCGGCGGCGCCGGCACGCCGGCAGCGCTGCCGCAGAAGGCGCTCAAGGAGCGCGGCTTCAAGGGCACGATCTACCAGACGCACGGCGTCGCCAACAACGACTTCCTGCGCGTCTGCGGCAAGGACTGCGAGGGCACCTTCCTGCCGGCCGGTCCAGTTCTGGTCGCCGATCAGCTGCCGGCCGGCAACCCGGTCAAGAAGTCGGCGCAGGAGTACGTGCAGAAATACGAGGCGGCGCACGGCAAGGGCAGCGTGTCGACCTTCGGCGCGCACGCCTGGGATGCCTACAAGCTGCTCGAAGCGGCGGTGCCGGTGGCGCTGAAGAAGGCGCAGCCGGGCAGCAAGGAGTTCCGCGCCGCGCTGCGCGACGCGCTGGAAGGCGTCAAGGAGCTGCCGGTGGCGCACGGCGTGTTCAACATGAGCCCGACCGACCACCTCGGCTTCGACCAGCGCGCCCGCGTCATGGTCCGGATCGAGGGCGGCGCCTGGAAGCTGGTGAAGTAAGCCGCAGAACCGGTGGCGGCGACGGAGTCGCCGCCACCCAGCCAATTGCCCGGCGGCGGCGCCGGGCGCAGGAATTTCCATGGATTTCCAGATCGCACTCCTCCTCGGCCAGGACGGCCTGACCAACGGCGCCATCTATGCGCTGCTCGCGCTGGCGCTGGTGCTGGTGTTCGCGGTGACGCGCGTCATCTTCATTCCGCAGGGCGAGTTCGTCGCCTACGGCGCGCTGACCTTGGCGACGTTGCAGGCCGGCCAGTTGCCGGCGACGCTGTGGCTGATCCTCGCCCTCGGCGCCGCGGTGGCCGCGCTCGACGGCGCGCAGGCCTTGCGCCACGGCGCCGCACGCAAGCTGCCGCGCATTCTCGCGCTCAACCTGGCGGTGCCGCTGGCGCTGTGGTTCCTGCTCGCCAGCACCGATCTCGCCGGCCTGCCGCTGGTGGCGCAGGTGTTGCTGGCGCTGGCCGTCGTCGTGCCGCTCGGGCCGATGATCTACCGCCTCGCCTACCAGCCGATCGCCGAGGCGCCGGTGCTGATCCTGCTGATCGTCTCGGTCGCCGTGCACGTCGTGCTGATCGGCCTCGGCCTGCTCTTCTTCGGCGCCGAAGGTACGCGCACGCCGGCCTTCAGCGAAGGCACGCTCGAACTCGGCGCGACGACGCTGCAATACCAGACGCTGTGGATCCTGGCCATCTCGGCGATCCTCATCGTCGCCCTCTACGCCTTCTTCGGCCGCAGCATCTACGGCAAGGCGCTGCGCGCGACGGCGCTGAACCGTACCGGCGCGCGGCTGATGGGCATCTCGACGACGATGGCCGGCAAACTGTCGTTCACGCTGGCGGCGCTGATCGGCGCCTTCTCCGGCATCCTCATCTCGCCGATCACCACGCTCTACTACGACTCGGGCTTCCTGATCGGGCTGAAGGGGTTCGTCGGCGCCATCATCGGCGGCCTGGCCAGCTACCCGGTGGCCGCCGCCGGCGCGCTGCTGGTCGGCTTCCTCGAATCGTATTCGTCGTTCTACGCCAGCGCCTTCAAGGAAGTGATCGTGTTTACGCTGATCATCCCGGTGCTGCTGTGGCGCTCGCTGACGACGCACCATTCCGAGGAGGACGAATGATGCGGCGGGCCGTCCTCTTCGCCTTCATCGTCCTTGTCGCGCTGCTGCCGGTCGTGCTGCCCGACTCGGCCGAGTTCTACGTGACGCTGGCGAACTACATCGGCCTCTATGCGCTGGTCGCGCTCGGGCTGGTGCTGCTGACCGGCGTCGGCGGCCTGACCAG
This sequence comes from Rhodocyclaceae bacterium, assembly GCA_024710925.1. Taxonomy (GTDB): domain Bacteria; phylum Pseudomonadota; class Gammaproteobacteria; order Burkholderiales; family Rhodocyclaceae; genus Proximibacter. The sequence continues at coordinate 7,243 of JANJTW010000126.1, read as the reverse complement.
CTTCGGCCAGGCCGCCTTCGTCGGCGTCGGCGCCTACGCCACCGCCTGGCTGACCACGGCCTTCGGCTGGAGCCCGTGGGCGACGCTCGCCGTTGCCCTGGCCGCAACCACCGTCGTCGCGCTCTTCCTCGGTTTCATCACGCTGCGCATGGGCGGGCACTACCTGCCGCTCGGCACCATCGCCTGGGGCATCAGCCTGTACTTCCTGTTCGGCAACATCGAGGCTTTCGGCGGCCACACCGGGCTCGGCGGCATCCCGCCGGTGAGCCTGTTCGGCATGGAGCTGAAGAACGGCCGCGAGTTCTATTACCTGATCTGGATCGCGCTGCTGCTCGGCGTCATCGCCACGCAGAACCTGCTCGACTCGCGCGACGGCCGTGCCATCCGTGCGCTCAAGGGGGGCGTCGTGATGGCCGAGGCGATGGGTGTGAACACCGCCTGGTACAAGATCGTCATCTTCACCATCGCCGCCCAGTTCGCCTGTGTCTCCGGCTGGCTCTACGCGCACCTGCAGCGCTTCGTTAACCCGACGCCGTTCTCGCTGACGCAGGGCATCGAGTACCTGTTCATGGCGGTGATCGGCGGCGTCGGCCACGTCTGGGGCGCGCTGCTCGGCGCCGGGCTGGTGACCATCCTCAAGCAGTGGCTGCAGGATCTGCTGCCGAAGCTGCTCGGCCAGTCCGGCAACTTTGAGGTGATCGTCTTCGGCCTGGTCATGATCTTCGTGCTGCACCGTGCCCGCGATGGTTTGTGGCCGGTGCTGCTGACGCGTGTCGAGCGCCTCTGGCCGGCGCTCGCCGCCGGTGCCGGCGGCCGCGTCGCCGATGCCGAGCGCCTGCCGCGGCGCGAGATGCCGCAGGCCGGCGAGACCATCCTCGAAGTGCAGCGGGTGAGCAAGCGTTTCGGCGGCCTCACCGCCAACAACGCGGTCAGCTTCACCGTCCGCGCCGGCGAGGTGATGGCGCTGATCGGCCCGAACGGCGCGGGAAAAAGCACGATGTTCAACTGCGTTTCCGGCGTCAATCCGCCGACCGAGGGCGAGGTGCGCTTCCTCGGTCAGCGCGTCGACCGGCTGGCTGCGCGCGAGATCGCCCGCCGCGGCATGAGCCGGACCTTCCAGCATGTGCGCCTGCTGCCGGCGATGAGCGTCCTCGACAACGTTGCCATCGGCGCCCACCTGCGCGGCAGCCGGACCTTCATCCATTCCTCGGTGCGCCTCGACCGCGACGAGGAGCGCCGCTTGCGCTTCGAGGCGGCGCGGCAGGTCGAGCGCGTCGGCCTCGGCGAGCACCTGTTCGACGCCGCCGGCAGCCTGCCGCTCGGCAAGCAGCGCATCGTCGAGATCGCCCGCGCGCTCGCCGCCGATCCCTGTCTGCTGCTGCTCGACGAGCCGGCGGCCGGCCTGCGCTACCTGGAGAAGCAGGCGCTGGCCGAGCTGCTCCGGAAGCTGCGCGCCGAGGGCATGGGCATCCTGCTCGTCGAGCACGACATGGATTTCGTCATGGGGCTGGCCGACCGCATCGTCGTCATGGAGTTCGGCGAGAAGCTGGCCGAAGGCCTGCCGAAGCAGATCCAGGAAGATCCGAAGGTGTTGCAGGCCTATCTGGGAGGAATCGAATGAGCATGCGTCCCGTGCTGCTCGAAGCGAAGGACCTGTCGGTTTCGTACGGCAAGGTCGAGGCGCTGCACAAGGTCGGCCTGACCATCCGCGAGGGCGAGATCGTCACAGTCATCGGCCCGAACGGCGCCGGCAAGACGACGCTGCTGTCGTGCCTGATGGGCCTCTTGCCCGGCCGTGGCGAGGTCAGCTACGTCGGCCGGCCGCTCGGCAACGACTTCGAGGTCGAGGAGCGCGTCGGCCTCGGGCTGACGCTGGTGCCGGAAAAACGCGAACTGTTCGCCGACATGAGCGTCGCCGACAACCTGCTGCTCGGCGCCTTCGACCGCTACCGGCGCGGCGACCGCGCCTACCGGGAAACGCTGGCAGAGGTCTATGGCATCTTCCCGCGCCTGCGCGAGCGCGCCGAACAGACGGCTGGCACTCTCTCCGGCGGCGAGCGGCAGATGCTGGCGATGGGCCGCGCGCTGATGGCCAAGCCGAAGTTGCTGATGCTCGATGAACCCAGTCTGGGCCTGGCGCCGCTGATCATCCGAGAAATTTTCCGCACCGTCGCGCGCCTGCGCGAAATGGGCGTTTCCGTGCTGCTGGTCGAGCAGAATGCCCGCGCCGCCTTGCAGGTGGCCGATTACGGCTACGTTCTGGAAACCGGCGAAGTGTCGCTGGAAGGTCCCAGCGCCGAACTGGCGAATGACCCCCGGGTCATCGAAGCCTACCTCGGACTCGGCGGGAAGCATTGAGGCGCAAGGCTTGCGCAGGAAAAATCCTACAAAAAAAGTTGTGGCATTTGAAAAAAGCCTATGACACAATCACCCGCGGCTACCGCCTTCCGTCAACACACTCACACGTAGGAGACACTGCATGAACAAGAGCGAACTCATCGATGCCATCGCAGCTGGTGCCGATATCAGCAAGGCTGCCGCTGGTCGTGCCCTCGACGCTGCCGTCGCCGCCATCACCACGGCTGTCGCCAAGGGCGACAACGTGACCCTGGTTGGCTTCGGCTCCTTCAAGGCCGCCAAGCGCGCTGCCCGCACCGGCAAGAACCCGAAGACCGGCGCCGCCATCAAGATCCCGGCGACGACCGTTCCGAAGTTCTCGGCTGGCGCTTCCTTCAAGGCCGCCGTTGCCAAGAAGAAGAAGTAATACCCGCAGCACCAGGAATCGAACGCAGGGCCGCCTCCGGGCGGCCCTGCGTTTTTCCGGCTCCGTAAAAGGATAAGGCCCGCAGCGCTGCGGGCCTTATCCTTTCTTCCGACAGCCTGGCGGAGGCGCGGGCCGGTGTCGTTCGCCGGGCGATGGGTTCGCGCCACCGGCGGACAAGGCGGGCAGACGTTGCCCCGGTGCCCGACCGGCGCTGGAAACGAAAAGGCCCGCATCGCTGCGGGCCTTGGTATTGCTGGTGGTGATGGGCGGAATCGAACCGCCGACCTACGGGTTATGAATTCTAGATTCCACTGTTTTCCGTAAATTGATGATTGTTTCTAAACCTAGATATGGTGCGGCTTACAGCGTATTATGCCGTTTCTTTAGCTAGGTGAAATTTGACCGAAATTCACCTTCGCTGCTACCCCGGTGCTACCCCGGTCGAATTTCTTAATGGTGTTGAATGGCGGAAACAATCAACTTCACGAAAGCCGCATTGGACTCGCTGCCGTTACCTCCGAGCGGGCAACGATCCGAATATTGCGATAGCCGTCAGCCCTGTTTGAGGCTTCGGGTCACTGCCACTGGAACGAAGACGTTCTGTGTCTTCAAGCGCATCAAGGGTGGGCAGATGGAGCGCATCTCGTTGGCGCGCTACCCGGAGATGACCATCGAGCAAGCCCGCAAGAAGGCTGCTGAGATCATCGGGAAAATTGTCGAAGGCAATAATCCTGGCGAAGCGCGTCGAGCTATTCGTGAAGAGCCGACCTTCCGCCAACTGTTCGAGGAGTTCGCTGAACGCCACGGCAAGCAGAAGCGAGCCTGGGTGTCGGATGCGCAGCGCTACCGGGATTATCTCGATCGGTCACTGGGCGGGCACAAAGTGAGCACGATCAATGCGCCGATGGTCACTCGCATTCTCTCCGACATGGAGCGAGCCGGTAAGGCGAACGCGACGATCAATAACGTTCGCGCCTTGGCATCTTGCATCTTCGGCAAGGGCATAGAGTGGGGGCGCTGCTCGACCAACCCCGTCAGCGCTACAAAAACCCGCAAGAAGGTCAGCAGAGACCGTTTCCTGCAGACGCATGAGTTGCCGAGATTCTTCGCCTCGCTTGCTGACGAACCGAATGAAACGGTCCGTGATTACTTCCTGGTCTCTCTCCTGACCGGAGCACGCAGAGCCAACGTACTGGCGATGCGTTGGAGTGAAATCAATTTCAACGACAAGATCTGGCGGATTCCTCGTACCAAGAACGACGAACCGCAGAATGTCACGCTAACCGCTGAAGTGCTTCGAATTCTCAAAATGCGGCGCAGCGCTGCTACGCCAGGGGCCGACTTCGTCTTTCCAGGGGATGGTGCGAGTGGGCATTTGGTTGAGCCGAAGAAGGGCTGGAAGCGTATTTTTGACCGGGACGAGCTTTCCCAGCTCAAGCGATGGATCTCTGAGGCCGGCGGGCGTTTTGAGCCGCTAATAGATGAAGAGACGGGGCAACCCACCTACGAATCTATGGACGCGCTCCTGGAGCGCGCGAGAGGTGTTGCCAGGGCGTTAAAGGTGCAAACAGAAGGTGCTCGTATTCCAGACCTGCGTATCCACGATCTCCGTCGCACGATGGGCAGCTGGCAGGCGATCACAGGGGCATCGTTGCCGATCATCGGCAAGAGCCTGAACCATAAGAGTCAGCAGGCAACAGCGATCTATGCTCGTCTTGACCTTGATCCTGTGCGAGCGTCGGTGGAGAGGGCAACTGATGCGATGCTTAAGGCGGCGGGAATCGGACAAACCGCCAATGCGTTGGAGAAGGAGGGCGGGTAAATCAGTTGGCGTTTTTCATGGGCGTTGGTTTACCAGTGTCTACTAAAGCAACTATGTTTTAGTAGTTTATGCAAAAGCGGCTATACTAATCATTACTAATTTGTTTAAGGATTAGTAAACGTGAAGCTGCCAATGCTGCCTCCCGATGCCCTTGCCTTACTGCAGCAGCAGTCCCCCAATGAGTTGCTTGGACTGATGAAGCACGCCTCGCCTCTGCCGGCGGGTAAGTATCTCCATTGGGATGAGCTGCGTCATCGCTCTCCTCCCGAAGGCTTGTCGCACGAACGTTGGTGGCTCTCCGTGTGGATGGCGCGTCGCTCAATGCACCAGAAGCTACCGTTCGCCGACAAGGATGGTCGGCCGTTCTGCTTGGGGTCACCAGAGCCGCTCCTCATTCATCTCCACCACATCGATCTGGATGCGGCAGGACAGATTCGGACTCCCGAATCAGCCCCGATCCACGAGAATCGAGAACGCTATCTCCTTCACTCGCTGATCGAGGAGTCGATCACTTCCAGTCAGCTGGAAGGGGCGTCGACCACTCGCAAGGTGGCAGAGGAAATGCTGCGTGAAAAGCGGCAGCCGCGCGATCGCAGTGAGACGATGATCTTCAATAACTATCAGGCAATGGAGCACATCCGTAGCCTAAGAAACGAAAAGATCACACCAGAACGCATCCTCGAACTGCACCGGATGCTCACGCTCGATACCTTGGACGACCCAAATGATGCGGGTCGCCTGCGCGATGCTGATGACGTCAACGTCGTTGATAACCGTGACGGCGAGATTCTCCATCGGCCTCCTTGCCACAAGGAGCTGCCTCAGCGGTTGCAGTTGCTATGCGACTTCGCGAATGCGGATACCGATTCGTCGCCATTCATACATCCAGTCGTACGGGCGATCCTGCTGCATTTCATGATTGGCTATGACCACCCATTCGTCGACGGCAATGGTCGAACTGCCCGTGCATTGTTCTACTGGTCGATGGCGCGCAGCGGCTATTGGCTGATGGAGTTCTTGTCGATTTCCCAATTCTTGCGTAAGGCCCCGCGGCAATACGTTCAAGCCTACCTGCATACCGAGACTGATCAGAACGATACGACCTATTTCGTCCTGCATCAGCTAGACATCATTCGGCGATCCATCGTCGCCCTTCACGAATACCTCGGCCGCAAGATCGGTGAGCAAAAGGAAGCAGAGAGTCTGCTGATCAAGACAGGTCAGCTACGTGTCCAACTAAACCATCGGCAACTCGCCTTACTCACGCACGCACTGAACCACCCCGGTGAAACCTATCGGGTTGCCAAGCATCAGGCAGTGCACGACGTCGTTTACCAGACCGCCCGTGCTGATCTATTGGGCTTGGAAGAACTCGGCCTGCTAGTGAAACTGAAGCAAGGTAACGCATTCGTGTTCTACGCCGCCGACAATCTGGCGGAGCGCTTTCAGATTCTCAATCAGTCTTAAGCAAACCGGCTGCGGAAGAGGCGCATGGACTTCTTTCGCTTCCTGATGAGCGTTGGATCCGCCGGGTAGGGTAACAACTGCACTTTTATCCTCACCCGTTCCGTTTAAACATCCCAAAATTCCCCCCCCAAAAAAAAGCAATTCATATTGCCAATGGCATCTTTTATGGCTATTCGCATAACAAGCAATTGCTAATACACAACCCTAACTCAATGTTTACAAGGGCATTACAAACGGTTACGGGCTATTTTGGCCTCTTCGCCAAAAAGCCCTTGTAGAGCCAATTTCGGGTTGAGATCCTTTCCTCATTGCAACGAAGAGAAAGGAGCATCCATGAAAACCCAGCAAACATTCCTTGGGCAATTACCGATGCCAAGTGCGTCCCGTACCACTTGGCTTTAATCAAATTGCTTTGAGAAAGGAATGAATATGACTAGACAAGCCACCACGCACGAAACGCTCCGCAGCCGCCGAGAAGCCGCGGCCTACCTTGGCGTTGCACCGCAGACACTCGCGGTGTGGGCTTGCACCAAGCGCTACCAGCTGCCGCTGATCAAAATCGGCCGGCACGTGAAGTATCGCCAAAGCGACCTGGACGCGTTCATCGAACGCAACACGATTGGTGGGGAGGTGCTCCAATGAGGGATACCAGCCTCCTGTTCACCCCGCTTCTGGATGAAGTCGGATTCGACGGAAACCCGTTCTCTACTGACTCGATCGAGTATTTGGAATTGCAGCATCGGCTTCAGACGATTCAGCGGTTCGTGGACTCGACCGAAGCAGCCTTGCGAATGCTCATCCGCCACGCCGCCAGCAAGAGCAAACCCCGTGACGCACTGGAGAACATTTTTCACTTGGCCTTGGATCAAGTGAGTCTTGCCGTCCTCGCCACCGTCATGCTCGATGACATCAATTCTTGCTTGAATTTCATCGAGGAAAAGAGCCTCGACAGCCTGGACGAGGAACTCGATGTGCTGCTCGGCGACCTTGCCCGCCCCGACTCCATCAACAACCTTCAACAACAATAAACAAGGCTCTGTTCGCATCGGCTGATGATGGCTCACGCCCTGAGCCTGCGGAAGCCGACACTGGACTCCTGTATGGACCGAACAGGAGACGGCGATGCGAACGCGAGAATTGCAGAAATGGGTACGGCTGGTCGGCTGCTTAAGCCGGGAAGAGCGTAGGGC
>JANJTW010000125.1 GCA_024710925.1 Rhodocyclaceae bacterium | reverse complement strand
CAATGCCTTCGATAGCCGACTCAAGCTTTGGGTGCATCGCTTCAAGGGCATCGCTACGCGCTACCTGGCTCATTATCTCGGCTGGTTCCGCGCCCTCGACCGGTCCGCCGACCCTGCCTCGAATCCCGCACTGTTTCTGATCTTGGCTATCCAAGCTTGAGCAATCATCAGCCGATGCGAACAGAGCCTTTTCTTTGGTGCCCGGGGGCTGGTACCGTACGCGCAATCACCGGGAATGGCAGACCGCCGGAAGCCGGCGGCGGATTGCAGCCCGGCGTTGCCGCCGGGCCGGTACGCGATGGCGGGCTATTTGAGGATGATGTCGTTGTGCACGGCCTTGACGCCGGGGACGGTACGCGCCAGGTCGACGGCGCGGCTGCGTTCCGTTTCGCTGGCGGCGAAGCCGCTCAGCTGGACGATGCCCTTGTGGGTTTCGACGTTGATGGCCATCACGCGCACCTGCGGGTTGTCGAAGAACTTCGCCTTCACCTTGGTGGTGATCACGCTGTCGTCGATGTACTCGCCGGTGCTTTCGCGCGTCGCGTTGCCGGCGCAGGCGGTGAGCAGCGAGGCCACCAGCGCGGCGGCGATCCATTTTCGGGTTCTCGGGAAATTCATGCTGCGCTCCTTGTGAAAGTTGCGTACGGCGTTGTACGCAGCTTGCGTGCCAGCGATATAAACCGTCGCCGAATCAAGGCGATACGGCCTGTTTTTGGCGTCGCCGTCGGGCGCGCTGTCGCCTGTCGGCGACAGCGTTTGCCCGGACTGGCGGCAAAGCCCCGGTCCTTCGTCGATGCCGCGTGTCGCCGGATGGCGACACCGCCCGTCAAGGGCAGTAAACACAGGCGCCGGCAAGCGGCGAGGGGCGGCGGACGAATTCCGCTTCCGGTATAGTTGCGGCCTATGTCACTGAAGATCGCCATCGCCCAGATCAACGCCACGCTCGGCGACCTCGCCGGCAACGCCGCGAAGATCGCCGAATTCGCCGCGCGTGCCCGCGCCGCCGGTGCCGACCTGCTGCTGACGCCGGAGCTGGCGCTGTGCGGCTACCCGCCGGAAGACCTGCTGCTGCGCCCCGATTTCTACCGTGCCTGCGAACGCGAGCTCGACGCGCTGGCCGCGCGCCTCACCGGCATCGCCGTCCTCGTCGGCCATCCCGAGGAACGCGACGGCCGCCGCTACAACGCGGCGACGCTGCTCGCCGACGGCCGCCGCGTCGCCACCTACTACAAGCAGCTGCTGCCGAACTACGAGGTCTTCGACGAGGAGCGTTACTTCGACGCCGGCGACGCTGCCTGCGTCGTCACGATCAAGGGCGTGCGCTGCGGCATCAACATCTGCGCCGACATCTGGGAAGCGGGCGCCGCCGAGGCGGCGCACGCCGCCGGCGCCGAGCTGCTGCTGGTGCTCAACGCCTCGCCCTACCACCTCGACAAGCACGAGGACCGCGCCGCCGTGCTGCGCCAGCGCATCGCCGCCACCGGCATGCCGGCGGTGTATGCCAACCTGGTCGGCGGCCAGGACGAGCTGGTCTTCGACGGTGGCTCCTTCGTGCTCGACGCGGACGGCCGCGAGACCTGCCGCCTGCCACAGTTCGCGGAAGCCCTGGAAATCGTCGACTTCGCCGCCGGCCGGCCGCAGCCGGGAACGCTGGCGCCGGCACAGTCGATCGAGGCGCAGGTCTATGCCGCGCTGGTGCTCGGCGTGCGCGATTACATCGGCAAGAACGGCTTTCCCGGCGCCATCATCGGGCTGTCCGGCGGCATCGACTCGGCGCTGACGCTGGCCATCGCCGTCGATGCGCTCGGCGCCGACCGCGTGCGCGCGGTGATGATGCCTTCGCCCTACACCGCCGACATCAGCCTCGACGATTCGCGGCAGATGGTGCGAACGCTCGGCGTGCGCTACGACGAGATCCCGATCGCGCCGGCGATGCAGACCTACGAGGCGATGCTGGCCAAGGAGTTCGCCGGCCTGCCCGCCGACACCACCGAGGAGAACCTACAGGCGCGCATCCGCGGCAACCTGCTGATGGCGCTCTCCAACAAGACCGGCGCGCTGGTGCTGACCACCGGCAACAAGTCCGAGATGGCGGTCGGCTACTGCACGCTGTACGGCGACATGGCCGGTGGCTTCGCGGTGATCAAGGACGTCTTCAAGACCTTCGTCTACCGCCTGTCGCGCTGGGTGAACCGCGAGCGCGAGATCATCCCGGAACGCATCATCACGCGGCCGCCGTCGGCCGAGCTGAAGCCGGACCAGACCGACCAGGACAGCCTGCCGCCGTACGAGGTGCTCGACGCGATCATGCAGGCCTACATGGAGCGCGACGAGAGCCCGCGCCAGATCGTCGCCCACGGCTACGCCGAAGCCGACGTGCGCCGCGTCGTGCGTCTGCTGCGCATCGCCGAGTACAAGCGCCGGCAGGCGCCGGTCGGCATCCGCGTGACGCAGCGCGGCTTCGGCAAGGACTGGCGCTATCCGATCACCAACCGCTACGTCGACGAATTCTGACCGCCACTTTTGATACGATATCCGCTTATCGCCGGAGAACATTTGCCATGAAGAAGATCGAAGCCATCATCAAACCCTTCAAGCTCGACGAGGTGCGCGAGGCGCTGTCCGAAATCGGCGTCACCGGGCTGACCGTCACCGAGGTCAAGGGTTTCGGCCGCCAGAAGGGGCACACCGAGCTCTACCGCGGTGCCGAGTACGTGGTCGATTTCCTGCCGAAGGTGAAGCTGGAGATCGTCGTCGCCGACGACAGCGTCGAGCCGGCCATCGAGGCCATCGTCAAGGCCGCCCACACCGGCAAGATCGGCGACGGCAAGATCTTCGTGACGCCGGTCGAGCAGGTCGTGCGCATCCGCACCGGCGAGACGAACGAAGCCGCCATCTGACAGGAGGGGCCGCCATGAACGAGCACGACCGCAGGGAGGATTCGGCGCCGGAGGAATACGACGTGGCCGGTCTGCGCGAGGAGCTGCTCGACTATCTCGGCGAGCATCGCGATGCCTATCCCAAGGCCATCGAGGCAAAGTTTCCGCGCATCCTCGCCCGCATCGTCGAGCTGTGGGGCAAACCCGATCTCGACGCCTTCCTCGGCAGCCTGATGGTGTCTGACCGTCCCGGCCGCCAGGGTTTTCCGCCCGACGTCGCAATGGAGGTGTTCCGGCTGGCGACGCTCTACGGCTCGCTCGGCCTGGCGCCGAAGCAGGAGATCGGCGCCGGCTGGGCCGGCATCGACGACGCCGAACTGTTCAAGCGACATATCACCAAGGGCGAGGGCTGAACCGCTTCGGCGCAGCGGCCTAGATCCCACCGGTTTCCGCTTGCGGCTGCCTCCTCGGGCAGCCGCTTTCGTTTTCAGCTGCGCCGGTTGCGCAGCAGGATCAGTAGCGCCCCGTCGCCGCCGTCGTGCGGCCGTGCCTGGCAGAAGGCGAGGATTTCCTCGCGCTGCATCAGCCAGCCGCGCGACAGGTGCTTCAGCACCGGTTCGCGCCCGGGCGAGCCGAGGCCCTTGCCGTGGATCAGCCGCACGCAGCGATGGCCGTGTTCGAGCGCGTCGTGCAGGAAGTGGCCGAGCGCGCTGCGCGCCTCGTCGCGCGTCAGGCCGTGCAGATCGAGCTCGGCCTGCACCACCCAGCGGCCGCGGCGCAGGTCGGTGAGCACGCGCCGGGGCAGACCGTCGCGCAGGTGCACGCCCTCGTCGCCGATGTCGATGCGGTCCTCGAAGGAGAGCGGCGCGGCGATCGCCTCGCGCAGCACGGCGGCCTCGTCCTCCTCGCGCTTTCTCGGCTGCGGCGCCGGCAGCGGCCGCGCCAGTTCGGCGCGGTTGCGCCCGGGCAGCGGCGCGGCGGCGCCAACGGCATGGCGGAACAGTGCGGCCGGGTCGTCGACGTTGTTCGGCAGCCAGGGCGCGTCCGGAGGCGCCGGCCGGGCGTCTTCGGTGAGCGACGGCGGCAGCGTGGCGACGGCGGCATGCGCGCGGCGGCGGCCCAGCTCGACGCGGCCATGGTCGACGAGCCGGGTGACGTCGGCCATTTCATGGCGGAAGAGAGCGGTGGCGTCGTTCGGGTCGGGCGCCGGGACGCGGCGCGGCGGTTCGGCTTCGGGTTCGGCGACGCGCGGGCGCGGCAGCGGCGCCGGGCGCGGGCGTTCGATTTCGGCGCGGGCGTCGGCGGCGAGCGGCGTCACTTCGCCGAGCGCGGCGCGGAACAGCGCCGCTTCGTCGATGTCCCCGGTTTCGATCGTCGCTGGCAGCGGGCGCGCTTCCGGCTTGCCGCTGCGCGGCGGCGCCAGGCGGCCGCGCAGCGCGGCGAGCGCCCCGAAGGGGCTATCCTTGGGGCGCCGGCTCATGGGCTGCGCCGCGGCTCAGGCGTGCCCCAGGAGCACTTCTTCGCGATGCGCAGTGCGCATTGCTCAGGCGAGGCCGAGGGCATCCAGGTAGCGCTCGGCGTCGAGCGCGGCCATGCAGCCGGTGCCGGCCGAGGTGCAGGCCTGGCGGTAGATGTGGTCCTGCACGTCGCCGGCGGCGAAGACGCCGGGAATGCTGGTGGCGGTGGCGTTGCCCTCGCGGCCGCCGGTGGTGACGATGTAGCCGTTCTCCATTTCCAGCTGGCCGGCGAAGATGTCGGTGTTCGGCTTGTGGCCGATGGCGATGAAGACGCCGGTGAGCTTCAACTCCTTGGTATCGCCGTGCTTGACGTTCTTCACGCGGATACCGGTGACGCCGGTCTGGTCGCCGAGCACTTCGTCCAGCGTCGAGTCGAGGACCAGGCTGATCTTGCCTTCCTCGACCTTCCTGTACAGCTTGTCGATGAGGATCTTCTCGGCCTTGAACTTCTCGCGACGGTGGATCAGCGAGACATGGCTGGCGATGTTGGCCAGGTACAGCGCCTCCTCGACCGCGGTATTGCCGCCGCCGACGACGGCGACCTGCTGGTTGCGGTAGAAGAAGCCGTCGCAGGTGGCGCAGGCGGAGACGCCGCGGCCGGAAAACTTCTCTTCCGACGGCAGGCCGAGGTACTGCGCCGAGGCGCCGGTGGCGATGATCAGCGCGTCGCAGGTGTAGGTGGCGGAGTCGCCGACCAGGCGGATCGGCTTCTCGTTGAGGTGCGTGGTGTGGATGTGGTCGAAGACGATCTCGGTCTCGAAGCGCTCGGCGTGCTTCTGGAAGCGCGCCATCAGGTCCGGACCCTGCACGCCGTCGGCGTCGGCCGGCCAGTTGTCGACGTCGGTGGTGGTCATCAGCTGGCCGCCCTGGGCCATGCCGGTGACCAGCACCGGCTTCAGGTTGGCGCGGGCGGCATAGACGGCGGCGGTGTAGCCGGCGGGGCCGGAACCGAGGATGAGCAGGCGGCAGTGGCGGGTGGTCTGGGTCATGGGCGTCTTCCGGTGGTCTGTTTGGGCAAGCCGGAATTATAGCGGCGTCGCGCGCCGGCCGGCGACGGAGGCTGGCGGCGACTTGCCGGCGGGTATAATCTGCGGCATCGAAATTCCCGTCCCCCGGCCACTGCATTGACCACCAAGACCGCCACGCGGCGCCCGGAAACGCCGAGCCCGCTGCCCGAGAAGATCGCCCTCGTCCTGCAGGAATCGCGCTGGCTGGCGCTGGTCGTGCTGGCCGGCTTCCTGTCGCTGTCGCTGTTCGGCTACCATCCGGAAGACCCGGGCTGGTCGCGCGCCGTCTTCAGCTCGACCCTGCACAACCCGGCCGGCCGTGCCGGTGCCTGGATTTCCGACCTGCTGCTCTACGTCTTCGGCCTCTCCGCCTGGTGGTGGGTGATGCTCTGCGCCGCCGTCGTCTGGTGGGGCTACCGCCGTCTCGACGGGCTGCGCTCGGGCGACCGGCGGCCGCTGGCGATCGGCCTCGCCGGCTATTTCGTTCTGCTGGTGGCGAGCAGCGCGCTCGAAGCGCTGCGCTTCCATTCGCTGCAGACGCCGCTGCCGCTGGCGCCCGGCGGCATGGTCGGGCACGAGATCGGCGGCCTGGCGCTGCGCACGCTTGGTTTCACCGGCGGCACGCTGCTGCTGATCGCGTTGCTGGCGGTCGGCTGGAGCCTGTTTTCGGGCATGTCCTGGCTCGGCGCCGCCGAGCGCCTCGGCGGCTGGATCGAGGATGCCTGGCTGGCCGTGCGCGGCGCCGTCGAGCGCTGGCAGGACCGGCGCATCGGCCGCGAGGTGGCGCGCGAGCGCGAGGCCGAGGTCGAGGTCGAGAAGAAGCGCGTCGAGCAGCACGAGCCGATCGTCATCGAGATGCCGGAGCCGGTGGTCGAGGTGTCGAAGAAGGTCGAGAAGCGCATCGAGCGCGAGCGGCAGACGCCGCTGTTCCCGGAAGCGGTCGAGGGCGGCCTGTTGCCGCCGCTGCACCTCCTCGCGCCGGCGCCGGCGCAGACCGAGCGGCCGAGCCCGGAGACGCTGGAATTCACGTCGCGCCTGATCGAAAGGAAGCTCGCCGAGTTCGGCGTCCAGGTGCAGGTCGTCGCCGCCTACCCCGGGCCGGTGATCACGCGCTACGAGATCGAGCCGGCGGTCGGCGTCAAGGGCGCGCAGATCGTCAATCTGGCGCGCGATCTGGCGCGTGCGCTGGCGCTGGTCTCGGTGCGCGTCGTCGAGACGGTGCCCGGCAAGTCGTGCATGGCGCTCGAACTGCCGAACCCGAAGCGGCAGACGGTACGCCTGTCCGAGATCATTTCGAGCAAGGCCTACCAGGACATGGCCTCGCCGCTGACGCTGACGCTCGGCAAGGACATCGGCGGCCAGCCGGTGGTCGCCGATCTGGCCAAGATGCCGCACCTGCTGGTCGC
>JANJTW010000247.1 GCA_024710925.1 Rhodocyclaceae bacterium | reverse complement strand
CAGGTCAAGGTGACCGGCTTCCTCGCCGCGAAAAGCCGCAACAGCAAGCAACTGGTACTGCACATAGAACACATCGAATTTTTGGAAGGAAACTGAAATGGCCCGATTCTTCAAGAAGAAGGACGACAAAAAGCCGAAGCGTGGTGGCGGTCTGTTCAAGCGCCGCAAGTTCTGCCGCTTCACTGCCGACAAGGTCGACATGGTCGACTACAAGGATGTTGAAGTCCTGAAGGAATTCATCGTCGAAAACGGCAAGATCATGCCGGCCCGCCTGACCGGCACCAAGGCCCACTATCAGCGCCAGCTGTCGGTCGCCATCAAGCGCGCCCGCTTCCTGGCCCTGCTGCCCTACACCGACAACCATCAATAATCGAGGAGCCAGACCATGCAAATCATTCTGATGGAAAAGGTCATCAACCTCGGCAACCTCGGCGACCTCGTCAAGGTGAAGGATGGCTACGCCCGTAACTTCCTGATTCCGCGCGGCATGGCCAAGCGCGCCACGCCGGCCGCCAAGGCCGAGTTCGAAGCGCGCCGCGCCGAGCTGGAAAAGCTTGCCGCCGAGAAGCTCGCCGCCGCCCAGGGCGTCGCCGACAAGATGGCCGGCGTCGTCGTCGAGATCGCCCGCAAGGCCGGTGTCGATGGCCGCCTGTTCGGCTCGGTGACCAACGCCGACATCGCCGACGCGCTCAAGGTGCAAGGCTTCGACGTCGAGAAGTCGGGCGTCCGCATGCCGAACGGCCCGCTGAAGACCGTCAGCGAAAACACCATCGACGTCGCGCTGCACACCGACGTCGTCGCCCAGATCACCGTCAAGGTGGTCGGCGAGCAGTAATCCGGCAAGGAGCCGCGCTCGCGCGGTTCCGATCCGTCGCTGCAAACGACAAGGCCCGGGGAGCGATCCCCGGGCCTTGTCGTTTTCGCAGCCGCCCGCCGTGCGGAAGCGCGGCAGGTGCGGCAGGTGCGGCAGCGCGGTCAGTCGACGGCAGTGTCGCTGCCGGGGGGCTGTCCGGACTTCTTGGCGCCGGGCTTGCGGCCGCGCGCCGCTGGCGGGGTGTAGCAGGAAAGACGGCAACTGAGGCCTTCGGTGCGGACGCCGCCTTCGAAGCGTACCGTGCTGCAGCAGATGAGGTCGCCCGACGAGGACATCTCGGCGACGCGGGTGCGCACCCGCGCGAGCGGCATGCGCAGCGCCGCGGCGATCTCGGCGTCGAGCCGGGGGCCGTTGGCCTTCAGGAAGTCGAGTATGTCGGCGTCGATCCGGTTCGTCATGAGACGCTCCTCTGTTGCAGTAGAAAAGGAAAAACCCGGACCGAGGTCCGGGCTTCGCCCGCAGTTGCCGTCAGGCGCCTGCGGGAGGGGGCCGGTGGGCTGATCCCTGGGTTCAGGCGACCTTGCCGATCAGCTTGACGGTCGCCGCATTGGCGGCAGCGACGTTGGCTTCGATCGCGGCCTTCGTCTGGCGCGCCGACTGGCTGAGCGTTTCGTAGGCCGAGTCGGCCTGGGCCAGCGCCGACTTGACGGCGGCAACGACCGGCTCCGTGCCGGCCGGCGCGCTCTTCAGCGACTGCTCGACGGCGGCCGAGAAGTTCTTCTTCAGCTCGGCGCTCTGGCTTTCGGCGATCTGCGCCAGGCCGTCGGCCGAGGCGTTGAGGATCTCATAGACGCTGCGCGAGTAGGCCAGGGTCTTTTCGACGGCCGGCTTGGCCAGCGAGCGCTGCAGCGCGAACAGGCCTTGCGCGTCCTTGACGGCCAGCAGCGCTTCGAGTTGCGCGGCGCTGTCGGCGACCAGCGAACGGGCGGCGTCGAGGTTGAGCGCGGCGAGACGCTCGCTGGTGGCCAGCGAGGTGTGGGCGATGGTGGCCAGCGAGTCGACAGCGGCTTTGGCGACGGTCGCGAAGTATTCGTTGTTCTTGATCATGGCGTATCTCCTGATTAGGGTAGGGGGCCCGGTGCCGCATTCGTCAGACCATGTTTGCTGCACCGCACAATTCGCATTGTATTGACTTCTGGCGGCCTGTCAAGTAGGAATGCTGCGCTGCGAAATCGAGGTTGCGGCGGCAGGCGTCGCCTCAGGCGGCAGCCGTCCGCTGCCGCAGCGCCAGCGCTTCGTTGCCGACGAGCGCGGCGAGTACCAGCGCGCCGCCGAGCAGGGTGCCGGCGGCCGGTCGTTCGCCGGCACCGAGCCAGGCCCAGGCGACGCCGAAGATGACTTCGAGCAGCGCAAGGAGGGCGATTTCCGGGGCCGGCAGTTCGCGTGCGAGACGGACGACGAGCAGGCAGGGCAGCGCCAGCTGGACGCTGCCGAGCAGCGCCAGCAGGCCGAGGTCGTGTGCCGATGCCTGCAGCGGCCAGGCGAGCGGCAGCGCCGCCAGCGTCGAGAGGACGGCGCCGATCCACACCGCCGGGAGCATGTCCGGCGCTGCCGCCGCGTCCGCCCCGGCGGAGGCCTGTCCGACGTGCTGCAGCAGCGTCCAGTTCACCGCTGCCGCAAGCGGTACGGCGAGCGCGACGAGACTGCCGGCGAAGGCGCCGCCGCCCTGCACTTCCTGCCCGAACATCCAGGCAATGCCGGCAGCGGCGACGGCGATGGCCGTCCAGGTCCGCAGCGGCAGCCGGTGGCGCAGGAAGAGGCGCGAGAAAAGCGCGGTGACCAGCGGTCCGGCGGCCATCGTCACCAGCACGTTGGCGACGCTGGTCAGCGTCAGGGCGACCATGAAGGCGGTGAACATCACAGCCCAGCAGAGGCCGGAGATCCAGAGGGCGCGCGGCCAGCCGGGCAGGCCGCGCCACAGCGCCGGGCCGCGCAGCGCGGTGAGGGCGGCGGCCAGCGTCAGCGCGTTGAACAGGCTGCGCCAGAAGGTGACCTCGAAGGCGCGCGCGGCGTCGAGGTGCCGGGTGACGACGCCGGCGATGCTCCACAGCAGGGTGACGAGGATCATCAGCGAGACGGCGCGGGCATGGCTCATGGCGGCGGCGGAGGGCGCGGAAAAGCTGCGCATTTTACGCGATGGCCGGGGGGCGGGGCGGCATCGCTCAGGGCCTCGTCGCGCCATCGCCGCTTTCGGGTAAACTCGCACCTCCACAGAAGCGACCCCTGTCATGGCCCAGTTCCAGAAAAAGCAGCAGCAACAGCCCCAGATCGACCCCGCCATCGCTGCGCTGCGCATCCCGCCGCACTCGATCGAGGCCGAGCAGTCGGTGCTCGGCGGCCTGTTGCTCGACAATCAGGCCTACGACAAGATCAGCGACCTCGTTTCCGAGACCGATTTCTACCGCGACGAGCACCGCCGCATCTTCCGCGCCGTGCAGCGCATGCTCGAACGCGGCAAGCCGGCCGACGTGGTGACGGTCGCCGAGGCGCTCGACGCCGCAGGCGAGACCGAGCACACCGGCGGACTCGCCTACCTCGGCGAGCTGGCGCAGAACACGCCGTCGGCGGCGAACATCCGCCGCTACGGCGAGATCGTCCGCGAGCGCGCCATCCTGCGCCAGCTGGTGACCGCCGGCGACGAGATCGCATCGTCCGCGTTGAACCCGCTCGGCCGCGAGCCGAAGCAGCTGCTCGACGAGGCCGAGGCCAAGGTCTTCGCCATCGCCGAATCGGGGATGCGCCACCAGACCGGCTTCCAGCACATCAACCCGCTCTTGACGCAGGTCGTCGAGCGCATCCAGGAACTGCACGACCGCGACAACGCCTCCGACATCACCGGCATCCCGACCGGCTACAACGACCTCGACAAGATGACCTCCGGCCTGCAGCCGGGCGATCTGGTCATCGTCGCCGGCCGCCCGTCAATGGGCAAGACCTCGCTGGCGCTGAACATGGCCGAATACGTGGCGATCGACTACGGCGCCCCGGTGGCGGTGTTCTCGATGGAAATGGGCGGCGCCCAGCTGGCGATGCGCATGCTCGCCTCGGTCGGGCGACTCGACCAGCACCGCGTGCGCACCGGCAAGCTCAACGACGACGAGTGGTCGCGCCTGTCCTTCGCGCTCGGCAAGATCCACGAGAAGGCGATCTACATCGACGAAACGCCGGCGCTCAATCCGATCGACCTGCGCGCCCGCGCCCGCCGCCTGCACCGCCAGTGCGGCAAGCTCGGCCTGATCGTCATCGACTACCTGCAGCTGATGTCGGGCAGCAGCCAGGGCGAGAACCGGGCGACCGAGATATCGGAAATCTCGCGTTCGCTGAAGGGCATCGCCAAGGAGCTCGAATGCCCGGTGATCGCGCTGTCGCAGCTGAACCGCTCGCTCGAGCAGCGGCCGAACAAACGGCCGGTGATGTCCGACCTGCGCGAATCCGGCGCCATCGAGCAGGATGCGGACGTCATCATGTTCATCTACCGCGATCAGGTCTACAACCCGGATTCGCCGGACAAGGGCACCGCCGAGATCATCATCGGCAAGCAGCGTAACGGCCCGATCGGTACCGTCCGGCTGGCCTTCCTCGGCGAATACACCCGCTTCGAGAATTTCGCCGCGCCCGGCGCCTACTGAGCGACGGTTCCGCCGTCAGGCACGGTGCAGGCCGCAGTGGCCGGCACTGCTACCGGCGCCGTCGGCCGTCGGCCGGCGGCCGAAGCGGAGCCAGGCCTTTTCATGGAAGTAGTAGGCGACGGTGTTGCAGGCCGGTTCGACGAGCGCGAGGGCGCTGCTGACGCCGATGTCGCCGGTCAGCGCGTAGGCGACGCCGAAGGCGACGGTGAAATGCGTGGCGGCGAAAGTGGCGGTCTTGGCCATGATCGTTCTCCCGTTTCGGTGTTCATGGCTGAAGTCTGGCGCCGGGCCGTCATTTGTTCCAGTTGATTGTCTGGATTGCTGCAATAGCTTCCGGCTATTCTGCGCGGCAGCACGTCGCCGCGCGCATCAGCCGTCGCTGCGGACGGCGCGCATGCTGACGGTGAAGCGTTCGCCGTCGGCCGTGTCGAGTGCGCCCTCGCCAGTTTCGACGTAGGGGCCCGCGAGGAAGGGCAGCGCCGGTCCGGAGGCGCCGCGCGGCGCTACCTCGAGCGCCGTGTTGAGGCCGATCCAGTTCATTTCCCAGAAGCCGAAGAGGAGCTTTTTCAGCACCGCCAGCTTGCCGTCGTCGGCCGCCAGCTTTTCGGCGACGACCGCCTGCCGAAGGTCGGCCGGGTTCACCGGGATCCAGTCGTAGCCGGGGGCGTAGAACTCGGCGCGGCAGTGGAAGGCGCGGTTCAGTTCGCCGAGGGCGCCGAGGCTGGGGAGCAGCTTCGAGTAATCGCAGCGCAGGCCGAACACCGGTCGCGCCGGCAGGCCGACGGCGCGGGCCAGCGCGACGAAGAGCAGGGCGTGGCCGGCATTGCGGCCGAGCGCGTCGGCCAGCTGCGGCGGCGCGTCGATGCCCCCGGCGACGAGGGCCGGTGTTTCCGGATCGCGCAGCGCGCGCTCGGCGACCCAGTCGTAGAGCACCTTGCCCTGTGCCAGCGGGTCCCTGACGCGGCCGACGATGCGCTCGGCGATGGCGCGCGTCTTGTCGCCGATCGGCATCAGCTCGCTGCTCTGCAGGTTGCGGCGCAGGATTTCGCTGCGTTCCGGCGCGCAGTGCTTCTTCGTCACGTCGAAGTGGCGGTCCTGCGTCTCGATGCGACTGGCGAGTTCGAGTTGCGGCTGGACGCCGTCCGGCCACTCGGCGACGAACACTTCCATTTCGGCGGCCGGGTCGCGGTAGATGCCGGCGCGCGTGAAATTCCCTTGCCAGCTGTGGCCAAGGGCGCGCTGCCAGGCGGTGTCCTTGAACATCGCCAGCGGCAGCCAGAGGCGGGTGGCGCCGGCGCTGCGCCGGACCTCGATGCGCGTCGACAGCTCGTAGGTCCGCCAGCGCGCGGCCGGCTCAGCAGGCAGGCTGGCGGCGGCGACGCGCTCCTCGTTGAGCTCGGCCGGCGCCGCCGGTGGCTGTGCGGCGGCGGCGGCGGGCTTCGCCGGCGGTTTTTTCGCGGTCGTCCGGGGCGCTGGCCGGGCCGCCGGTTTCTTCCGGTCGGCGGCCGGGGCGGCGACCGCCGGGCCACCGGCAAGCGGCAGCAGCGCGGTGGCGGCGATGAAGTCGCGTCGTTTCACGAAACCTCCACGGCAAAAACGGCGCGGCCGCGTCGAACGACACGGCCACTGACCGGGTCAATTCTAGCAGAGGCGGGTAAACTGATTTTTCCCCAAGGAGAGGAACCGGACATGCGTCTTCGCACCCTCGTCTTCGCCGCGGCGGCGGCGCTGCTCGCCGCCTGCGCGACGCCGACCCGCCTCGTCGATGCGTGGGTGGCCGGCGACTACCGTGGCGCGCCGTTCCGCCGCCTGCTGGTCATGGGCTTCGGCGAGGACGGCGCCGGTCGCCGGCTGTTCGAGGACGAGTTCGTGCGCGCGCTGAAGGCGCAGGGCGTCGACGCGGTGCCGAGCTATGCGCTCGGTTCGGGCGTGCGCGAAACGGACCTCGACAAGGTGCGCGAGCTGGTCGCCCGCTCGGCCGCCGACGGCGTGCTGACCAGCCGCCTCGTCGGCGTCGAGCGGCGCACGGCGGTGATTCCCGGGCAGGTGACGGTGGTGCCGACGATCGCCTACCGCAAGGGCTTCTACGGCTACTACTCGAGCGCGGTGCTGATGCAGACGCCGCCGACGACCCACCACTACGAGGTGGTGCGGCTGGAAACCAACCTCTGGCAGGTGATCGGCGAACGCCTGGTGTGGTCGGGCGCCACCGAAAGCAGCGACCCGGAAGAGGCGCACCGCGGTTCGCGTTCGCTGGCCGAGACCGTCGTCCGGGCGCTGCACGAACGGGGCCTGATCTGAGCCCCGTCCGCCCGGCGCGCCCGCCGCGTCAGAGCACTTCGGCGGCGTGGTCGGCGAGCCGCGAGCGCTCGCCGCGCTGCAGCGTGATGTGCCCGGAGTGGTCCCAGCCCTTGAAGCGATCGACGACGTAGGTCAGGCCCGAGCTGCCCTCGGTCAGGTAGGGCGTGTCGATTTGCGCGATGTTGCCGAGGCAGACCACTTTCGTTCCCGGGCCGGCACGGGTAATCAGCGTCTTCATCTGCTTCGGCGTCAGGTTCTGCGCCTCGTCGATGATCAGGTACTTGTTGAGGAAGGTGCGGCCGCGCATGAAGTTCAGCGACTTGACCTTGATCCGGCTGCGGATCAGGTCCATCGTCGCCGCCCGCCCCCAGTCGCCGGCGCCCTCGTCGGTCTTGTTGAGCACGTCGAGGTTGTCCTCCAGCGCGCCCATCCACGGCGTCATCTTTTCCTCTTCGGTGCCGGGCAGGAAGCCGATGTCCTCGCCAACCGGGACGGTGACGCGGGTCATGATGATCTCGGCGTAGAGCTTCGTTTCCAGCGCCTGCGTCAGGCCGGCGGCCAGCGTCAGCAGCGTCTTGCCGGTGCCGGCCTGGCCGAGCAGCGTGACGAAGTCGACGTTCGGGTTCATCAGCAGGTTGAGCGCGAAGTTCTGCTCGCGGTTGCGCGCGGTGATGCCCCAGACCGCGTTCTTCGGGTGCGTGTAGTCGGTCAGCGTGGCGAACTCGGCGGTCTTGCCGTTGACGCTCTTCACGATCGCCGCGAAGTTCGGGTCGCCGTCGATGAACAGGAACTCGTTCACCAGCATCTGCGACGAGAGCGGCCCTTTTACCCGGTACAGCGTGTGTCCGTCCTGCTTCCACGACTCCATGCCCTGGCCGTGCTTGTCCCAGAAGTCGGCGGGCAGCTGGCGCATGCCGGTGTACAGGAGGTCGGTGTCCTCCAGCACCTTGTCGTTGAAGTAGTCCTGCGCCTCCAGCCCGAGCGCGCGGGCCTTGATGCGCATGTTGATGTCCTTCGAGACGAGAATCACCGGCCGGCGCGGATGCTTGCGCTGCAGGTGGATGACGACGGCGAGGATCTGGTTGTCGTACTTCGAGGTCGGCAGCGCCGCCGGCAGGTCGGCCGAAATGGCCTCGGTCTGCAGGAAGAGGCGGCCGCTGGCCAGCTTCTTCGACGGCCCGTCGAGCGGGATGCCGCTCTCGATGCCGTTCTCGAAGCTGCAGACGATCTCGTCGAGGGTGCGCGTCGCCTGGCGGGCGTTGCGCGAGATCTCGGACATGCCCTTCTTGTTGTTGTCGAGCTCTTCGAGGGTCATGATCGGCAGATAGACGTCATGCTCCTCGAAGCGGTAGAGGCTGGTCGGGTCGTGCATCAGCACGTTGGTGTCGAGGACGAAGATCTTGGTGAGGCGCTCGGACTTGGCTGCGGCGGCGGGCTTGCGGGCCATGATGGGGTCTCCGTTATCTCTCGCTGAGGGTTTTCACGTAGTCCAGCACTTCCTGGGCGTGGCCGGGCACCTTGACCCCGCGCCATTCCCTGCGCAGCACGCCTTGTCCGTCGATGACGAAGGTGCTGCGCTCGATACCGCGAACCTCCTTTCCGTAGAGTTTTTTCTGCTTGATGACCGAAAACTGCGTGCACAGCGCTTCGTCCGCGTCGGACAGCAGGTCGAAGGGCAGGCCCTGCTTCGTGCGGAAATTTTCGTGCGAGCGCAGCGAATCGCGCGAGACGCCGGCGATCGTGCAGCCGGCCGCGGTGAATTCCGCAAAGAGGTCGCGGAACTGCTGCGCTTCGGTCGTGCAGCCGGGGGTGCTGTCCTTGGGGTAGAAGTAGAGGATGACGGTCTTGCCGCGTTGCGCGGAGAGGGTGAAGCGCTTTTCGCCGGTGGCGGGCAGCGTGAAATCGGCGACGGGCTGGTCGATCATCAAGGTCTCCGTGGTGCTCTTGCAACGATTGTCGTGACAAACCCGCAGGCCGGTCAACCGCTTGCTTTCAGCCCGCCCGGCCCTATACTGGCGGGTACGCTCAGGGGTTTGTCATGGCCGTTTCGCCATCCGCTTTTTCCGTCAACAGCATTTCCGCGCTCTACGCCAGCCAGAGCGACCGCGTTTCGTCCGCGTTGCGGCAACCGGTCGAAGCGCTGTCGCGCGATGTCGACAGCGCGCGCGTGCGGCTCTCCGCGTTCGGCCAGGCGCAGTCGGCGGCCGCCGGCGTGCAGACGGCGGCGAGGACGCTGCAGGACGCCCGGCAGCTTTCTTCGGCGGCCGACGTACGACAGGCGGCGGAAACCTTCGTCAAGTCCTTCAACGACGAGCGGGCCGCATTGGCCCGGGTCGGCGGTGCTCAGAGCGACGACGGCCGGGCCGCGGTCGCCTCGGCCCAGTTGCAGCGCCTGACCGGCGAGGTCGGTTCGGCGCTGCGCGACGCCGGCATTCGCGTCGGCCGCGACGGATCGCTGGAAATCGATGCGAAAGCGCTGGCGAGCGCCTTCAACGCCAACCCGACGGCGGTGACGCAGGCGCTCGGCGAGGTTGGCCGGGCGGCCGAGGCGACGGCCACGCGGCAGCTGGCGGGGAACGGCAGCGTGGGCGCAGCGGTCAGAAGCCTGGAAAGCCGTGTCGAGCAGCTGGAAGCGCGCCGGAGCGCCGTGCAGAACGGTAACGAGGTGGCGCAGCGCGCCGTTGAGGCGGTTTCCCGGCGCTATGGTTTCGGCACCTTCGGTGCCGGCGCCTATCTGGGAATTTTCGGCCTGTAATCCTCCCCGGCTGACGGTCCGCAGGATCGCCGGCGAAGGAGCGGGGTGCGGTCGACGCCCGCCGGCGTATCCGGCAGCAATGCTACGCCGGCGGAGGGGGCCATGAACCGGGGCAAGAAGCAGCAGCGCAGCGAAACGGACCGTCGGGGCCACGAGGACCGACGCCACGAAAGCGAGCGGCGCGTGGCCGACGTCGGCGCGCCGGAGCGGCGCGTCGGCGCGGATCGGCGTCAGATCGAACTCGGGCCGCCGGAGCGCCGCGGCGCGCCGGACCGCCGGGAGGCCGAGCAGGGACCGCCGCCCGGCTGGAAGGATCGCCGGCGCAGCGCCGAGCGCAGGATTCCGCAGGTGACCGAAGTCTCCTTCGATGAGTGGGTGAAAGAGCGCGCCGAACGTCAGGATGTTGCCGTCGATGGCAGCGAGCCGCCCGGACGCATCGTCCTGCCCGACTGAAACCGGCGTCATGCCGCCCGGCCACGACCGCGCGCCGGGCTTCTGGTAGGATGCGTCCTCGCGCCCCGACGTTCCCGCCTCCCGATCCCGCATGTCCCAGTCGCTTTCCGAAGTCTTCTCCCCGACCGGGCCGCTGGCCGGCAGCATTCCCGGCTATCGCACGCGTACCCAACAGCTGGATATGGCCGAACGCGTCGCCGCGGCCCTCGCCGACAACCGCGTGCTGGTCGCCGAAGCCGGCACCGGTACCGGCAAGACCTACGCCTACCTCGTGCCGGCGCTGCTCTCCGGCGGCAAGGTGATCGTCTCCACCGGCACCAAGACGCTGCAGGACCAGCTCTTCAACCGCGACCTGCCGACGGTGCGCGACGCACTCAAGGCGCCGGTGAAGATCGCGCTGCTGAAGGGGCGCGCCAACTACGTCTGCCATTACCACCTCGACCGCGCATTGTCCGATGGCCGCTTCCTGGCCAAGGAGGACGCCGGCCACGCGCGTGCCATCGCCCGCTTCGCGAAGACGACGCAGAGCGGCGACAAGGGCGAATGCAACGACGTGCCGGAAAGCTCGCCGGTGTGGTCCATGGTCACTTCGACGCGCGAGAACTGCCTCGGCCAGGACTGCCCGAACCACAAGGAATGCTTCGTGCTGGCGGCGCGCCGGCAGGCGCTGGAGGCCGACGTCGTCGTCGTCAACCACCACCTGTTCTTCGCCGACGTGATGTTGAAGGACGAGGGCATGGCCGAGCTGCTGCCGGCGTGCAACGCGGTGATCTTCGACGAGGCGCACCAGCTGCCGGAAACCGCCAGCCTGTTCTTCGGCGACAGCGTGTCGACGGCGCAGGTGAACGACCTCGCGCGCGACACCAAGCTGGAGGCGATCGCC
Source organism: Rhodocyclaceae bacterium (assembly GCA_024710925.1). GTDB lineage: Bacteria > Pseudomonadota > Gammaproteobacteria > Burkholderiales > Rhodocyclaceae > Proximibacter. Next base: position 18,172 of record JANJTW010000247.1, on the reverse strand, counting down.
TCGGCGCGCGACTGCCTCGACCTGCCGCCGGCCTGCGCCGCGCTGGAGAAGGCGGCCAAGGACCTGCGCCTGACGCTGGGCGTCGAGCCGGCGCGCTATTCGCTGCCGCAGCTCGAGGCGCGGCCGGGCTTCGACAACTTCCTCGCCGGGCTGATCAACCACCTCGAGCATTTCGCGGCGATCGTCGAGACGCAGGCGGAGCGCTCGGAAGGGCTGGAGAGCTGCTGGCAGCGCAGCCTCGAACTGCTCGCCGGCTTCCGTCGCTGGCGCGCCGGCGACGACGGCAAGAAGGACGCCGGCGCCAAGGACGACGCGGGCGAGCAGGACGAAGGCCCCGGCAGCGTGCGCTGGGGCGAGGCGACGACCTATTCGCTGCAGCTCAATGCGACGCCGCTGGCGATCGGCGAGATCTTCCGCAAGCAGATGAGCGGCCATCCGCGCGCCTGGATCTTCACCTCGGCGACGCTCGCCGTGCAGAAGGACTTCGGCCACTACTGCGCCGAGATGGGCCTGACCGACGCCGAGTCGGCGTGCTGGGACAGCCCCTTCGACTACGGCGCGCAGGCCGTGCTCTACGCGCCGACCGGTCTGCCCGAGCCGAACAGCCCGGGCTTCATCGAGGCCGTGGCGAAGGCCGCGTTCCCGGTGGTCAAGGCCAGCGGCGGCCGCGCCTTCTTCCTGTGCACCTCGCTCCGGGCGATGCGCCGCATGCACGAACTGCTGCAGGATTTCCTCGAGCGCGAGGGGCTGGACTACCCGCTGCTGCTGCAGGGCGAGGGCAGCAAGAACGAGCTGCTGGAGCGCTTCCGCCGGCTCGGCAACGCCATCCTGGTCGGCAGCCAGAGCTTCTGGGAGGGCGTCGACGTGCGCGGCGAGGCGCTGTCGCTGGTGGTCATCGACAAGCTGCCGTTCGCGCCGCCCGACGACCCGGTGCTGTCGGCGCGGATCGAACGGATGAACCGCGAAGGGCGCAACGCCTTCATGGAATACCAGCTGCCGCGCGCGGTGATCAACGTCAAGCAGGGCGCCGGCCGGCTGATCCGCGACGAGAGCGACCGCGGCGTGCTGATGATCTGCGACCCGCGGCTGATCACCAAGCCCTACGGCAAGCGCGTCTGGCGCAGCCTGCCGCCGATGAAGCGGACGCGCGAGCTGGCCGAGGTGGTCGACTTCTTCGCGCAGGGAGCCCCGGCATGAATGAACTGATGACGCCCTTGCCCGACGACTGCAAGTCCGCCGCCGAGGTGCTCAACCGCGACTGCGCCTGCGTCACGCTCGATCATGCCGCGCTGGAGGCGGCGCTCGGCGCCGACGGCCTCTACCGCGAGATCTTCGCGACACGGCCGCACCTCTTTTCGGATTCGGTGGTCTTCGTCGGCCGCCGGCATCTCGCGCACATGGCCGAGCTGGTCGCCGCCGTCGACGCCATCGTCGCGCTGCCCGGCTGGCAGGAACGCGTGCTCGGCTGGGCGCCGGCTTCCGCCCGGCACCCGACGGCAGCGGCCGGCGCCTTCCTCGGCTACGATTTCCACGTCGGCGACGACGGGCCGAAGCTGATCGAGATCAATACCAACGCCGGCGGCGGGCTATTGAACGCGCGCCTCGCCGCGGCGCAGCGCGCCTGCTGCGACGCCGTCGCCGAACTCATGCAGCGGCCGGCGGCCGATGTCGAGGCGCTGTTCGTCGCCATGTTCCGCGACGAATGGCGGCGCGTGCGCGGCGGGCAGCCACTCGCGCGCATTGCCATCGTCGACGAGCGCCCGGGCGAGCAGTACATGGCGCCGGAGTTCGAGCTGTTCCGCCGGCTGTTCGAGCGCGCCGGCATCGCCGCGGTGATCGCCGACCCGTCCGAATTCGTCTGGGACGGCGCCCGCCTGCTGCATGCCGCTCTGCCGGTCGACCTCGTCTACAACCGCCTCACCGACTTCGCCCTCGATGACCCGGCGAACGCCGCGCTGCGCGCCGCCTGGGATGCGGACGGCGCGGTGATCACGCCGCACCCGCGCGCGCACGCGCTCTACGCCGACAAGCGCAACCTCGTCGCGCTGTGCGACGCCGGCTGGCTGGCCGACCTCGGCGTGCCGGCCGAAGCGCGCCGGCTGATCGCCGACATGGTGCCGATGACGCGCACGGTGCGCGCGGACGATGCCGACGAATTGTGGGCGGGGCGCAAGCGCTGGTTCTTCAAGCCGGCTGCCGGCTACGGCAGCAAGGCGGCGTACCGCGGCGACAAGCTGACCAAGCGCGTGTTCGAGGAAATCCTGCAGGGCGACTACATCGCGCAGGCGCTGGTGCCGCCGTCCGAGCGGCGGCTGAACGTCGCCGGCGCGCCGCAGCAGTTCAAGCTCGACCTGCGCAACTACGCCTACGCCGGCCAGGTGCAGCTGGTCGTCGCCCGCCTCTACCAGGGGCAGACCACCAACTTCCGCACCCCTGGCGGCGGTTTCGCGCCGGTGTTCGAGGTGCCGGGAGCTGCGTCCCGCGACTCGTTGCGGTAGGTGCGCTTATTGCGACTGCCGGTTCCGGTTCGGCCGCTTGCGGTCATTCGGGTGTGTGGCGACTGGGATGCTTCGCCGCCAACGGCAGCAATGTGGAGGTCAACGGCCGTAGGCTCTGAAGTCAACTCGAACGACTGCTATGCACCCCAAGCTATATCAGGATTGCACTGGAAACCTTGACCGAGGTGGGCGACAATCCCAACATCATTCTGTTTGTCGTGACAGTTGACAGGTAATCTGGTCATGCCAGTGTTCATCACTTCCTGATTGCCTCCTTCGCCACGGCGAGGGATACGATCTAGGGGGAACCGCGTATGAATCAGGATATGGATCAGCTGCAAGGCATAGCTCCGGCCATCGAAGTGGCCTCGACATCAGTCTCGCCGGTGCCAGAAATTCGCCTAAAGGTCGCTGTTGTTGAGAAGTTAAACCTCGCCGATTTCCAAAACGCTATTCCCGCGCTGCACGAATTGGCAATCGTCAATGAAACGCTGGTTCCTATCAGCGAATTGACAATCACCATCACCTCCGACCCCGCATTCTTGAAGCCCCGGACTTGGAGCTTGGATACGGTCGGTGCGGGCGAAACCTTTCATATCGTAGACTTGGACGTTCAGTTGGACGGCTCCCTACTGTCCCGTCTTACTGAGGCCGAGCCAGCAACACTTCACTTCGAGCTTAGAAGCCGCAACGAATCCGGGACAGTCATTGCCCAGCACGAGTGTGTGGTCGAACTGTTGGCTCGCAATCAATGGGGCGGTATTGGCTATAGCCCGGAGATGGTGGCTGCTTTCGTGCAGCCCAATGACCCGGCGGTCGACCATGTACTCAAGGCTGCAGCCCAAGCTTTGCAGGCAAGCGGCAAGTCAGGCTCCATCGATGGATATACCCATGGCGCTAAACGTGCTTGGGAATTGGCCTCCGGCATCTGGACTGCTGTTCTGCAACGCAAACTCCACTACGCCCTGCCGCCAGCCAGCTTTGAGCACAGGGGCCAGAAGGTACGAAGCCCAGGTCAAATTCTCGATGCTGGCTTGGCTACTTGCCTAGACCTCTCGCTGCTATTTGCGTCCTGCTTGGAACAGGCGAACCTCAACCCGCTACTGATCTTCACGCATGGACATGCCTTTGTCGGGCTCTGGTTGCGCGATGAAGAGTTCTCTAGCGCTGTTGTCGACGACATCACAGCTGTACGCAAACGCCTTCAGCTCCAGGAGATGCTGGTTTTTGAGACGACCTTGGCGGCTCAAGGCCACGTTGTGAGCTTCAGTCAGGCCATCTCCCAAGGTAACCGCCAGCTATCCGAAGATGAGGACGACAAGTTCGAGTTGGTGGTGGATGTGAAGCGGGCACGCATGTCTCGCATTAAGCCGCTGGCCTTGGCCCATGCAGTGGCCGATCAAGCGCTCCCTATAAACGAACCCGAGGCCGTGATCGCACTTGAAGATGCTCCCGACTTACCCGACGAGGTACAGCAGGAAGTACCGACAGCCGAACTCGACCCGAAAGACCGGCTGGCACGTTGGCAGCGCAAATTGCTCGACCTGTCGCTGCGCAATGCCTTGCTCAATTTCAAGCAGGGTAGAAAGGCGCTGCAGCTAGATGTTGCTGCCCCGCCCCTAGAGGACGCGCTGGCCGAAGGTCAGACGCTCAAGTTGCTGCCCAGTCCCGAGCTGATGCAAGGGCGTGACCCACGTAGTCAGCAACTGCACGAAGCCCGCAGTCTGGAAGACTTGCGCAAGGCTCACGCCGCCGACGCCTTGAAGCGCCGTGAAGTCTTCATTCGTCTCGAAGAACAGGAGCTCGATGGCCGCCTCGTCGATCTCTATCGCGGTGCCCGGAATGCCTTGCAGGAAGGCGGAGCCAACACGCTCTTCCTCGCGTTGGGCTTTCTGGTCTGGACGCGGCCTGATAAGCCAGATCACCGCATCAAGGCTCCATTGATCCTGCTGCCGGTGACGCTGGATCGCAAGAGCGCCCGATCTGGTTTTTCGATTCGTGCGCATGACGACGAACCTCGCTTCAATCCCACCCTCGTCGAAATGCTGCGCCAGGACTTCCAGCTTGAACTCGGTGTGCCGCAGGGCGATCTGCCGCGTGATGACTCCGGGCTGGACATCGCCGGTATCTGGAAGCGCGTACGCGCTGCCATCAAGGACATCCGAGGTTGGGAAGTCAGCGAAGATGTCGTGCTGTCAATGTTCTCCTTCGCCAAATACCTGATGTGGAAGGATCTGGCGGAGCGTACCGAAGACCTGCGCAAGTCACCCGTAGTAGCTCACCTGATCGATACGCCCCGCGAGCCCTACCAATCGACCGTGCCCTTTCCGGAGGCACGGCGACTTGATGTCGATTACACCCCCCAGCAGATCTTCACCCCGCTGCCATCTGATTCCTCTCAATTGTCGGCCGTGATGGCCGCAGCCAGAGGCAAGGACTTCGTACTCATCGGCCCACCGGGTACCGGCAAGAGCCAGACTATCGCCAATCTCATCGCCCAATGTCTGGCCGAAGACAAGCGTGTGCTTTTCGTGGCCGAGAAAATCGCCGCACTGGATGTGGTCTACCGCCGCCTTCGCGAAGTCGGCCTTGGTGAATTCTGCCTCGAACTGCACTCCAACAAGACTCGGAAGCTTGATGTGCTGGCTCAGCTGCAAAGATCTTGGGAGTCCCGTAGCGAGGAGGCGGCCGACTGGGCGGCGAAGGCCCAGCAGCTCGGTCGAGTTCGTGAACAGCTGTCGACCTATGTCGAACGCCTGCACCACAGGCACCGCAACGGCCTGACGGTGTATCGGGCCATTGGCAGTATTGTGAGTGGCGAGAATATTCCGGATCTTCGCTTCTCATGGCCTTCGCAACGAGAGCATGACGAAGCCGCATTGGCAGCGCTGCGCGAGGTAGCGGGCCGATTGCAGGCCAATGCCATAGCTGTCGGATCTCACAACCTATCGGCAGGGCCTCTGACGCCGGTACACCTGAGCGATTGGTCCGCACGCTGGCAGCAGGAGATGGTTCGCGCCGCACAGATCCTGTGCGAATGCTGCGACCGCCTCGTCGCTGCATCTCATGAGTTGTGCGAGCAACTGGGATTTGACGTTCCAGTCCTGCACCGCAATGTCCGGTCATCGCTGGGTGTCATCGCCAAGGCCCTGCCACAAGCTGCGGGCAAAGCCTGGAGTTTCTGTGCTTTGCCACAGAGTGCTGAGATCTGCGCCGAGTTGAAGGCGGGCGGTGAGTTGCTTTCACAACATAGTGAGCGTTCGGCCCGGATGAGTGCTGCCTGGGCACCCGAACTGCTGTCGCAACTGCGTCAGGCGCTGGACCTGCTGGAGCAGTATCGCTGCGTCCATGCCGAGCTTGGTGTGGCATGGCCCACTCCCGTGAGCGAAGAGTTGCAACGCGGGATTCAGCGGATTGAGAAGATCGCACGACTGCGCGAAGGCCTGTCGGTAAAGTATGGCTCTGGCGTCGCACAACTCAATGTCACGTTGCTGCAACGCGAATGGGCCAAGGCAGAAAAGACCTTCTGGCCGATGTCATGGCTGGAGAAGCGTAAGGTACGCCGCACACTGGAATCTGTGATCGAAGGCGCCGACGAACCTCGCATCGTGGAGGATCTGGCCGCATTGGTTGAGATCAAGAACCTGCGTGACGAACTGGGCGAGTTGAATCCGGGCGTGACCGTCGAGGGACTCTGGGCCGGAGAAAAGACCCGCACTGATTATGCTCGAAGCGCCCTGAAGGCCAACGCCGCCTTGCTGGCGGCGCGCGCACAACGCCCGTACTCGCTGGAAGGACTGAGCCTAGCGGCTGAGGGTAACTGCGGTGAGCGCTGGATGGCAGAGGTAAAGCGTCTGGCAACCTTGCTAGATCTGGACCGGCGCATTGCCGATTGCGCCCCCTTGGCAGAAGCCAGCGATGGACTCTGGTGTGGCCATGAGACTGATGTCGATTTGCTCCGTGCGGCGCTTGCCTTTGAGCAAGAACGCTTGCGCCTGAAGGATCGAGGAGCCCTCCAAGCGGAGCATCCTGCCGTCGCCGATGGACGCTGCGGTTCCCGGCTCCAGCAGGAGCACTCCAAGCTGCAAGAGCGTGCCGCGTTGGAAACCCAGCTTGCTGGCTTGAACTCCCTCGCCTCCCACTGTGCTGGCGTATGGGCTGGCCTCGACACTAATACCGAAACCATATCCCAAACGCTGAGCTTCCATTCACTGCTGCACGCAGGGCTCTCTGGGCTGGGCCTGCCTGCAACGGTAACCGATGCCATGCGTCAGGCGCTACACCGCGTACTGGTGGGACGTGTTCATGAGCTGCACGAAGGGGCCGTTATCGGCAACGCTTGCCAACAGGTACTGGTGCGCCTTGCTGAGCTGAACGCAGCCCTCACCGCCTTCAGCAACAGCGCAGGCCAGCCCGAAGAGGTGAAGCGCGCATTCGCCGACCTTACGCCTGACGAGATGGCCGATGTTGCCCACCAACTGGAAAGCGCGCACGCAGGTTTGCATGCCTGGTGCGCCTGGCGCAATGCTCAAGCGGCGGCTCGCGATGCCGGACTGAGCGCACTGGTCGACGCCATGGAGCAAGGCAATATTGAACCCGCCCGCGTACCTGCAGCATTCGAGGTGAATTACGCACGCTGGTGGCTGGCGGAGGCCGTCGACGAGGATGAAGTGCTTAAGCGCTTCGTCTCGGCCGAGCACGAACGCCGCATCAGCGAGTTCCGCGCACTGGACGAGGAATTTACGAAGATCACTCGCCAATGGATTCGCGCCAAGCTCTGCGCCGATCTGCCATCAGCAGAAAACCTGCAACGCAACAGTGAATGGGGAGTACTACGCCGCGAGATCACCAAGAAGCGCATGCACCTACCGCTGCGCCAATTGCTCGAAGAAATTCCTTCGGCGGTATTGCGGCTTACGCCCTGCCTTCTGATGAGTCCGCTTTCCATCGCGCAATACCTTTCGGCGGATACCAGCAGCTTCGACATCGTCATTTTCGACGAGGCCTCGCAAATTCCGGTATGGGATGCCGTCGGGGCCATGGCACGCGGCAAGCAAGTGGTGATGGTCGGAGACCCCAAGCAATTGCCTCCCACGAATTTCTTTGGCCGTGCCGAGGCATCCGACGGCGACTCGGAGGATGTTGAAGGCGACCTCGAAAGCATCCTGGACGAATGTCTGGGTGCGAGCCTGCCTACACGCAATCTCTCCTGGCACTACCGCTCCCGTCACGAAAGCCTGATTGCCTTCAGTAACCATCGCTATTACGGCGGTGGGCTGGTTACTTTCCCGTCGCCGGTAACAGAAGACAGCGCGGTGAGTTTCCACTTTGTGGGAGGACAGTACGAAAAGGGTGGAGCCCGTATCAACCAGCGCGAAGCGCGCGCCTTAGTCGCCGACCTCGTGGCGCGCCTCAAGTCGCCGGGCTTCCGGCAGTCGGGCCTCACCATCGGCGTGGTCACCTTCAACTCCGAACAGCAAGGTCTGATCGAAGACCTGCTCGATGCGGAGCGCCGCAAGGATCCGAGCCTGGAATCTTTCTTCTCCGAGGTTGAGCTCGAACCCGTGTTTGTCAAAAACCTGGAAAGCGTGCAGGGCGACGAGCGCGACATCATGTACTTCTCCATTACCTACGGACCGGACATGAGCGGCGCGATGTCGATGAATTTCGGCCCGCTCAACCGCGATGGTGGCGAACGCCGACTCAACGTCGCGGTGACTCGTGCCCGTCACGAACTGCGCGTGTTCTCCAGCCTGCGCGGGGAGCAGATGGACCTCTCCCGCACCAAGGCAATCGGTGTGCGCGACCTCAAGCATTTCCTCGAATTCGCCGAACGTGGCGCCCGCGCGCTGGCCGAAGTACACCACGGCAGTCAGGGTGATTTCGATAGCCCCTTCGAAGCGGCTGTCGCCGCCGCGCTGGGCCGCAAGGGCTGGCAGGTGCATACGCAGATCGGCGCATCGTCGTTCCGCATCGACTTGGGCGTGGTGCACCCCGACCTCGCTGGGCGCTACCTCGCGGGCATCGAGTGCGACGGTGCTACCTACCACCGCTCCGCCACGGCGCGCGACCGCGACAAGCTGCGCGAACAGGTACTGCGCGGCCTGGGCTGGGAGATCGAACGCATCTGGTCGACCGACTGGTGGGTCGATCCGGGTGGCACACTGGAACGTGTGCATGCGCGCTTGAATGAATTGCTGGCGCAAGACCGCGAGCGCAGGACACTCGAAGCCAGCGCACAGCAAGCAGAAAGCGAGGCAGTTCAAGCGGTGGATGAATCTGCACCGGATACGGCTGCGGCACTGGAGGCAACGCTGGCCATTGCCCTTGCGGCTGCTAAACCGTCAGTGTCGTTACAAGAGGTGGCCAACGAAGTGTCCGAGCCCCTCAACGCCCGCGCCGAAGCCGAATCCAGCGGCACCAGCACAAATCGCCAGTTCCGCCCCTCGCAACCGGAAGAGGCCGTCGCGGCAGGAGCCGTCTCGGCCGAGCGATTCTACGAAAATGCGTATGACGCAGTATTGAAACCGATGATCGAATGGATCGTGCAACACGAAGGTCCGGTACTCGACGTCGTACTCGCCCGCCGCATCGCTCGCGCCCACGGCTTCCAGCGCACCGGCGCCCGCATCCAGGAACGTGTCGAATGCCTCGCCCGCCAACGCTTCGGTAGCACCGAAGAAGCCGCCGGAAGTTTCTACTGGCCCGACGGCGTGCCCCCCGGCTCCGAAGTCACTTATAGATGGCCTACCGATGAAGACAGCACACGCGGCGTCGAAGAAATCTGCGAGCAGGAACTGCTGTCTCTCGCACGCACGGTAATCAGCTCGGGCAAATCAGGTGAAGAAGCGTTGATTGCGATGGCGCGGGAGATTGGATTGATGAAGTTACGGGCGACGAGTCGTGGGAGGTTGGAGGCGGTGCTTAATGTTGCGTGTAGATGACGAGGCTTTACAAGCGAATAGTGTCGGCCATTCACGAATTGGGATAGTAGGAATATCCGAAGGTTGACGGGCCAAAAGCAGACCTTCAAGACTGCGCCTAGCCAAATGGCTGCTAACTGGTGGTGAGCGGCCAGGTTTTGACCGAAGGTTGATGGTCCAAGGCCGACATTCGGACATTCAACGCCTCCAGCGTTGTCGATAGCGTGGGAATCCGTTCAGAACTGCGACAATCCTCTTGCGGCAGGTAAAATGACCGCATGAAAGCATTTCCAACGAAGGTGTTCGGGGTGGCCGGTTTTTCCGGTTCGGGCAAGACGACGCTGATCGAGCAGCTCATCCCGCGGCTGACCGCGCGCGGCCTCAAGGTGTCGGTCATCAAGCATGCGCACCATGGCTTCGACATCGACAAGCCGGGCAAGGATTCCTGGCGCCACCGCGAGGCCGGCGCCAGCGAGGTGATGCTCACCGGCGCCCAGCGCTGGGCGCTGCTGCACGAGCTGCGCGACGAGGCGGAGCCGACGCTCGACGAATACCTGTCGCATTTCTCGCCCTGCGACCTGGTGCTGGTCGAGGGCTTCAAGAACGAGCCGGTGCCGAAGCTGGAAGTCTTCCGCCCGGCCAACGGCAAGCCGCCGCTGTGGCCGGAAAACCCGAACGTCGTCGCGGTGGCGACCGACGAACCGATCAAGACGCATCTGCCGGTGCTCGACCTCAACGACATCGACGCCATCGCCGATTTCGTCATCAACACGCTTGAACTGACAGGAAAGACCGATGCTCTCGTTTGACGACGCGCTGGAAAAGCTGCTCGCCGGCTGCACGCCGGTCACCGAAACCAAGGCCATGCCGACCATCGCCGCCGCCGGCCGTGTGCTCGCCGAAGCGCAGCATTCGACGCTGTCGGTGCCGCCGCTCGACAACTCGGCGATGGACGGCTACGCCGTGCGCGCCGCGGACGTCGCCGTCGTTGGCACGTCGCTGCCGGTGTCGCAGCGCATCCCGGCCGGCACCGTCGGCACGACGCTGCAGCCGGGTACCGCCGCGCGCATCTTCACCGGCGCGCCGATTCCCGCCGGCGCCGATGCGGTGGTGATGCAGGAGCGCTGCGAGCATGCCGGCGATAACGTGGTCATCAACCACGTGCCGAAGCCCGGCGAGCACATCCGCCGCGCCGGCGAGGACGTCGCGCCGGGGGCGCAGATCCTCGCCGCCGGTGCCCGCCTGCGGCCGCAGGACACCGCCTTCGCCGCCTCGGTCGGGCTGGCGACGCTGCCGGTGCTGCGCCGCGTGCGCGTCGCCGTCTTCTTCACCGGCGACGAGCTGCGCATGCCCGGCGAGCCGCTGCCGCCGGGGGCGATCTACAACTCCAACCGCTTCGCGCTGGTGGCGCTGCTCGAACGCCTCGGCTGCGAGGTGCGCGACCTCGGGCTGGTGCCCGATCAGCTGGAGCCGACGCGCGCCGCCCTGCGTGCGGCGGCGGCCGACAACGACCTGATCATCACCTCGGGCGGCGTCTCGGTCGGCGAGGAGGACCATATCAAGCCGGCGGTGGAAGCCGAGGGGCGTCTCGACATGTGGAAGATCGGCATCAAGCCGGGCAAGCCGCTGGCTTTCGGCGCCGTGACGAGCGGTGGCAAGGAATGCGCCTTCATCGGTCTGCCCGGCAACCCGGTTTCCGCCTTCGTCACCTTCGTCACGCTGGTTCGCCCCTTCGTGCTGCGCCTCTCCGGCGTCGACCGGGTGCGGCCGAAGTCCTACCTGCTGCGCGCCGACTACGACTGGCAACGGCCCGATGCGCGCCGCGAATTCCTGCGCGCGCTGACCAACGATGCCGGCGGCGTCGAGCTTTTCCCGAGCCAGGGCTCGGGCGTGCTGTCCTCGTGCGTGCAGGCCGACGGCCTCGTCGACAACCCGCCGGGGCAGGCGGTTGCGCGCGGCGACCTGGTGCGCTTCATCCCGTTTTCGGAACTGTTGAACTGACATGGTCAAGATCCTCTACTTCGCCAGCCTGCGCGAGAAGCTGGGCACCTCCGGCGAATCGCTCGAACTGCCGGCCGGCGTCGCCGACGTCGGCGGCCTGCTGGCGACGCTTGCCGCGCGCGGCGGCGAATGGGCCAGTCTCGCCGCGGTGAAGAACCTGAAGAGCGCGGTCAATCAGGAAATGGCGCGCAACGGCACGCCGGTGAAGGATGGCGACGAGGTCGCCTTCTTCCCGCCGGTGACCGGCGGCTAGCGTGTTGGCCTTCCCCCCAACCCACTTCCCTCGGCAGGGGGCGATTACGGTTCCGCCGCATGCGCGGCTGCCGGTGTTTGCGAGGCGTGGCGATGAGCAATGAAATCAGCGTTCAGGAAGCCGACTTCGACGTCGGTACCGAAACCGCCGCGCTGACCGCGGGCGACGCCCGCGCCGGCGCGGTGGCGAGCTTCGTCGGCCTGGTGCGCGACGTGAACGACGGCTCCGGCGTCTCGGAGATGACGCTGGAGCACTATCCGGGCATGACCGAGAAGGCGCTGGCGGCGATCGTCGCCGAGGCGAAGGCGCGCTGGGACATCTACGCGGTACGCGTGATCCACCGCGTCGGCCGCCTGCTGCCGTGCGACCGCATCGTCTTCGTCGCGGTGAGCAGCGCGCATCGTGGCGAGGCCTTCGCCGCCTGCGAATTCATCATGGACTACCTGAAGACGAAGGCGCCGTTCTGGAAGCGGGAAGTGACGCCGGACGGGGCGCGCTGGGTCGATGCGCGCGAGGCCGACGACGGCGCGGCGGCGCGCTGGGAAGGGTAGCGCCGGGCGGGCCTGGCCGCCGGCCGGCGGCGTTTGCGGACGAAAAAAAGCGGTGCGGGGAAGGCTTCCCCGCACCGCTTTTCGTTTCCGGACAACGCCGGGCTCAGATCGCCTTGAAGCGGCTGACCGAGGCGTGCAGCGCCGACGACAGTTCCTGCAGGTGGCGTGCGGCCTCGGTGGTGTGGCGGACGGCCTGCGCGCCTTCTTCCGACATCTGGGCGATCTGCTCGATGTTCTTGGCGATATCGCTCGACGCCGCGCTTTGCTCGCGGATCGACGACGAGATGTCGTTCACCACCTCGACGACGCGCAGCGCGCCGTCGCGGATGCTGACGATCGACTCGCCGGCCTCGTTCGCCAGCGCGACGCCCTTGTCGGCCTGGGTGACGCCGGACTGCATGCTCGCCACCGCGTTGCGCGTGCCGTTCTGGATCTTGTCCACCATGCCGGCGATCTCGGTGGTCGACAGGCTGGTACGCTCGGCGAGCTTGCGCACCTCGTCGGCGACGACGGCGAAGCCGCGGCCCTGCTCGCCGGCGCGCGCCGCCTCGATGGCGGCGTTCAACGCCAGCAGGTTGGTCTGGTCGGCGATCTCGCGGATGGTATTCACGATCGAGGTGATCTGCTCGGTCTGCTGGCCGAGTTCCTCGATGGTCTTCGACGACGACTGCACGGCGTCGGCGATCTTGCGCATCTCGACAGCGGCGTTCTGGATGATCGTCGTGCCGCGCTGCGAGGTCTCGCCGGCCACCTCGGAAATGCCGTGCGCCTCGTGCGCGTTGTGCGAGACCTGGTCGATGCTGACCGTCATTTCCTCGACCGCGGCCGCCATTGCCGATGCCGATTCGCTCTGCTGGCGGGAGCGCTGCGCGACTTCCTCGGAAGCGTGCAGCAACTCGTCGGAAGCCGAGGCGAGGCGCTCGGCGCCGCCGACGATCTCGCGGATCATCGTGCGCAGCGTGCCCTGCATCTCCTTCATGCCGGCAAGCAGGCTGTCCTTGTCGCCGGGGGCGCATTGCACGTCGGTGGTCAGGTCGCCGGCGGCGATGCGGCGGGTGATTTCCGCCGCATAGGCCGGCTCGCCGCCGAGCATGTTCACGATGTTGCGGCCGACGAGGAACAGCGCCAGCGCGATGAAGCCGCCGATGCCGATGCCCCAGGCGAGGAAGCGGATCGCCTGCTGGCGGAAGAGCGCGTCGACGTCGTCGACGTAGATGCCGGTGCCGATGACCCAGCCCCAGGGCTCGAAGCCCTTGACGTAGGAAATCTTCGGCGCCGGGGCATCCTGTCCCGGCTTCGGCCACAGGTAATCGACGAAGCCGGCGCCCTGCGCCTTGACCACCTTGTTGAATTCGACGAACAGGAGCTTGCCGTTCTTGTCCTTGAGTTCATTGAGAATCTTGCCGTCGAGGTCCGGCCGGATCGGGTGCATGACCATCAGGTCGTTGAGGTCGTTGATCCAGAAATATTCGACCTTGTCGTAGCGCATGTCGCGGATGGCTTCCTTGGCGGCCTTTTGGGCGTCGTCCGCCGACAGCTTCCCGTCGCGTGCCTGCTTTTCGAAATGGGCGACCGTCGCATGGGCGACTTCGACGAGGTTGCGCACCTTTTCCTGCCGGTCGAGCATCAGCTGCGACCGCGTGTTGCTCAGCGAAACGGCAAAAAGGACGGCCAGCGCGATGACGGTAAACAGCGCAAGCGACAGCAATTTAGTGCGCAGCGACATGCCGGTTGGGGATGTCATGCAGCTCTCCTTAAGACAAATGAATATGATTGTCTGCCAATTCTATGCCTTAAGTAATATTTTTCAAGATCTTGACAAGCCGCGCAGGCACGCCGACGCGGATTGTGTGGCATCCGCGCGAATCGCCGGCACCGTTTTCGCTCCGCTAATCGCGCAAGCGCGTCAGCGCCTCGTGCCGGTTGTCGAAGATGTGCGGCGCCAGTTCGCGCCGTGCCAGCGCGTCGCCGATCTGGGCGCGGGTGAAGGCGCTGGTGGTGTAGCGGGTGACGCGCGTGTAGAAGCGGGTGACGACGTCGCGCACCATCTCGATGTAAGGGTCGAGAAGCTCGGGGGCGATGCTGAAATTGTCGTAGTTGATGATTGCGTCGACGCGCCGGCCGAGCGGTTCGAGCAGCTGCGCGATGTGCCGGCGGATGGCTTCGATGTCCTCGGTGGAGCGGATGTTGAGGTTCTCGAAATTGACGAAAAAGAGATTCTGCGCGGCGTCGTAGCCCAGCCGCTGCTCCAGCGGCAGGCTCTGCAGCTCGCGGCGCAGGCCCATCGGCGCGTCGGCGAAGATGCGCGCGTCCATCAGGCGCAGGTGCGGGCTGATCCGGGGCCGGAACTCCATCTGCGCCAGCACGTCGCGTTCGAGATCGATACCGGGCGCGATTTCGGTCAGCTCGATGCCGTCCGCCGTCAGCCGGAAGACGCAGCGCTCGGTGACGTAGAGCACCGGCTGGCCGCGCTTCGCCGCGTAGGCGCCGCTGAAGGTGCGGTGCTCGACTTCCTTGACGAATTTCTTTGTCTTCCCTTCGCGGACGATGCGCAGCCGGCCGTCCTCGATCGCCACGTCCAGGTCGCCGGCGGTGAAGGTGCCGACGAAAATCACTTTCTTCGCGTTCTGGCTGATGTTGATGAAGCCGCCGGCGCCGGCCAGGCGCGGGCCGAACTTGGAGACGTTGAGGTTGCCCTCGGCGTCGGCCTGGGCCAGCCCGAGGAAGGTGGCGTCGAGCCCGCCGCCGTCGTAGAAGTCGAACTGGTAGGGCTGGTCGATGATCGCGTCGGTGTTCACGGCGGCGCCGAAGTTCAGCCCGGAGGCCGGCACGCCGCCGACGACGCCGGGCTCGGCGGTCAGCGTCAGGAGGTCGATCACCTTTTCCTCGGCGGCAACGCTGGAGACGCCTTCGGGCATGCCGATGCCGAGGTTGACGATGGCGTTCGCCGCCAGTTCGAAGGCGGCGCGGCGGGCGATGATCTTGCGCTCGTCCATGGCCATCGGCGCGATGCTCGACATCGGGATGCGGATTTCGCCGGAGAAGGCCGGGCTGTAGGCCTCGGCGAAGGTCTGCATGTGGTATTCGGGCTTCTCGGCGACGACGACGCAGTCGACCAGGATGCCGGGAATCTTCACCTGGCGCGGATTCAGCGAGCCGCGCTCGGCGACGCGCTCGACCTGGACGATGACGATGCCGCCGGAGTTGTGCGCGGCCATGGCGATGGCCAGCGCTTCCAGCGTCAGCGCCTCCTTCTCCATGGTGACGTTGCCGTCGGGGTCGGCGGTGGTGCCACGGATGATGCCGACGTTGACCGGGAAGGTCTTGTACAGCAGGTAGTCCTCGCCGCCGACCTGGATCAGCGAGACGAGTTCTTCCGTCGTGCACTCGTTGATCTTGCCGCCGCCGTGGCGCGGGTCGACGAAGGTGCCGAGGCCGACGCGCGAGATCTGTGCCGGCTTGCCGGCGGCGATGTCGCGGAAGAGGTGGCTGATGACGCCCTGCGGCAGGTTGTAGCCCTCGATCCGGTTCTCCACCGCCAGCTTCTGCAGCTTCGGCACCAGTCCCCAGTGGCCGCCGACGACGCGCCTGACCAGCCCGGCGTGGCCGAAGTGGTTCAAGCCGCGCTCCTTGCCGTCGCCCTGGCCGGCGGCGTAGAAGAGGGTCAGGTTCTTCGGCGTGCCGGCTTCTGCCTGCGGGTCTTCGCCGAGAAAGCGCTTCTCCAGCGCGACGGCGATGTTCTCGGCGAAGCCGATGCCGACGAAGCCGCCGGTGGCAACGGTATCGCCGTCACGGATCAGGCGCACCGCCTCGGCGGCGCTGACCACCTTGCTACGCTTTTCGAGGGCCTGCCGGGGGTTGTCCAGCAACGGGTGGGACACGGTCGTCATGATCGGGATCTCCTCGCGATTCTTCGTTGGCGGCGCGGCGCGCGGGCCGTTCCGGATTTCAGGTTAGATTAGCGCAATGGCGTGCGCCGGAATGTCTTTCGCGATACGAAACGGCGTCGGCGCCCGGTGCGATACGGGGGCAGAGCGGAGACGCAATGCCGCGCAAGCGCCGGGCGGACGTCCCGACGTGTGGACCTCAGTCCCGGGAGGCGATGCCGAGCGCGGCGATCTTCTTGTACAGCGTCGCCCGGCCGAGGCCGAGGCGCTTCGCCGCCGCCGTGACCTTGCCGCCGCAGGCCTGCAGCGTACGCGCGATCAGGTCGCGCTCGAACTCGGCGAGCGCCTCATCGTAGGTGCCGAGCGCTGCCGCCCGGGCGGCGGCCGGCGCCGTCTCGCCGGCGGCGATTTCGGACGGGGCGACGATGCCGCGGATGTCGGCTTCGCCGAGGCGCGGGCCATCGGCCAGCATGCACGCCTGTTCGAGCACGTTCCTCAGTTCGCGGATGTTGCCCGGCCAGCGGCAGCGCTGGAGCAGCGCCAGCGCCGCCGGGTCGAGCTCGCGCAGCGTCAGCCGCGTGCGCGCGGCGATCTGTTCGAGGATGTGGTCGCAGAGCGGGCCGAAGTCCTCGCTGCGTTCGCGCAGCGCCGGCAGCTGGATGGTGAGCACGTTCAGCCGGTAGTAGAGGTCGGCGCGGAAGCGGCCGGCGGCGACGTCGGCCTTGAGGTCGCGCGAGGTGGCGGCGATCACGCGCACGTCGATCTTCACCACCTTGTTGCTGCCGAGCGGTTCCACCTCGTTCTCCTGCAGCACGCGCAGGAGCTTGGCCTGCAGCGTCAACGGCATGTCGCCGATCTCGTCGAGGAACAGCGTGCCGCCGTTGGCCAGCTCGAACTTGCCGATGCGCGCCTTCTTCTCGGCGCCGGTGTAGGCGCCGGCGACGGCGCCGAAGCATTCGGCCTCGAGCAGGTTCTCGGGAATCGCGGCGACGTTGAAGCCGACGAAGGAGCGGTCGGCGCGCGTCGAGGCGGCGTGGATCGCGTGCGCCAGCAGCTCCTTGCCGGTGCCGGTCTCGCCGAGCAGCAGTACCGTCGTGTCCAGCCGCGCGGCGCGCCGCGCCTGCTGCTTGACCTGCGTCGCCGCCGGGCTGTTGCCGATGTAGTTGGTGAAGGTGTATTTGGCGCGACGCTCGGCGGCGAGATGCTGCTGCGTCTGCGCCAGCTGGTGCTGCAGCTTGTGCAGCCGCGCGTAGAAGGGCTGCAGCGGCTGCAGCTTGTCGTAGAGCGCGAAGCCAATGGCGCCGATGACGTCGCCGCGCTCGTCCTTGAGCGGAATGCGGGTGACGACGAAGGTTTCGCCTTCGACGTCGAGGATGTCGAGCAGCAGCGGCCGGCCGGTGCGCACCACTTCGCGCATCAGCGAGGTCGGGATGATTTCCTCGATTTCCTTGCCGATCGCCTGGCGGGCGTCGGCGATGCCGAAGCGGGCGGCGTAGCGTTCGTTGATCCAGACCACGCGGGCGTTGCGGTCCACCATCACGGTTCCCTCGCAGAGGCTGTCGAAGGCCTCGAACAGGGATGCCATGGCGCGGGCGCGCAGCTTGGCGTAATCGAATTCCTGGGTCGGCAGCGGCATCGGCAAGGGGGCGGACACGAGGGGTTCCTATCTTACGCCGGGATGTCCATGAACGGAGACGCCCCGCCGCGATGCGGACGGGGCGCCGCGGGCAACGGGGCTTACTGGTAGTACAGGCCGCCGTTGATGTTCAGCGTGGCGCCGGTCATGAAGCCGGCGTTCTCGGAGGCGAGGTAGACGCAGGCGGCGCCCATCTCTTCCGGCTTGCCTAGGCGCTTCATCGGCACGGAATCAACGATGCCCTTGAGGATGTCCTCGCGGATCGCCATCACCATCTTGGTGGCGATGTAGCCCGGGGCGATCGCATTGACCGTCACGTTCTTCGCCGCCAGCTCCGCCGCCAGTGCCTTGGTGAAGCCGATCACGCCGGCCTTCGCCGCCGAGTAGTTCGACTGCCCGGCCTGGCCCTTGACGCCATTGACC
>JANJTW010000244.1 GCA_024710925.1 Rhodocyclaceae bacterium | reverse complement strand
TGGTTCCCAACCATCGGGGCTTTGCCCGTCACTTGGCAGACTCGCGCCATGGTTGTTGCTCCGTTAGTAATCTTGGAAGAGGAAAGCCGGCGATTCTAATCCAACTTCCCGAAAAATATCAAGCTCTTTTCGCGCCGCCCGACCTACCCGACAAGCGGCCCGAGCGCCGCATACGCGTAAGCGGCCAGCACGCCGGCCCCGAGACCGAAGATCGCTGCCCGGGCGCGCCGCAACCCCTGCCGGCCGAACGCCGCCCGCTGCTCGTGCAGCACGATCACCCGGTAGGCGACGGCGGCGTAGCCGATCAAAACGAGGAGCAGCGTCTCGGCGACGCCACCCCGGCCGTCGTCGGCCAGCCCCGCTTCGGCGACCGCCAGCGTGGCGAGCACGAGCAGGCCGGCCAGGCGTACCGGCACGCGCCGCAACGCCGGCAGGCGGGCAACCTCCCGCCAGTCCACGAAACCGTAGGCAGCGAGCGAGGTTTCGATCTCGTGCAGCAGCACCAGCGCCACGGCGGCACAAAACAGGATCGTCATCGGCATTTTCCGGCTCCCGGGAAAACGAACGGCAATTTCATACGCGCCCCCGCTCGGCCAGCGACAGCGGCGGCGCCGTGCCGGCGACGATGAAATGGTCGAGCACGCGCACATCGACCAGCGCCAGCGCTTCCTTGAGCGCCCGCGTCAGCGCCTCGTCGGCGGCCGATGGCTCGGCCAGCCCGGACGGGTGGTTGTGGGCAAGGATCACCGCCGCCGCATTCCGCGCCAATGCACGCTTGACCACCTCGCGCGGATAGACCGCGGTCTGCGTCAGCGTGCCGCGGAACAGCTCCTCGCAGGCAATCAGCCGGTTCTGCGCATCCAGCCAGAGGGCGACGAAGACCTCGTGCGGCAGCCCGGCCAGCGACAGGCGCAGGTAGTCGCGCACCGCCTGCGGCGACGACAGCAGCTCGCGCGCCGCCAGCCGCTCGCCGAGCGCGCGCCTCGCCATTTCCAGCACCGCCTGCAGCTGCGCGTACTTGGCCGTTCCCATGCCGGGCACCGCGGCGAATTCGGCGAGCGGCGCGGCGAACAGGCGGTTGAGGCTGCCGAAGCGGGCGAGCAGCTCGCGCCCGAGGTCGACAGCGCTCTTTCCGCGCACGCCGACGCGCAGGAAAATGGCCAGCAGTTCGGCGTCGGAAACGGCGGCGGCGCCGCGCGCCAGCAGGCGCTCGCGCGGACGCTCGTCCTCCGGCCAGTCGGTGATCGCCATGCCGCATCCCCTCACGTACAATTGGCAGCAGGCGATTCTAGCAAAGAAATGACCATGGAATTAACCGGAAAGCATATCGTTCTCGGCATCAGCGGCGGCATCGCCGCCTACAAGGCGGCCGAACTGACCCGCCTGCTGACCAAGGCCGGCGCCACGGTGCAGGTGGTGATGAGCGAGGGCGCGACGCATTTCGTGACGCCGGTGACCTTCCAGGCGCTGTCCGGCCGCACCGTCTTCACCGACCAGTGGGACGGCCGCGTCGCCAACAACATGGCGCACATCGACCTCTCGCGCGAGGCCGAGCTGATCCTCGTCGCCCCGGCCTCGGCCGATTTCCTCGCCAAGGTCGCACACGGGCTGGCCGACGATCTGCTGACGACCCTGGTGCTGGCGCGCGACTGCCCGCTGCTGGTGGCGCCGGCGATGAACAAGCAGATGTGGGAAAACCCGGCGACGCAGCGCAACGTGGCGACGCTCGAAGTCGACGGCGTGACGCTGCTCGGCCCCGGCTGCGGCGAGCAGGCCTGCGGCGAGACCGGCGACGGCCGCATGCTGGAGCCGGAGGAAATCGTCGAGGACCTGATTGCCTTCCTGCAGCCGAAGCCGCTCGCCGGCAGGAAGGTGCTGGTCACCGCCGGCCCGACCTTCGAGGCGATCGACCCGGTGCGCGGCATCACCAACCTGTCGTCCGGGAAAATGGGCTTCGCCGTCGCCCGCGCCGCGCGCGAGGCCGGCGCCGAGGTGACGCTGGTCTGTGGCCCGGTGGCGCAGCCGACGCCGCGCGGCGTGAGGCGCGTCGACGTCGCCGGCGCGCTCGACATGCACCGCGAAGTGATGGCGCGCGCCGCCGCGCAGGACGTCTTCGTCGGCGTCGCCGCGGTCGCCGACTACCGGCCGAAGGCGGCCGCGGAACACAAGATCAAGAAGGACGACGGCGCGCCGCCGGCGATCGAACTGGTGCAGAACCCGGACATCCTCGCCGAGGTTGCGGCGCTGCCGAATCCGCCGCTGTGCGTCGGATTCGCCGCCGAGAGCCGCAACCTCGCCGAGTACGCGCAGAAGAAGCGCGCGAAGAAGAAGATTCCGCTGATCGCCGGCAACCTGATCCAGCACGGCTTCGGCGGCGAGGACAACACGCTGGTGCTGTTCGACGACGCCGGCCAGACGCCGCTGCCGCCCGGCCCGAAGCGCGAACTGGCGCGCGCGCTGATGGCACACGTCGCGCGCCTGCTCGAACGCCGCTGAGGCACCGCCCGATGACGCCGACCGACGAGGAAATCGTCGCCGCCGGCACCCGCCGCGCCGTCGGCCGCGTCGCGCTGCGCCGGCTGAGCAGCCTGGTCCGCGACTGGCAGGCGGAAGAGGCGGCCAGGGCCGCGCTCGCCAAGCGACTGGCGCTCGGCATAACCCTCGCCGCGCTGCTCGCTTTTGCCCTTTTCAACTGGTTCTACCGCTAACAGGAAACCCCATGCACCGAATCGACGTCCGCATTCTCGACCCCCGCCTCAAGGACAACCCACCGCATTACGCCACGCCCGGCGCCGCCGGTCTCGACCTGCGCGCCTGCATCGAGGCGCCGGTGAAGATCCACCCCGGCGAGACCATGCTGGTCCCGACCGGCATCGCCATCCACCTCGCCGACCCCGGCCTCGCCGCGATGATCCTGCCGCGCTCCGGCCTTGGCCACAAGCACGGCATCGTCCTCGGCAACCTGGTCGGCCTGATCGACTCGGACTACCAGGGCGAGATCATGGTGTCGACGTGGAACCGCGGCAAGGAGCCGTTCACCCTCAACCCGCTCGACCGGCTGGCGCAGCTGGTGGTCGTGCCGGTGCTACAGGTGGCGTTCGACGTCGTGGACGAATTCGTCGCCAGCGACCGCGGCGACGGCGGCTTCGGCAGCACCGGAAAGCGCTGAAACCCGGCCTCAGCGGAAGCGGTAGCGCTGGAAGCGCCGCGACGCCGCCACCCACAGGCCGGCGGCGAGGAAGGCGAGGAAGCAGGGAATCGACCAGTTGGCCATCGTCAGGCCGAGGATCGATTCCTTGCTGGTGCAGAAACCGGTGGCCATGAACATGAACGGCCACTGCATGCCGAGCCAGTCGACCAGTTTCTCGATCGGGTTCATCTCGCCGTAACCGCACTGCACCGCCAGCTCCGGGTAGAGCTGCATCCAGGTCTGGTAGCCGGCGGTGGCGAGGCCGCCCAGCGCGGTGGCCGCGATCAGCAGTCCCCACACCTTGCGACGCCCCGGCACAAGCACGCCGCACAGCGCCCAGAAGGCAATCAGCAGATAGAGCACGCGCTGGAAGATGCACAGCGGGCAAGGGTTGAGGCGCATCAGCTCGCCAATGACGAGGCCGGCGGCAACGAGGCCGGCAGAGGCAAGGGCGATCAGCGCGAACGCGGCGCGCGGAGTGTTCGGCAGGTTCATATCAGGAAATGGCGTAGCGCCGCAGGCGCGGGAAGAATGATTCCGGGGCAGCAGAAACCAACGGCCCGGTGCGTCGACACGACAGGCAGGCAAGCCGGCAGGGGCATGCCGGAGGCGCCGCACGGCACGGCCTCGTTCATCTTGATCAATCCTTTTTCGCAGGGGTGGCCGATTCTACGGCAGGGGCCGCAGCCCCGCATTGCTGCGTCGCAGCAGTACACAAGAAACAATCTTGCTACACTTTACGCCACTACAAAAGCAATAAGCAGCTTCCCCCGGAAATTTCCCGACGCATCTGGAGATCGCTTTTGAATCGCACGGCCAAGGGCGCCAACGCGCGCGCCGCGGGCGACGCGGCGACGCGCCTGTTGGCGCTGCTCGGCGCCTGCACGCAACGGCGCACGCACGCCACCGACACCTGCTCGCTGCTCGACGGCGTCTGCGACGCCCTCGTCGACACCGGCGGCTACGCGGTCGCCGCCGTCCGTCTCGCCGACCCCGCCGGCGATACGCTGCGCACGCTGCGCGTCGCCGCCGGACACCGACCGCTGCTCTGGTCGGAACTCGGCCACCTCGACGCCCCCGCCCTCGAACTGACGCTGGAGAGCGACGGCCGCGCCATCGGCGAACTGCGCGTGCTGCGCCGGGAAGGTTCCTTCGACGACACCGAGGCGCGCGCGCTGCAGGCCCTCGCCGCCGACCTCGCCTTCAGTGCCGAGGCGATCCGCGCGCGGAACGCGCAGCGCCGGCTCGACGAGCAGCTGCGCCAGCTGTCGCGGGCACTGGAATCGAGTTCGAACGGCGTGATGATCACCTCGTCGACACAGCTCGACCATCCCATCGTGTACGTCAACCCGGCCTTCGAGCGCATCACCGGCTACACCGCCGCCGAAGTGGTCGGCCAGAGCGGCCGCTTCCTCGTCCGCGACGACCTAGCGCAGAAGGGACTCACCGAGATCCGTGCCGCGCTGCGCGAGCGCCGCGAGGGCCACACCATCCTGCGCAACTACCGCAAGGACGGCCAGATGTTCTGGAACGAGCTGTCGATCGCGCCGGTGCGCGACGAGAGCGGCGAGATGACGACGCATTTCGTCAGCATCATCAACGACGTCAGCGCACGCATCGCCTACGAACAGCAGCTCGAATACCACGCGACGCACGACGTGCTCACCGGGCTGGCCAACCGCAGCCTGCTGCACGACCGCATCAACCAGTCGATCCTGCAGGCGAAGCGTGCCGGCAAGCTGGTCGGCGTGCTGCTGCTCGACCTCGACCGCTTCAAGCTGATCAACGACGGCTTCGGCCACGCGCCGGCCGACAACCTGCTGAAGGCCGTCGCCGAGCGCCTCAACCACTGCGTGCGCGATACCGACACCGTCGCCCGCCTCGGTGGCGACGAGTTCGTTGTCGTCGCCGGCAGCATCGACGACCCGGACAGCCTCGCCGGCGTCGCCGCAAAGATCCTGCGCCAGCTGGCGCAGCCGCTCGACATCGAAGGCAAGGAAGTGTTCGTCACCGCCTCCATCGGCATCGCCACCTACCCGCGCGACGGCGACCACGGCGAGGCGCTGCTCAGGAACGCCGACGTCGCCATGTACCGGGTCAAGGAGCACGGCCGCAACAGCTACCGCTTCTATGCGCCGGAGATGAACCACATGGCGCTCGACCGCCTGGACATGGAAGGCAACCTGCGCCGCGCGCTCGAGCGCGACGAGATCGCCGTCTTCTTCCAGCCGATCCTGTCGCTGGCAACCGGCCGCATCGTCGGCGCCGAGGCGCTGGCGCGCTGGAACCACCCGCGCATCGGCATGATCCACCCGCCCGAATTCATCCCGCTGGCCGAGGAAACCGGCCTGATCATCCCGCTCGGCGAGCGCGTGCTGCGCCTCGTCTGCACGCAGATCGCCGCGTGGCAGGCGGCCGGCCTGCCGCCATTGCGCGTCGCCATCAACCTCTCGGCGCGCCAGTTCCGTCAGGACGACCTGCCGCGACTGGTCGGACGCGTGCTGGAGGAGACCGGCGTCAGCGGCAGTGCGCTGGAACTCGAACTGACCGAGAGCATGGTCATGCACGACGTCGACAACGCGATCAGCATGCTGCGCGACCTCAAGCAGCTCGGCGTCGATCTCTCGCTCGACGACTTCGGCACCGGCTATTCCAGCCTTTCGTACCTGAAGCGCTTCCCGATCGACGCGCTGAAGATCGACCGTTCCTTCGTCCGCGACATCGACAGCGAGGCCGACGACGCGGCCATCGCGCACGCCGTCATCGCCATGGCGCACAGCCTCGGCCTGCGCGTCATCGCCGAGGGCGTCGAATCCGAGGCGCAACTCGAACTGCTGCGCAAGTACGGCTGCGATGACTTCCAGGGCTTCCTCTTCAGCCGCGCCGTACCGGCCGAGGAATTCGCGCTGCTGGTCCGCAACGGCCGCACGCAGCCGCCGGGGACAGCACCGTGAAGCGACAGCTCGGGCTGCGCCGCGTGACGCGCGACGATCTGGCGCGGCACCTGCGCGAAGCCGAAGTGCTGGCCGCCGAGGCGATCGGCGAAAGCAGCGTCTATCACTGCCGGGCCGGCGCCGGCGAGTCGGTCGCCGTCTCCCTGCCCGGGGGCGCCGGACTGATCGTCGAGCTTGAAGTCGTCCGTTCGCCGGCGCTCGAACGCCGCCGCCGCAAACGGGCCGCCGCCGAGGCGCCGCCGACGGACTAGCCGCAGCCGTCCGGCACGCGCTTTTCCGCCGCCGGGCAAAGCCGCTATGATTGCGCGATGAGCACCCGCATCCTTCTCGTCGAAGACGACGATCGCCTGGCCGAGCTGACGGCCGAATACCTGCGCAAGAACGGCTTCGCGGTCGATATCGAGGCGCGCGGCGACGCCGCCGAGCCGCGCATCCTCGAAACCCGGCCCGACCTCGTCGTGCTCGACATCATGCTGCCCGGCCAGGACGGTTTCGCCGTCTGCCGCGCGGTGCGCCCGCACTACGACGGCATCATCCTGATGCTGACCGCCCGCGACGAGGACATCGACCAGATCCTCGGCCTCGAACTCGGCGCCGACGACTACATCACCAAGCCGGTGCCGCCGCGCCTGCTGCTCGCCCGCATCAAGGCCCTGCTGCGCCGCGCCGCCCCCGCCGGCGGCGAGGAGGGCGGCGAAGGCGACTCGCTGACCTTCGGCAACTTCCGCATCAGCCAGCAGACGCGCAGCGCGATGCTCGCCGGCGAGCCGATCGACCTGACCACCGCCGAGTTCGACCTGCTCTGGCTGCTCGCCCGCCACGCCGGCAGCATCCTGTCGCGCGACGACCTGCTGCAGCAGCTGCGCGGCATCGGCTTCGACGGGCTCGACCGTTCGATCGACGCGCGCATCTCGCGGCTCCGCAAGAAGCTCAACGACGACCCGGACAACCCGACGCGGATCAAGACCGTGCGCGGCAAAGGCTACCTCTTCTCGCGGCATGACTGGCAGTAGCCCGCCCGCTACGGCGGCGCCGAAGCGCCGCTTCAGCCTGCCGGCGGGGCGCTACCAGTTCTCGCGGCTGTTCTTCAACGCCTACCTGCTGACGATGGGCTCCTTCGTGGCCATCGCCATCGTCGCCGACTTCGTCATCACCACCGCGCTGCGCGACATCTCCGACGACTACACGCGGCGCTTCATGCAGGGCACGGTGGCGATGATCGAGGAGGATCTCTTCCGCCAGCGGCGCAGCGACTGGAGCAAGCGCATCAAGACGCTCGGCGAGCGCTTCAACTACAAGCTCGGCATCGCCGAACGCCACGACATCCGCCTGCCACCGGCACAGGGCGTCAAACTCGACGCCGGCGAGCTGGCAGTCAGCGCCGACGGCGAGATCGTCTACCACCGGCTGAAGAACACCGCGCAGATCCTCGTCATCGGCCCGCTGTCGCCGGACCGCGACCCGGACAACAGGCGCTTCTTCACGCTGGAGATGCGCGTCCGCCTGCTCACCTGGGGGCTGATCGGGCTGTTCCTCGCCGTCGCCGTCTGGTTCTGGCTGCGCCCGGTGTGGCGCGACCTCGAATCGCTGCGGCAGACGGCGCGCGCGCTCGGCGAGGGCGACTTCGGCGCGCGCGCGCCGGCCGCCCGCAACACCGCCTTCGAGCTGCTCGCGGAAACGCTGAACGCGATGGCCGAGCGCGTACAGCGGCTGATCGCCACGCAGCGCGAACTGGCCAGCGCCATCTCGCACGAACTGCGCACGCCGATCGCGCGCCTGCGCTTCGCGCTGGAGATGCTCGCCGAAACCGACGACGCGGCCGAGCGCGAACGACTCTGGCAGATGATGGAGGAGGACCTCGACGAGCTCGACAACCTGATCGATTCGAGCCTGACTTACGCCCGCTTCGAGCGCGAGCAGCCGGAACTGCACCTCGCCGCCACCGACTTCCGCAACTGGCTGGAGGCGCAGGTCGAGGACATCCGCCCGCTCGCCGGCAAGCTGGCGTTGACGCTCGACGCCGAGCGGCTGCCGGCGGCCCTGCGCGTCGAGCTCGACCGCAAGACGATGCCCTTCGCCGTACGCAACCTGCTCAGGAACGCGATCAAGTACGCACAGTCGCGCATCGCCGTCTCCGCCGAGCTGGTCGACGGGCGCATCCGCATCGACGTCGACGACGACGGCATCGGCATCCCGGAAGACGAGCGCGAGCGCGTCTTCTCCGCCTTCACCCGGCTCGACCGCTCGCGCGACCGGACCACCGGCGGCTACGGCCTCGGTCTGGCCATCGCCCGCCTCGTCCTCGAACTGCACGGCGGCACCGCCAGCGCGCACGCCTCGCCGCTCGGCGGCGCCCGCTTCACCCTCGAATGGCCGGCGCGGGCGGCACGTCCGTAGCGCCCCCGGGGCGCTTGCCGCCGGCATTTTCTCCGTAACAAAACGTTACAAAACGCTTACTCAAGCGCAACAGACGCCGGCATGGCCGACGCTTAAGATGCGTTCCATGATGCAAGCAGACGCAGCAGAACGGAGACGCAAGGTGAACAACGAAATCCAGAAGATCCGCGACGAATTCCTGGCCCAAGCCTGCCGCTACCTGTTCGGCACGGCTGGCAACTGCAACGCCTTCCGCGGCCTCGGCCTGCCGGCGCTGCAGCCGATCCCGCTCACCGCCCGCAACGGCCGGCGCTGAACGCGAGGAACGCCGCCGGCCACACGCATCGATCACCTCCCCCTGGACCCATCCCTCCGACTGATGGGTCACTTGACCCGCGCCATCCCCCGGCGCGGGTTTTTCTTTTCAGCCTTCGCGTTTCGCGCACGCCCCGGCCAGCTCGCCGGCGTTGAGCAGGCGCACCTCGCGCTGCGGGAACGGGAATTCGATACCGTTGTCGCGGAAGCTGCGCCACAAGGCAAGATTGATGTCCGAGCGCAGACCGCCGCTCCCCCCCTCCGGATCGCGGATCCAGAAGCCGAGTTCGAGGTCGATGCCGTTTTCGCCGAAACCGGTGACGACCGCCGACGGCTCCGGATCGTCGAGTACGCGCTCCTGCGCGCGCGCCGCCGCGACCATCAGGCGCATCGCCAGTTCGAGGTCGGTGCTGTAGGCAACCTGCACCGTCAGCGGCACGCGCACCTTGCTGTCGGTGTAGGTCTGGTTGCGCACGATGTTCGTCACCAGGTACTCGTTGGGCACGATCACCTCGGTGCCGGCGAGCGTGCGCACGACGGTGTAGCGCGTGGTGATCTGCTTCACCTCGCCGGTGGTCGTCGCGTCGATGGCGATGATGTTGCCGATGCGAATCGAGCGGTCGAGCAGGATCATGAAGCCGGCGACGTAGTTCGAGGCGATCGTCTTCAACCCGAAGCCGAGGCCGACGGCGAAGGCGCCGCCGAAGACCGAGAGCGCGGTGATGTCGATGCCGACCAGCGCCAGGCTGGCGAGCAGCGCGACCACCGCCAGCGCTGTCTTGCCGGCGCGGGCGAGCACGACGCGCACGCTCGAATCGATGCCCTCCGAACGCATCAGCCGGTGCTCCAGCCAGCCGGCGAACCACAGCGCGACGAGCAGCGTGCTGAGCGCGGTGACGGCGCCGTGCAGGATCAGCCAGAGGTCGAGCTTCTGCTTGCCGACCGTAAACTTGATCGATTCCAGCGCCTCGACCACCGGCCCGGCCAGCCCGGTCAGGTAGAGGGCCAGGCTCGACCAGACGACGCCGGCGATCAGCCGCTCCGAGGCCGCCAGCCAGCGCGCGCTCGGGAAGGCGTAGCGCAGCGAGAAGACGATCGCCCGCACGACCGCCAGCGACAGGAACAACGGCACCGCCAGATCGAGCAGGCCGACCGGGATGTAGGGGCGGACGATGGCGCGCAGGACGAGCACCAGCAGTAGCGCCGACAGCGGGAAGACGATGCGGCGCAGCCCGAGCTCGCCGGCATTCGGCGCCTCGCCGCCGGCATGCGGGCGGTGGCGGAAACGCCATTGCAGCCAGAAGGCGGCACCGATGCTGGCCGCCAGAACCAGCAACTCCCAGAGGATCGCCGGATCGTGCAGTTCGCGCAGGAACTGCTGCGGCAGATGCAGGAATCCGTTGCCGGCCATTTACCTGCGCTCCAGCGCCTGGGCGAAGAAGCCGTCGCTGCCGTGCGTCTGCGGCGACAGGCGCAGCGCCTCGCCGGCGGCGAGCGCGATGCCCTGCTTCTCCAGGATTTCCGATGCCGGCAGCGGCGCGAAATCGGGATGGGCAGCGAGGAAGGCCTGCACGACGCCGTCGTTCTCCTCGGCGAGCAGGCTGCAGGTGGCGTAGACCAGCCGCCCGCCCGGCTTCACCAGCCGCGCCGCGGCGGCGAGGATGGCGCCCTGCTTGGCGGTCAGTTCAGCGACGCTTGCCGGGCTCTGCCGCCACTTCAGGTCGGGATTGCGGCGCAGCGTACCGAGGCCGGAGCACGGCGCATCGACCAGCACGCGGTCGAGCTTGCCGGCCAGCCGCTTCACCTTCTGGTCGTTCTCCGACTCGATGCGCACCGGATGCACGTTGGAGAGCCCGGAGCGCGCCAGCCGCGGCTTCAGGTTGGCCAGCCGCTTCTCGGCGACGTCGAAGGCGTACAGCCGGCCCGACGAACGCATCAGCGCGCCGAGCAGGAGCGTCTTGCCGCCGGCGCCGGCGCAGAAGTCGGCGACCATCTCGCCGCGCTTCGGCGCGACGAGGAAGCCGAGCAGCTGGCTACCCTCGTCCTGCACCTCGATGTCGCCGGCGACGAACAGCGGATGCTTGGCCAGCGCCGGCTTGTCGGCCAGCCGGATGCCGAGCGGCGAATACGCGCAGGCTTCGGCGGCGATGCCGTCGGCGGCGAAGCGGGCGAGCACCGCCTCGCGCGTCGTCTGCAGCGGATTCACCCGCAGGTCGAGCGGCGCCGGCCGGTTCAGCGCCATCGCCAGCGCCTCGGTATCGGCACCGAACTGCGCGACGAGGCGCTCGTACAGCCAGTCCGGCAGGTCGCAGCGCACCGCCGCCGGCCAGTCCTCGGTCTTCGCCGCCTTCGCCGCCGCCAGCCAGACGGCGTCGGTGTCGCGCGTCACCGCGGCGAGTTCCTTCAGGTTCCAGCCGCGCAGGCAGAACAGCGCCGCCAGCAGCAGCCGGCGCGGACTGGCATCGCCGTCGCAGCGCGCGGAGAGGCTGCGCAGCCGGCGCAGCACGGCGAAGCAGGTCTCGGCGACGAAGCCGCGGTCGGCGTGGCCGAGCTGGCGGTGCTCGCGGAAGTAGTGCGAAAGCACCGCGTCGGCCGGGTAGTCGAAACGCAGCAGCGCGGCGAGCGCGGCCTCGGCGTGGGCGAAGAGGGCGGGGGTGAATTTCATGCGGGCTACCTTTATTCGGGGGCGCCGTCCGGCGGCGGGTCGAGGACGATCGCCTCGACGACCTGCTCGAAGCGTTCGCCTTTCTTGTCGATGTGCAGGATTTTAACCGGCAGCAGGTGTTCGTCGGGCGCCAGCCAGACTTCGGTCGTCGTCTCGCCGCTGGCGCGGAAATGCAGCGTCCAGATCTGCCGTTGCGGTGTTTCCAGCCATTCCCGGCCGAGCAGTTCGAGACGCCAGGTGCCGAGCTTGCGGCCGGTGGCGATGGCCAGGTCGCCGGTGCGCGCCAGCCAGCCGAGCTGGTAGTTGAACGACAGCAGGTCCTGCGCGCCGGCCGGCAGCGGTGCCGTCGTGCCGTTGCCGAAACGGACGAGGCCGGCGTCGCGGTCGAAATCGGCCTCTTCGACGCGCTCGCGGCCGCGGTCCGTGCGCCGCGACCGATAGCGCTCCGGCGCCAGGCCATCGGCGACGAGACGGCCGCGGCTCTCGGTATCGAGACGCACGGGGCGCAGCCAGGCGGCGACGCCGGCGGTCTCCATCGTCGAAGCGATGCGGTAGCGGCCGTCGGCCATCCGCCAGCGGTGCACGGCACGGCCGATCAGCACCGGCGGATCGCCGCGCAGGACGGCGTAGCGGATCTCGCCGGTCGCCGGCAGCTGCGGCGAGGCGATGTCGGGCGGAGCCGCTTCGGCAGCCGCCGGACGGTCGGCGGACAGGCGCGACGCATCCCCGTCGCCGGCAGCCGGCATGGCGGCCGCTTCTGCCGGCGCATCGCCGGTCGCCTCTCCAGCTTTCTCTACGGCCGGGGAAGGCAGCGGAGACGCCTCGGCGACAACGCCCGTCGCCGGTGCCGCTGCGGCGGCAGCCGGCGTCGGACGGTTTTCCGGCGCCTTCCGTACCGGCTTCCGCAGCGTTTTCGGAGCCGACGGCGCCGGCCGCGGACGCAGCACGATCTCCGCCGACAGCGGCATCGGCTCGACGGCCGGCAGCGCTTCCGTATCGGCAACGAACAGTGCCGCCGCGTGCACCCCGAGCGAGGCGATCAGCGCGGCGACGAGGGCAAGGGGCATCGCTTCAGGGCGAGATCAGCGGCGCCGGCAGCGGCCGCTCAGCAGCCAGGCGCACGCGCCCGCCGTCAAGGGTCAGCCGCCCCTCGGCGAACCAGCGCACGGCCAGCGGATAGACGAGGTGCTCCTGCGCCAGCACGCGCGCGGCGAGCGTCGCCTCGTCGTCGGCGTCGAGCACCGGCACCGCCGCCTGCACGACGACCGGACCGTGGTCGAGCGCCGGCGTCACGAAATGCACCGTGCAGCCGTGGATGCGCACGCCCATGTCGAGCGCCTGCCGGTGCGTGTGCAGGCCGGGGAAGGCCGGCAGCAGCGACGGATGGATGTTGAGCAAGCGGCCGGCGTAGCGGCGCACGAAACCTTCGGTGAGGATGCGCATGAAGCCGGCGAGGACGACCAGGTCGGGCGCGTAGCCGTCGATGCAGGCGGCGAGCGCGGCGTCGAACTCCGCGCGGCCGGCGTAGGCCTTGTGGTCAACGACGGCGGTCGGCACGCCCTGCGCGGCGGCGGTTTCCAGTCCCTTCGCGTCGGGCCGGTTGCTGATCACGGCGGCAACGCGCACCGGCACTTCGCCGCGGGCGACGGCGGCGAGCAGCGATTCCATGTTGCTGCCGCGGCCGGAGATGAGGATGACTACGGATTTCATTGGCTTGCCTTCGTTCTTTCTACAGCCCGCCGACCGGCAGGAAGACGGCCGTGGCCATGTTCTGCGCGACGCGGGAAAGGATGCGGCCGTGCTTGTCGGCGATCAGCCGGGCGAGGAAATCGAGCAGGCCGGCGATACGGCCGAACTCGCGCTCGAACGACAGGTTGCGGTTGGCCGGGTCGAGTTCGTTGGACAGCAGCATCGGCTCGCCGTCGGCGCCCTTCGCCGTCGCCAGCTTCCACATCGCGATTTCCAGGTTGCGGGCGCAATTGTAGAGCTTCTGCGCGTCGAGTTCGTCGAGGATGAAAAACTCTTCCTTGTCCTCGAAGGCGGCGTAGGCCATGCCGAGCAGGCCGGCCATCAGTGCCAGCACGCGGTCGCCGGCATAGTCCTCGCGGAAGGCGAGCATCGCCGCGGCGCCGCCGCGGCGGCCCTCCAGCTCGGGGAAATCGAGCCGACGGCTGCCGCGCAGGCGGCGCATCGCCGCCTCGACGCTCGCCGACGGCCCCTTTTTCAGTTCGCGCGGATTGCGCCGGTACAGCTTCTCGGCGAAGCGGAAGAGGCCACCGACGACCTCGGCGCGCGCCGCGTCGATGACGCGGTCGATGTCGCCCTTGACCAGGTACTTCGGGTCGACCACGGTCTCGCGCTTGCCGCCGGCCCCCATCTTCGTCGCGCAGGCGGCGACGAAGGCGAGCGGCAGCAGGATCAGGGCGCGGCGATGCATGCCGCATGATAACCCCTTACGCCGGGTTTTCCCCCTTGCGGTGCTGCCACCAGCCAATGGCCAGCGGCAGCAGCGAAACGACGATGATGCCGACGATGACGACGGAGAGGTTCTGCTTGATCCACGGCACGTTGCCGAACCAGTAGCCGGCGAGCGTCAGCGAACCGACCCAGAGGACGGCGCCGCCGACGTTGAACGCGGTGAAGCGGGCGTAGCCCATCGCGCCGACCCCGGCGACGAACGGCGCAAAGGTGCGCAAGAGCGGCAGGAAGCGCGAGATGACCACCGTCTTGCCGCCGTGCACCTCGTAAAACGCATGCGTCTTCTGCAGCGCCGCCTTGTTGAACAGGCGGGAATTCTCCCAGTGGAAAACCTTCGGCCCGATGAAACGGCCGACGTGGTAATTGACCTGGTTGCCGAGGACGGCGGCAGCGGTCAGCGTCGCCATCAGGAGACCGAGGTCCATGCCGCCGAGCGCGGCCAGCGCGCCGGCGACGAAGAGCAGCGAGTCGCCGGGCAGGAAGGGCGTCACGACGAAGCCGGTCTCGGCGAAGACGATGAAGAAGAGGATGGCGTAGATCCACGGCCCGTACTGCTGCACCAGCACGGCGAGATGCTTGTCGAGGTGGAGCAGGATGTCGAGGAATTGCAGCAGGAAGTCCATCAGCGTCTCGGGAGCGAAGGGGCGGGCAAAACGGCGCATTTTACCCCGGTATAATCCGCCGATGCGCCAGACCCGCCCGATCCAGAAACTCCCCGACCTCCTGATCAGCCAGATCGCCGCCGGCGAGGTGGTCGAGCGCCCCGCCTCGGTCTTGAAGGAGCTGCTCGAAAACGCGCTCGACGCCGGCGCGACGGCGATCCAGATCGCGCTCGAAGAGGGCGGCGTCCGCCTGATCCGCATCGCCGACGACGGCTGCGGCATCGACCGCGACCAGCTGGCGCTGGCGCTGACCCGGCATGCGACCTCGAAGATCGCCTCGCTCGACGACCTCGAACGGGTGGCGACGATGGGCTTCCGCGGCGAGGCGCTGGCCTCGATCGCCGCCGTCGCCCGCGTCACGCTGACCAGCCGCGCCAGCGGTGCGCCGCACGCCTGGCGGTTGGCCGGCGAAGCCGACGCGCAGCCGGAACCGGCGGCGCTGATCGCCGGCACCGTCGTCGAGATGCGCGACCTCTACTACAACACACCGGCGCGGCGGAAATTCCTCAAGGCCGAGGGTACCGAGTTCGCGCACTGCGCCGAGGCGGTGAAGCGCATCGCACTCGCCCACCCCGGCGTCGCCTTCACGCTCACGCACAACGGCCGCGCCGCGCTGCAGCTGCCGCGCGCCGACGCCCGCCGCCGCGCCGCGGCGATCCTCGGCGACGACTTCCTCGCCGACGCGCGCGACGTGAACGCCGCCGCCGGCCCGCTGCGCCTGTCCGGCATCGCCGCGCTGCCGGCGCACGCCCGCGCCCGCGGCGACGCGCAGTACTGCTACGTGAACGGCCGCTTCGTGCGCGACAAGGTGCTCGCCCACGCGCTGCGCGAGGCTTACCAGGACATGCTGCACGGCAGCCGCTACCCGGCCTACTGCCTGTTCCTCGAAGTCGACCCGGCGGCGGTCGACGTCAACGTCCACCCGGCGAAGACCGAAGTCCGCTTCCGCGACTCGCGCGCCATCCACCAGTTCGTCTACCACGCGGTGAACAAGGCGCTGTCGGCGCCGCTCGGCGGGCTGGCGGCGGGCGCCGGAACCGCCTCCGGAGCGGACGCCAGCGCAGCGTCGCCGGCGCTCGCGGCGGCGTCCGCCATCGGCGCAACGGCGACGGCGGGCTTCGCGACACCGGCCGCACCGAACTACCCGCCGCCGCGGCAGGCCTCGCTGCTCGCCGCCGAACCGGCGGTGCGCGCCTACGCCGACTTCGTCGCCGCCGCGCGGCCGACGACGACGGCGGGCGTCGCCGGCGCCGACGCGCCGCGCTTCGCGCCGGCGACGAACCTCGCGACGGCCGCCGGCGAAGCCGCGCCGGCCGGCATGCCGCTGCTCGGCTACGCGCTGGCGCAGCTGCACGGCGTCTACATCCTGGCGCAGAACGCCGCCGGCCTCGTCGTCGTCGACATGCACGCGGCGCACGAGCGCATCCTCTACGAGAAGCTGAAGGCCGCCGTCGACGCGCAGGCAATCGCCACGCAGGCGCTGCTGATCCCGGCGGTATTCGCGGCCAGCGCCTTCGAGGTCGCCGCCGTCGAGGAGCACGCCGACGCGCTCGCCGCGCTCGGCTTCGCGCTCGCCGTCGTCGGCCCGGCACAGCTCGCCGTGCGCGCGGTGCCGGCACTGCTGCAGGCCGGCGACCCGGCGGCGCTGGCGAAATCGCTGCTTGCCGAACTGCGCGAGCACGGCGCGACACAGCTGATGACCGCGCGCCGCAACGAACTGCTGGCGACGATGGCCTGCCACGGCGCGGTGCGCGCGCGCCGCCAGCTGACCGTGCCGGAGATGAACGCGCTACTGCGGCAGATGGAGGAAACCGAGCGCGCCGACCAGTGCAACCACGGCCGGCCGACCTGGGTACAGCTCTCCATGGACGAGCTCGACCGGCTCTTCCTGCGCGGCCGATGAAGCTCGCACGACGAGCCGCCGCATACGCGGCACGGCCAGCCTCCGACGTGACGCAGAAGCGGCAGCGGCTGGCCACCGCTGACAGCAGGCCGTACACGACGGGGGCCGTCCGGTGAGTACCGCAACGTCACTACCGCCGGCCATCCTGCTGATGGGTCCGACCGCGTCGGGCAAGACCGCCGCCGCGCTCGAACTCGCCGACCGCTTGCCGCTGGCGCTGATCTCGGTGGATTCGGCGCTGGTCTACCGCGACATGGACATCGGCACCGCCAAGCCCGACCGCGACACGCTGGCGCGCTACCCGCACGCGCTGGTCGACGTCATCTCGCCGGAGGAGAGCTACTCCGCCGCCCGCTTCCGCGCCGAGGCGCTGGCGGCGATGGCCGCCGCGCGCGCCGCCGGCCGCGTGCCGCTGCTGGTCGGCGGCACCATGCTCTACTACAAGGCGCTGCTGTCCGGGCTGGCCGACCTGCCGCCAGCCGACCCGGCGCTCCGCGCCGAACTCGACGCCGAGGCTGCCACGCGCGGCTGGCCGGCGCTGCACGCCGAACTGGCGAAACACGACCCGGAAACGGCGGCGCGGCTGGCGCCGAACGACGCGCAGCGCCTGCAGCGCGCGCTGGAAATCCTGCGCCTGACCGGCCGGCCGATGTCGGCGCTGCTCGCCGAGGCCGCTGCCGACGGCCCGCCACCGTGGCGCTTCCTGTCCCTCGGCTTGCTGCCGTCGGACCGCGCCGTGCTGCACGCGCGCATCGCCGAACGCTTCGACGCGATGCTCGCCGCCGGCCTGGAGAACGAACTGACCCGGCTGCGCAGCAAGTACCGGCTCACCCCGGAACTGCCGTCGATGCGCTGCGTCGGCTACCGCCAGGCGTGGGAGGCGCAGGACGGGCTGATCGCGCGCGGCGAGCTGCGCGAGCGCGGCATCTACGCGACCCGCCAGCTGGCCAAGCGGCAGATCACCTGGCTGTCGAACTCGTTCGACTGCGAACGCTTCGACTGCCTCGACCCGGCGCTCGGCGAACGCCTCGGCGCGCGCGTCGCCGCCTTCCTCGACGCCAGCCGCTGAAAGCGGCCGGCCGATCCGGCGAGCGCTACCGGGCGGCCGGGCGACTTGCTATAGTTGCCCGCACGCGCACGACCGTCGCCTGCGCGACGACTCACAGGGGGAAATCGCCATGCATCTCCGGATCAAGCAGAAGCTGCTCGTCCTCGTCGCCGCCGCCCTCGCCGCGCTGATCGCCATCAGCCTCTTCGCCTACGCGCAGGCCGGCAAGCTGAACGCGGCGCTGACCGGCGAGATCGAGCACAACGCCGTCATGCTCGCCGCCGTCGACAGCGCGCGCAGCGCCCAGGTGCATTTCAAGACGCAGGTGCAGGAGTGGAAGAACATCCTGCTCCGCGGCCGCGACGCGGCAGCCTTCGACAAGCACCGGCAGGGATTCGAGAAGGAAAACGACGCCGTCGCCGGCGAACTGGCCGAGGTCAGGGCGGCGGCGGCCAAGCTCGGCGTCGCCGACCGGATCAGGATCGACGCCGTCGTCGCCGCCTTCGGCACGCTGGCGCCGGCCTACCGCGCGGCGCTGCAACAGTACGACCGCAGCGCGGCGGACCCGGCGGCCGTCGTCGACAAACGGGTCAGCGGCCTCGACCGGGCACCGACCAAGGCCATCGACGACCTCGTCGGCGAATTGCAGAAGATCGCCCGGGAATCGAACGCCGCGGAAATGCAGCATGCCGGCGAAGTCTTCGCCGCCGTCCGCAACGGACTGCTGCTCGCCGCCGTGGCGGCGGTCGTCGGCCTCGTCGCGCTCGCCCTCTACATTGTCGGCTCGATCACCGGCCCGCTCGCCCGGCTGCAGACGACGATGACCGGCATCGCCGACAGCGGCGACCTGACGCGGCGCGCCGAGATCGCGCAGCGCGACGAGATCGGGCAGATGGCGACCGCCTTCAACGCCATGATGGAGCGCCTGCAGAAGCTGATCGGCGAGGTCCGCACGGCCAGCGAGCGCGTCGCCGCCGCCTCGCAGCAGCTGGCCGGCTCGTCGTCGGCGCTGGCCGACGTGTCCGAGCAGCAGGCGGGCGCCGTCGCCTCCAGCGCGGCGGCGGTGGAGGAACTGACCGTGGCCATCGCGGCGGTGTCGGAAACCGCCCGCGACGTGCATGCGCAGGCCGTCGACAGCGTCGGGCAAACCACCGAGGGGTCGCGCAAGGTCAGCCATCTCGCCGGCGAGATCGAGCGCATCCGCGGCAACATGGACGACATCGCCAGCACCGTCGCCGAATTCGTGCGCAGCACGCAGGCGATCACCGGCATGACCCAGGAAGTGCGCGACATCGCCGACCAGACCAACCTGCTCGCGCTCAACGCCGCCATCGAGGCGGCGCGCGCCGGCGAAGCCGGCCGCGGCTTCGCGGTGGTCGCCGACGAGGTCAGGAAGCTCGCCGAGAAATCCGGCCGCTCGGCCAGCGAGATCGACGCGGTGACGCATTCGATCATGTCGCAGTCCGAGGCGGTGCAGTCGGCCATCGGCGCCGGCGAACGGGCGATCGCCGCGAGCACGGCGCTGGCCGCCGAGGTCGAGGCGGTGCTCGCCGGCTCGCGCGACGCCGTCGAACGCTCGGCGCGCGGCGTCAACGAAATCACCGGCTCGGTCGCCGAGCAGAGGGCGGCCTCGACCGACATCGCGCAGAGCATGGAACGGATTTCCGGCATGGTCGAGGAAAACAACGGCGCCGCCCGCAGCGTCAGCGAAGCCACCGGCGAGCTGCGCCGCCTCGCCGAAACCCTGGCGCGGGCCATCGCCGGCTTCCGCGTCGCCTGACCCCGACCACGACAAAGGACCTTCATGCGCCGTACCCGCTTCGCCCTGTTCCTCGCCTGCTGTTTCCTCGCCGCCTGCGGCCCGTCCGAACCGCTGCGGCTCGGCTTCGTCGGCGGCCTCAGCGGCCGCGTCGCCGACCTCGGCGAGGCCGGCCGCGACGGCTTCCAGTTCGCCGTCGAGCAGGCCAACGCCACCGGCGGCGTGCAGGGCCGGCGCATCGAGATCGTCGTCCGCGACGACGCGCAGGATCCGGCGCAGGCCCGGAAGGCCGCCGAGGAACTGGTCGCCGCCGGCGTCGTCGCCATCATCGGGCCGATGACCAGCGCCATGGCCCAGCCGGTCATCGAGGTCGCCGGTGCCGCCGGCATTCCGGTGGTCAGCCCGACCGTCACCACCAGCACGCTCACCGGCAAGGACGACCTGTTCCTGCGCGTCACCGCCGACACGCGCGGCTACGCCGGACTGAGCGCCCGCCACCACTTCGCGCGCACCGGCGTCCGCCGCGTCGCTGCCGTTTTCGACACCCGCAACCAGGCATACACCGAGAGCTGGCTCGGCGACTTCCGCGACGCCTTCGCCGCGCTCGGCGGCAGCGTCGTCGCCGCGATCCCGTTCGCCTCCGGCGACGACGCCGACCACGGCGCGCTGGTCCGCCAGCTGCTGGCCAGCGACGCCGACGCGCTGCTCTTCGTCGCCTCCGCCTTCGACACCGCGCATTTCGCCCAGCACGCCCGCCAGCTCGACGCGAAGCGGACGCTGATCGGCGTCGACTGGGCGGCCACCGAGCGCCTCACCGAACTCGGCGGCAAGGCGGTCGACGGCCTCTTCCTGACGCAGTACTTCGACCGCGAGGACCGTTCGCCCGAGTACCAGCGCTTCCGCACCGTCTACGAATCCCGCTTCAAGCACCCACCGGGCTTCGCCTCGGTCGCCGCCTACGACGCGACGAAGGCCGTCATCGATGCGATCTGGCGGGCGAAAAGCTCGACGCCGGTGAAGGCCGCACTGCTCGGCCACGGCCCCTTCGCCGGCGCCCAGCACCCGGTCAGCTTCGACCGCTTCGGCGACTCGACGCGCAAGGCCTTCATCACCACCATCCGCGACGGCCGCTTCGTCGTCGTCGACTAGCCACGACGACGATGGCCGCCTGGCGCCTGCGCACCTCGCTCAGCCTGCTGCTGGCGGTCACCACGGCGATCACCTTCGCCCTCGTCGGCGCCGCCATCATCCTGCTGCGCGTGCCGCAGATCGAAGCCGAAGCCAGCGCCGCCGTGCAGGCGGCGGCGAACGCCAAGGCGCGCCTGCTGGAGTTCTACCTGCGCGGTCTGGAGGCGCAACTGGCGCCGGTCGCGCTGCTCGCCGAGGGCTCGTCGCTGCGCGCGCGCGCGGCGATGCTAACGGCGACGGTCGGCGACGGCCGACAGTTCGCCGGCGCCTATCTCGTCGACGCCGACGGCATCGTCCGCGGCGCCGCCTTCCCGCCGCGCGGCGGCAGCGTCCGGCCGTCGCTGGTCGGCACCGACCTGTCGCGGACGCCGCTCTTCCGCGACCTCGCCGACCGCGACAGCCGGTGGAGCGACAAGCTGCTCTCCGCATCGAGCGGCGAGGTGGTGATCGGCGTCGCCGTGCGCCGCGGCCAATGGACCGTGATCGGCGAGATCGCTCCGGACCTGCTGCGCGAAACAGTGGCGACGCTGGCCGGCGCCAGCCGCGACGCCCTCCTCGTCGTCGACCCGGCCGGCGAGCGCCTCGTCGACAACGGCAGCGGCGGCAACCGCGCGGAAAACCTCGGCGCGCAGCCGGTCGTCCGCGCCGCCTTCGCTGCCACCGGCGAAGGTCGGCGCATCGACGATCCGGCCGGCCCCGTCTTCGTCGGCAGCGCGCGGCCGGCCAACCTCGGCTGGACCTTCATCGTCAGCCGCCCGGCCGGCTTCGCCAACGAGGACATCCGGCGCACCGTACTGCTCACCGCCGGCGGCGGCGCCAGCGCACTGCTGATCGGACTGCTGCTGGCGATCTGGTGGGCGAAGCGGCTGGCACAACCGGTGCAGCGGCTGATCGGCCGCACCCACCGGCTCGCCGCCGGCCGCTACGACGAGGACCCGGCGACCCCGCCGAGCGCCATCGCCGAGATCAACGAACTCGACGACCACCTGCACGCGATGGCCGACGCCATCCGTGCCCGCGAGGCCTCGCTGCTGCGCAGCGAGACCGAGCTGGAAAGCATCTTCAATGCCTCGCCGGTGGCGATGAACGTCTCCGACCTTGCCGCCGGGAGCCGCATCGTCCGCGTCAACGAAGCCTGGGTGAAGCAGTTCGGCCGCCGCCCGGAGGATGCCGTCGGCCGCACCGGCAGCGAAATCGGCCTGTGGGCCGACCCCGCCGAGCGCACCATCTTCCTCGCCCGCTTCCGTTACGGCCCGGGCGTCTACGACGACCTCGAACTGTGGCTGAAACGCGCCGACGGCGAGAGCATGCTCTGCCGCGTCTCGGCCCGCGTCATCGCGCTCGGCGGCCAGCAGCTACTGATCATGGCCAGCGCCGACATCACCGAGGCGCGACACATGGCCACCGAGCTGCGCCACGTCAACGAGGAACTGGAGGTGCGCGTCGAGCAGCGCACGGCGCAGTTGAGCCAGGCCAACGCCGAGCTCGCCGGCGCCCTCGCCCACCTGCGCCAGGCGCAGGACGAGCTGGTCCGCGCCGAGAAGCAGGCGGCCCTCGGCCGCCTCGTCGCCGGCGTCGCGCACGAGCTGAACACGCCGATCGGCAACGCCCTGATGGCGATGACGACACTCGAATCGCACCATCAGGAATTCGCCGCGGCGATGGCCGACGGCCTGCGCCGGTCGACGCTGGAGCGCTTCGTTGCCGACGTCGGCACCGCCGCCGGCATCGCCACGCGCAACCTAGAGCGGGCCGCGGCGCTGATCGCCAGCTTCAAGCAGGTGGCGGTCGACCAGGCGAGCGCGCAGCGGCGCCGCTTCCTGCTGCGGCAGGCGGTCGACGAACTGCTGACGACGCTGCGCCCGGCGCTGCCGCAGGGCGGCCACCGCATCGACCGGGAGATTCCCGCCGACCTCGAACTCGACAGCTACCCCGGCCCGCTCGGCCAGGTCCTCGGCAACCTCGTCGACAACGCGCTGCGCCACGCCTTCCCCGGCCGCCGCGACGGCCGCATCCGCATCGTCGCCGAGCGCGCCGGCGACGATGGCCTGCGCGTCGTCGTCGCCGACGACGGCATCGGCATCGCCGAAGCGCATCGCGCGCACATCTTCGATCCCTTCTTCACCACCCGCCTCGGCAGCGGCGCCTGCGGCCTCGGCCTGAACATCGTGCACAACGTCGTCTGCGAAGTCCTCGGCGGCCGCGTCGAGGTCGGCAGCGAAGCCGGCGGCGGCACGCGCTTCACGCTGCATCTGCCGCGGACCGCGCCGCACGGCGCATGCGCCGCCACCGCCGAGGCCGGGTGAACGGCCGGCGCTGGCCGTTGCCGGCGTTTGGCGCTAAAGTGCGCGGCCCCTGCCTCCACTGCCCGCCGCCATGACGCCCGCCCGCCCCGTCCCCCCGCGCTCCGCCGTCGTCGTCGGCGGCGGTCCGGCCGGCCTGATGGCCGCCGAAGTCCTCGCCGCCGCCGGCGTGACCGTCGACCTCTACGACGCGATGCCGTCGGTGGCGCGCAAGTTCCTGCTCGCCGGCAAGGGCGGCATGAACATCACGCACGCCGAGCCGCCGGACGACTTCCTCGCCCGCTACGGCGAGCGCCGCAGCGAATTGCAGCCGCTGCTCGCGGACTTCGGCGCCGCCGAACTGCGCGCATGGATCCACGCCCTCGGCATCGACACCTTCGTCGGCACGTCGGGCCGCGTCTTTCCCGTCGACATGAAGGCAGCG
The DNA here is from genome assembly GCA_024710925.1 of Rhodocyclaceae bacterium. Taxonomy (GTDB): domain Bacteria; phylum Pseudomonadota; class Gammaproteobacteria; order Burkholderiales; family Rhodocyclaceae; genus Proximibacter. The sequence goes on along the minus strand of JANJTW010000244.1, from coordinate 9,900 downwards.
CCGCTGCTGCGCGCCTGGCTGCACCGGCTGCGCGCCGCCGGCGTGCGCTTCCACCCGCGCTGCCGCTGGCTCGGCTGGCATGCCGACGGCCGCCTGCGCTTCGCCGGTGCGGACGGCGAAACGGCCGTCGCCGCCGACGCCACCGTGCTCGCGCTCGGCGGCGGCAGCTGGGCGCGGCTCGGCTCGGACGGCGCCTGGGTGCCGCTGCTGCGCGCGCGCGGCGTCGACGTGGCGCCGCTCCGCCCGGCCAACTGCGGTTTCGACGTCGCCGGCTGGAGCGAGCACTTCGCCGGCCGCTTCGCCGGCCAGCCGGTGAAATCGGTCGCCGCGCTGCTGCCCGACGGCAGCCGGCGCGCCGGCGAGTTCGTCGTCACCGCCGGCGGCATCGAAGGCGGCCTGGTCTATGCGCTGTCGGCGATGCTGCGCGAGGCGATCGCCCGCGACGGCCGGGCGACGCTGACGCTCGACCTGATGCCGGACTGGAGCGAGGCGCGCCTCCTCGCCGGCATCGGCGCGGCGCGCGGCGCGCGCTCGCTGGCCAGCCACCTGCAGAGCCGGATCGGATTGAAGGGCGTGAAGGCCGGGCTGCTGCGGGAAGTGCTCGACAAGGCGGCGTTCGCCGATCCGGCGACGCTGGCGGCGACGATCAAGCGGCTGCCGCTCGTCCTCGTCGCGCCGCGCCCGCTCGACGAGGCGATCAGCAGCGCCGGCGGCGTCCGCTTCACTGCGCTCGACGCACGGCTGATGCTGCGCGCCGTGCCCGGCGTCTTCTGCGCCGGCGAGATGCTCGACTGGGAAGCGCCGACCGGCGGCTACCTGCTCACCGCCTGCTTCGCCACCGGCCGCGCCGCCGGCCTCGGCGCGCTCGACTGGCTGGCGCGCGCGCCGCTCACAGCAGGCGGCGCATGACGCCTTCGATGTAGGCCGGGCGCAGCGGCTTCAGGATGTAGCCGCGGGCGCCGAGCTGCGCGGCGCGCGTGACGAAGTCGCGGTCGGCGCAGCCGGTGACCATGACCACCGCCGTTTCCGGGCTGATCTCGCGGATCAGCGGCAACGCTTCGAGGCCGCCGAGCACCGGCATGTTCACGTCGAGGCAGAGGATCGCCGGGCGCAGCGCGCGCACCGCCTGCACCGCCTCGGCGCCGTTGCCGACGGCCTTCAGCACGCGCAGCCCGCAATCGTCGAGCAGCCCCTTGAGGACGAGGCGGACGGACGCGCTGTCGTCGGCGACGACGACCGTCCGCCGGCCGTCGCCGGCGATGCCGGCGGGCATCGCCTCCGCAGCGTCGCCGCCCGTCGCCGCGGCGCCATCGCCGACGGCGCGCCGGCGCGCGTCGACGACGGCGTACAGCTCGTCGAGGATCTGCGTCTGGCTGAACGGCTTGCGGACGAAACCGGAAGCGCCGGCATCGGCGGCCCGCTGTTCGATGCCGCTTTCCTCCGAGCCGGTCATGAAGACGACGTCGATCGCCGGCGACAGCGCGTGGATGACGGCGAGCAGTTCGAGGCCGTCGCGCCCGGGCAGGTGGTAGTCGAGGCAGACGAGGTCGGGACGCAGGCGACGGACCGCCGCCTCCAGCCCGTCGCCGTCGGCGAGGACGGCGACGACCTCGTGCCCGGCGCTGGCGCAGAGGGCGGTGAGCACCTTGCCGATGCCGGCGTTGTCGTCGACGATCAGGATGCGCACGGGCGAACGGTCCGGAAAGGAGCGGCGGCGCCGATCAGTCGATGCGCGCGCGGTTGCGGCCGTCGTGCTTGGCCGCGTAGAGGCGCTCGTCGGCGGTGAGGAAGAGCGGCGCCAGATCGCCGTCGGCGACCACCGCGCGCGCGCCGCCGACCGAGACGGTGGCGACGCCCCACTCGGCGTTGTCCGGGTGGTCGATGCCGAGCCGGCGCACCGCATCGACGAGGGCGGCGGCGACGAATTCATAGGCCGGCGCCGAGGCCTGCGGCAGGACGACGCAGAACTCCTCGCCGCCGTAGCGGGCGGCGAAGGCGTCGCCGGTGACGCCCTCGGCGTTGCTCGTCTCGACCGTCGCCGCGATGGCGCCGGCGATGGCGCGCAGACAGTCGTCGCCGCACTGGTGGCCGTGCCGGTCGTTGTATTTCTTGAAGTTGTCGACGTCGAGCATGAGCAGCGCGAACGGCGCCTTGCGGCGCTGCGCGTCGGCCCAGCGCAGGTCGACCATGAGGTCCATGTAGCGGCGGTTGGCGAGCCCGGTCAGGCCGTCGCGGTTGGCCTGCTCCTCCAGCTTGCGGTTGGCCACGGCGAGGCGCTGGCGGATGTCGGCGATGCGCGCCATCGCCTTCATCTTCGCCTGCAGCACGGCCTCCGGCACCGCCTTCGACATGAAGTCGTCGCCGCCGGCCTCGATCGCCGTCACCAGGTTCTCGGCGGTGTCCGAAGCGGTGAGGAAGATGATCGGCGTCCATGCCCAGGACTGCGTCGCCTCGTGCGCGCGGATGCGGTTGGTTGCCTCGAAGCCGTTCATCACCGGCATCTCGATGTCCATCAGCACGAGGTCGGGCGGGTCTTCGCGGAAGCGGTCGACGGCGACGCGGCCGTTCTCGGCGAGGCTCGTTTCGTGCCCGAGGGCGGACAGGCGCGCCGCCATCACGGCGGCGACGGCGCGGGTATCTTCGACGATCAGGATTTTCACGCTGCGGGCTTTCGCGGGGTGTTGCCGGGTACCCCCGGATACTACCGCGAAACAGGCCCGTGCGGGGTCGCCGCGGCTCAGGCCGGCGGCAGCCAGCGGAGCAGGCGCGCGTAGAGGGCGTCCGGGTCGACCGGCTTGGCGATGTGGTCGTTCATGCCGGCGTCGAGGCAGCGCTGGCGGTCGTCGCTGAAGGCATTGGCGGTCATCGCCAGGATCGGCGTCGTCCGGTAGCCGTCGAGGCAGCGGATCAGCCGCGCCGCTTCGAGGCCGTCCATCACCGGCATCTGCATGTCCATGAGGATGAGGTCGTAGCGCGCCTCGCCGGCCATCACCACCGCCGCATGGCCGTCGCCGGCGACATCGACGCGCAGGCCGGCCGCGTCGCGCAGCAGTTCGAGCGCCACCTCCTGGTTGATCGGGTCGTCCTCGACGAGCAGCAGGCGGCAGTGGCCGTAGTCGCGGCGCAGGCGCGCCTCGGCGTCGGCACCGGCGACGGCCGGCGGCGTCTCGTCGGCTCCGCGCCCGAGCGCGCGCCCGAGGCGGACGGAGAACCAGAAGCGGCTGCCGAGTCCGGGCGTACTGGCGACGCCGGCGTCGCCGCCCATCAGCCGGGCGAGGTGGCGGGTGATCGACAGGCCGAGCCCGGTGCCGCCGTGCACGCGGGTGGTGGACGTGTCCGCCTGTTCGAAGTCCTCGAAGATGTCGGCAAGCTTGTCGGCCGGGATGCCGATGCCGGTGTCCTCGACCTCGAAACGCAGGCCGACCGTCGCGCCGTCCGCCGCCTCGCCGTCGCGGAGCACGCGCACGACGATGCGGCCGCGCTCGGTGAACTTGACGGCGTTGCCGAGGTAGTTGATCAGCGCCTGCGACAGGCGCGTCGGGTCGCCGACCAGGCGCTCCGGTACGTCGCCGACGTCGACGACGAGCTGCAGCCCCTTGCTCTGGATCTTCTCCGCCATCAGCGCGCAGGCGTCGCCCAGCAGCCCGCGCAGGCCGAACTCGCGCCGCTCGAAACCCATCCGCCCGGCCTCGATCTTCGACAGGTCGAGGATGTCGTTGAGCACGCCGAGCAGATGGCCGGCAGCAGCGCCGATCTTCTCCAGCTTGTCGCGCGCATCGCCCGGCGGCTGCTGGCGCAGCAGCAGGTGGGTGAGGCCGATCACCGCGTTCATCGGCGTGCGGATCTCGTGGCTCATGTTGGCGAGAAAGACGCTCTTCGCCCGGCTCGCCTTCTCCGCCGCGTCCTTCGCCGCGAGCAGCGCCTGCGTGCGCTCGGTGACGAGGTCTTCGAGATGCTGGCGGTAGGCGTCGAGGTCGGCCTCGATCCGCTTGCGCTCGGAAATGTCGGCGGTGACGCCGCGGATGCCGGCAATGCGCCCGTCGCCGCCGCGGTGCACGCGGCCGCGCGCCGCCAGCCAGCGGACCTCGCCGTCCGTGCGGCGCAGGCGGAACTCGATCGCGTAGTCGGCGCCGCTGCTGACGGCAAGGCGGCCGGCGGCGAGAAAGGCGGCACGGTCGTCGTCGACCACCAGCGTCGGGAACTCCGGGTAGCCGGCGGGCGGCCGCGGCCCGAGCAGGCGTTGCGGGTCCTCGCCCCAGGTCAGGTGGCCGCTGTCGCTGTCCCACTGCCAGGCGGCCATCGACGCCGCATCGAGCGCCAGGCGCAGGCGCTGCTCCGAGTCGCGCAGGCCGGACTGGGCGCTGGCGACGGCCTCGGCCATGCGGTTGAAGGCCGCGATCAGCTGGCGCAACTCGGGCGGCCCGTCGACGTCGATGCGCGTCGCCAGCGCGCCGCGGGAAAAGGCCTCGGCCCCGGCCTCCAGCCGGCGCAGCGGCCGCAGGCCGGCGCGCAGCACCCAGCGCAGACCGAAGGCGACGGCAACGCCGGCCAGCAGCAGGATGGCGAAATGCACCTGCAGCCGGCTCCAGGCGCGATTGGCGCGGGCGGTCGACGTCAGCGTCACCGCCAGTTCGCCGTACTCGCGTCCGCCGGCGCGGACGGGCACGCTGCCGGCGAGCGGCGCGAAGCCGAAGCCGGCGATGAACCACGCCGGCGCACGCGCGGTTTGCGGCGGTGCGACGGCGAGCAGGCGGGCGCCGCCCGGCTCGCGGTATTCGAGGCGGGCGACGGTGGCGCGCATGACGTGGCGTTCGAGCATCCGCTCCAGGCTGGCGAAATCGCCGATGACCACCGCGTCGACCACCTCGCCGGGCAGCGCGGCCAGTTCCTCGGCCAGCTCCCGGCGCAAATCCTCGCCAGCATGGAGCGCGTCCTGGCGGGCGAGCACCAGCAGCAGCACGAGGCCGGCGACGGCGAGCGCCAGCGTCGCCGTCAGCAACAGGCGGCCGGATAGCGACAGCCGGGAAAGGGCGGCGGCGTGCAGCGCGGCCATCAACGGACATCCCGCACCACCGTGCGCCGGTAGAACTCGACGTAATCCCGGTAGTCGGCGGGCGTGGCGGCGACGAAGCCGAGCGGCGGCTTCTGGCCGACGACGGCGGCGGCAGCGGCGAGGACGCGCTGCCCCTCGGCGCTCTCGTGCAGGCCGGCGAAGGCCTGGCCGACGGCGGCGACGACGGCCGGCGGCACGCGCGCGTGCGCGGCGACCGGCAGGCCGGGGAAGGGCGGAGACTCCCAGAGCACGCGGTAGCGGAAGCCCTCGCGCGCGGCGTAGCCCTGCATGACGCCGCTGTTCACGCCGGCGGCGGCGATGCGGCCGGCCTTCAGCTGCGCCATGATGCCCTCCTGGTTGCCGCCGAACACCGGCGTCACCTCGATGCCGCGGCGCAGCAGCTGGTCGAAGGGAACGACATAGCCCATGAAGGCCGCCGTCGACGGAAAGCCGACCGCCTGGCCGGCGAGGTCGCGCAGGTCGGCGACCGACCCGCCGGCGGCGGCGACGATCTGGCCGGACAGCGCCGGCTCGCGCGAGCGCAGGATGACGCGGTAGTCGCGCACCGACGGCCGGAAGACATGGTAGGAGTAGACGAAATCGTAGTCGCCGCGCCCGGTGGCCTCGCTCGATTCGACGCTGGTGCGGGCAATCTTGAGCACGAGGCGGACGCCCGCCTGGCGGCCGACGTGGTCGAGGATCGGGTTCCAGTATTCGGCGGTGAGCTGCGCGCTGCGCTGGGCGAGAACGCCGAAGGCGTAGTCGGCGGCGGCCGCCGGCAAGGCCGCCAGCGCGCCGGCGACGAGCGCGACGAACGCAACAGGCCGGTGCCGCCCCGTACCATCGGCGAAGAGTCCGGCCATTCGCGTGCGCAGCCGCATCCGCATCCCTCCCACTGCTCCGCGCCGCCGGCGGAGTCTGTCGTCGACCGCGACGGGCGGCCAGCGCCCACTGTACAAATTTTCGGCGGCCGCCGCCAGATGACGCAGTCCTGAACGATGCCGCCGCCGGCGAGCACGGTGTCATCGGCCGGACAAATGCCATCGCGACGAAGTTCTGCTGTAAGATTCCCCCGACACAGGCAGCGCCGACTGCCGAAGAAAAAATAATGTCGAGCCCCGACAGAGAGACACCGTAACGGGGGGTTACATGTCGCAACGCCGCACCTCGGTGGCGAGAAAGCTCATTCTCGTCCTCGCGTCCAGCATCGCCGTCATTCTCGCCGCCGCCGCCTTCGGGCTTTCCGGCTTCCTCACCGACAAGCTCGAACAGAAGGCACTGGAAAGCCTGCAGGGCACCAACCGCATGGTGATCGACATGATCGACACCTACAACCGCTCGCTGGAGCAGACGGTGCAGCGGCTGAACCGCGTCTTCGCCGCCAGCTACCCGCAGCCCTTCGGCATGGACGGCAACGGCACGCTGATCCACGGCAGCGAGCCGATCACGCTGACCAACACGGCCATTCCCGACCGCTTCACGACGCTCTCGCACGTCGCGGCGACGGTGCTGACGCGCAAGGGCGACGACTTCGAGCGGACCTCGACCTCGGTCAAGGACGAGCACGGCAAGCGCGCCTCCGGCGTGCCGCTCGGCGCCGGCCACCCGGCCATCCCGAAGCTGCTCAAGGGCGAGCCCTACACCGGCAAGGCGAAGATGCTCGGCCGCGACTTCATGACCCACTACGAGCCGATCAAGGACGCCGGCGGCGCCGTCATCGGCGCCTTCTTCGTCGGCCTCGACTTCACCGAGGGCCTGGCCGCGCTGAAGAAGAAGGTGCTGGCGGTGAAGATCGGCGCCACCGGCTACGCCTACGCGCTGGACATGGGCAAGGACAAGGGCGTGCTGACCATCCACCCGGCGAGCGAGGGCAAGTCGCTGCTCGGCACCAAGGACGTGAACGGCAAGGAATTCGTCGCCGAGATGCTGGAAAAGAAGAACGGCATCGCCACCTACTGGTGGCAGAACCCGGGCGAGAAGGCGGCGCGCGAGAAGGTCGTCGCCTACAACCACTACCCGGAATGGAACTGGCTGATCGCCTCCGGCAGCTACCTCGACGAGTTCAACTCGGAGGGCAAGGAAACCGGGCGCGGCATGCTGCTGGTGACGCTGCTGCTGATCCCGATCGTCGTCGCTCTGGTCTGGTGGAGCACGCGGCGCTGGATCGCGCAGCCGCTGGAGGCGGCCGTCGACGTCGCCGCGCACGTCGCCGAAGGCGATTTCACGGCGCGCATCGAGGCCCGCGGCGACGACGAAATCGGTCGCCTGATGCGCTCGCTGGCCGAGATGCAGGAGCACCTCGCCGGCACCATCCGCGAGGTGCGCGGCACCGCCATCAGCGTCGCCGCCGACGCCGACCAGCTCAACACCGCCGCCTCGACCGTCGCCACCGGCTCGCAGGAGCAGGCCGACGCGGCGAGCAGCATGGCCGCCTCGGTCGAGCAGATGAGCGCCAGCATCGACATGATCTCGCAGCACGCCGAGGACGCGCAGACCATTTCCAGCGAATCGGAGAAGGTGTCGCAGGAAAGCTCGGGCACCATCCAGGAAGCGGTGGCGGCGATGAACCGCATCGCCGAGACGGTGCGCGACGCGTCGCAGACGGTGGAGACGCTCGGCCAGGAAATCGAGCAGATCTCGGCCATCGCCGGCGTCATCAAGGAAATCGCCGACCAGACCAACCTGCTCGCGCTCAACGCCGCCATCGAGGCGGCGCGCGCCGGCGAGCAGGGGCGCGGCTTCGCCGTCGTCGCCGACGAGGTGCGGAAACTCGCCGAGCGGACGACCAAGTCCACGCACGAAATCGGCGAAATGATCGCGCGCATCCAGCACGGCACGCGCGAGGCGGTCGGCAACATGAACCGCGGCGTCGGCGAGGTGAGCAGCGGCGTCGAGCTGGCGGCGATGGCCGACGAGGCGATCCGGCGCATCCGCGACGGCGCGAAGCAGGTGTCGCAGGCGGTGGTCAGCATCTCCGACGCCATCCGCGAGCAGAGCATCGCCAGCGCGACGGTGGCGAAGGGGCTGGAAACCATCGCCCGCATGACCGAGTCGAACAACGCCGAGGCGCAGAACACGGCGACCGCCGCCGAGGAGCTGCAGGCGCTGGCCCGCTCGCTGCACGACAACGTCGAGCGCTTCAAGGTCTGAGCGCGACAGGCCGGCCGGTGCGGAAGCGCCGGCCGGCATCCCCGGCAGCCGGCCGATCGACTAAACTTGCGCACGGACCAACCGACGGAAACGGAAAGCGCATATGTTCGGCTTCGGCAGCGGCGACAAGAAGATCAAGGCGAAGATCGAGGATCTGCGCCCGGGGCATTTCATCGAACTGGAAGGCGGCTGGTTCGCGCACAACTTCATCCGTTCGAAATTCCTGATCGACTCGCCGCGCGTGATCGACGAACTGCGCGCCGCCGACATCCGCACCGTGCTGGTCGTTCCCGAAAAGAGCAGCATCCCCTTCCCGGCGCCGCCGGACGTCGCCCCGAAGCCATCCGCGCCGCGCCCGGAGGCACCCTCACCCGCCGCGCCCGCCGCCCCGGCTACGGCCGGTGCCGCCCCGGCCGCCACGCCGGCCGGCGAAACGCCGCCACAGGCGAAAGCGGACGCCGAAAACGAAGCGGCGATCGCCGCCGCGCCGACGACGCTGCGCGAGGCGGTGCGCCGCGGCGGCGAGATGCGCCGCCGGCAGGAAGCCGCCGAGCAGGCGCACGCGCAGGCGCTGCAGGAAACGCAGTTCGTCATGAAGAACCTGCTCGCCCCCGGCGCCGGCGTCGCCGAACGCACGCGCGCCTTCGTCGACAACGCGGTGGCGACGGTGATGTCCGACGACGCGACGCTGCACCTGCTGTCCAGCCGGCAGGGGGAAATGTCGCAGCGCTTCCACGCGCTGCAGGTGATGACGCTCGGCCTGCTCATCGGCCGCCGCCTCGAACTCTCGCAGGAAGAACTGGACGACCTCGCCACCGCCGCCCTCTTCCACGACGTCGGCATCAGCCGGCTGCAGGACTCGGTGCGCATGGCCGCCGGCGGCGGCACCCGCATCGAGCAGGACGCCTACCAGGCGCACGTGCTCTACAGCGTCGAGATGGTCAAGGGCAATTCGGCGGTATCGAAGGCGGCGCTGGCCGCCATCCTCACCCACCACGAGGCCTTCAACGGCAGCGGCTACCCGAAGAAGCTGGCCGGCGAGGACATCCCGATGCTCGGCCGCATCCTCGCCGTCGCCGACCGCTACGACTACCTCATCAACCCGGCCGCCAGCCCGCTCGGCATGACGCCAGCGGAAGCCCTGTCGCGCCTCTTCCAGGCCGAAGGCCCGCGCTTCGACAAGCGCGTCCTGCACGCCTTCGCCAAGTCCGTCGGCATCTACCCGCCGGGCTCCATCGTCCAGCTCTCCGACGACCGCTACGGCATCGTCATCGGCGTGAACACCGACATGCTGATGTGCCCGGCGGTGCTGGTCTACGAACCGGAAGTGCCGAAAAGCCAGGCCCCAGTCGTCGACCTGCTGGAAACGGCCGACCTCAACATCAAGAAATGCGTCGCCGCCGCCCTGGTGCCGAAGGACGTCCTCGACTACCTCAACCCGCGCGGACGGGTGGCGTACTTCTATTCGCGCAGCGCGAGCTGACGGGATACTCCCAAAGAGGTCGCATGCAGGCGCAATTATGCTAACGTTCTCGCCTGCCGCTTTTCACGACTTTTTATTGATCCGGCCCGTAAAACTCATGATGCGGCATAGCGGACATGGGGATCGCGGAAGTAGGCCATGACGCGTTCCGGTTCCCGTTCGAGTTGTTCCATGTGCGCAGCGGTTGCCGCCCGCAGCTTTGCCTTGGTCCGAA
>JANJTW010000213.1 GCA_024710925.1 Rhodocyclaceae bacterium | reverse complement strand
CCAGCACCGGCGGCCCCGGCGGCACCTCGACCACCTTGGCGTTGCCGCCGTACTTCCGGCCGATGGCCTCGACCGCCGGCCGCACCGCAACGGCGATCTCGTGGCTCTGCCGCGAACGCGCCTTCCTGTCGACCAGGTTGACCTGCAGGTCGCCCAGCTCCGGCGCCGCCCGCAGGTAGTACTGACGGACCAGGCCGTTGAAGTTGATCGGCGCGGCGGTGCCGGCGTAGGCCTGGTAATCGCGCACCTCCGGCTGCCGCGCGACCGCCTCGCCGATCTCGGCGAGTACGCGCGCCGTCTCCTCGACCGGCGTGCCGACCGGCATGTCGAGCACGACCTGGAATTCGCTCTTGTTGTCGAAGGGCAGCATCTTCAGCACCACCAGCCGGAAGCCGGCGAGCGAGACCGAGGCGAGGATGGCGGTGGCGACGCCGAGGTAGAGCCAGCGCCGCGCCCGCGCGCCGCGCGCCGGGTCGAGGAAAGGCGGCAGCAAGCGGCCGAAGAAGCCGGCCAGCCGCGCATCGAGCGCCGACGGCGCGGCATGCCCGGCCTGCACCGATCCCGGCCGCAGCAGCCGCGCCGCCAGCCAGGGCGTGACGACGAAGGCGACGGCCAGCGAAATGGCCATGCCCATCGACGCGTTGATCGGGATCGGGCTCATGTACGGCCCCATCAGGCCGGTGACGAAGGCCATCGGCAGGAGCGCGGCGATCACCGTGAAGGTGGCGAGGATGGTCGGCCCGCCGACCTCGTCGACGGCGCGCGGGATGATGTCCGGCAGCCCCTTCTCCGGATGCAGCGCCTGCCAGCGGTGGATGTTCTCGACGACGACGATGGCGTCGTCGACGAGGATGCCGATCGAGAAGATCAGCGCGAACAGCGACACCCGGTTCAGCGTGAAGCCCCAGGCCCACGATGCGAACAGCGTCGCCGCCAGCGTCAGCGCGACGGCGGCGCCGACGATCGCCGCCTCGCGCCGGCCGAGCGCGAAGAACACCAGCAGGACGACAAAGGCGGTGGCGAAAGCCAGCTTGCCGATCAGCTGCCGCGCCTTCTCGGTCGCCGTCCGCCCGTAGTCGCGGCTGACCGTCACCTCGACGCCGTCCGGGATGACGACGCCCTTCAGCGATTCGATGCGGGCGATGGCGGCGGCAGCGACGTCGGCGGCGTTCACGCCGGGCTTCTTCGACACCTGCAGCGTCACTGCCGGCTGCGTCGCCATCGTCTCGCCGTCGCGGCGCGCGTGCCAGACGTAGCGCGCCGGCGTCTCCGGCCCGGCCTCGACGCGGGCGACGTCGGCAACGTACACCGGCTTCCGCTCGGCGCCGCTGCCGCGCGCGGCGACGACCAGCCGGCGCACATCGGCGGCGCTCTCCAGCCAGGCGCCTGCCTCGACCAGCACCTCGGCGTTGCCAGCGACCAGCGCACCGGCCGGCTGGCGGACGTTGCCGAGGCGCAGCGCCGCCATCAGCTCCTGCGGCGTGACGGCGAAGGCGTTCATCCGCTCGGCGTCCATCAAGACGCGCACCGCCCGCTCCGGGCCGCCGATGGTGGACACGTCGCGCGTGCCGGCGATGCGCTTCAATTCGATCTCGGCGGCGTGCGCCACCTGCTGCAGTTCGTGCGCGCCGGTCGCCGGATCGGCGCTCCAGAAGGTGAAGGCAAGGATCGGCACGTCGTCGATGCCTTTCGGCTTGATCACCGGTTCGCCGACGCCGAGGTTCGGCGACACCCAGTCGCGGTGCGAATGGATCGTGTCGTAGAGGCGCACGACCGCTTCCTGGAAGGGCACGCCGACCTCGAACTGCACGGTGACGACGGCCAGCCCCGGCCGCGACACCGAGTAGACGTGGTCCATGCCGGCGATGCGCGACAGCACCTGCTCGGCCGGCGTCGCCACCAGCGACTCGACGTCCCGCACCGAAGCGCCGGGGAAGGGAATGAAGACGTCGGCCATCGTCACGTCGATCTGCGGCTCCTCCTCGCGCGGCGTCACCAGCACCGCGAAGAGGCCGAGCAGGAGCGCGACCAGCGCCAGCAGCGGCGTCATCCGCGACGCCTGGAAGGCGGCGGCGATGCGCCCGGAGAGGCCAAGCGGGCGGTCCTGGCCGGCGTCCATGTCAGTGCCCGGCCTTGCGCTGGATGACGGCGCGCGCCGGATCGAGCGCGATGCGCTCGCCGGCCGCCAGGCCGGCGAGAACCTCGACCAGCTCGCCGGCGTAGGTCTCGCCGAGGCGCACCTGGCGCAGCACCGGCACGGCGCGCGCCGGATCGACGACATAAAGCGCCGTCAGCTCGCCGCGCCGGACCAGCGCCGAAGCCGGCACGACCAGCCGTTCGCTGTCGCCGGTGACGAAGGTGACGCGCGCGGCCATGCCGGGCGCCACGCCGTCGGCCGCCGGCAGGTTCACCCGCACCAGCGAGACATGCGTCGCCGCATCGGCGCCCGGCAGGACGGTGAAGGCCGGCACCTCGATGCGCCGTCCGAGTTCCGGGAATTCGACGACGGCGGCGCGGGCAGCGCGCACCGCCGCCAGCCGCTGCTGCGGCACGGCGGCGACGACGCGCAGCCCGGCCGGATCGTAAAGCGTCAGCAGCGGCCGTCCGGGCGCAGCCATTTCGCCGAGTTCGGCGTGGCGACGGGCGACGACGCCGGCGATCGGCGCCGTCACCGTCGCATGGCCGAGCCCGACGCCGGACTGGGCCGCCTCGGCGCGGGCCGAGTCGAATTCGCTGCGCGCCCGGTCGAGCGCCGCCTGGCTGATGAAATTCTGTTCGCGCAGTTGCCGGCTGCGCTCGTACTGTGCGCGCGCAACCGACAGCCGGGAAGCGGCCGCCTGCGTCGCCTGCGCCGCCTCGCGGGCATCGATGCGCAGCAGCACGTCGCCGCGCCGTACCGCCTGCCCGGCATCGACGCGCACCTCGACCAGCCGTCCGGCCACCTGGGCGGCGACGGTCGCCTGCACCTGCGCCTCGACCACCGCCTCGGCGGCGAGCCCCGCGGCCACGCGTTGCGGCACGACGACCAGCGTCGGCAGCGCCTCGTCGGCAATGGACGGCGACACGGAGAACAGCAGACCGGCGGCGACCACCGACCGCGCGAGGCAGCGGCGGGCAGCCATGAAGAGCGACGAGAGGCAAAGGGCATTCATGTATATAAGAATATTCTAATAATACGTTCCAATCAAGCCGGCGCCGATAGTGGCCACTCGCCCGGTCTATGGCGAAAGTCAGAGGTCGCGGCTTATCCACAAAATCTGTGGATAACTCTGTGGGTCGATTGTCACAAATGTGTCTAAATGGCCTCCCCACAAGGTTTTTTCTTGGCTCTGTTCGCATCGGCTGATGATTGCTCAAGCTTGGATAGCCAAGATCAGAAACAGTGCGGGATTCGAGGCAGGGTCGGCGGACCGGTCGAGGGCGCGGAACCAGCCGAGATAGTGAGCCAGGTAGCGCGTAGCGAT
>JANJTW010000212.1 GCA_024710925.1 Rhodocyclaceae bacterium | reverse complement strand
CATCTTCCTGCTGCTCTACCTCAACTTCAAGCGCATCACCGAAACGCTGATCGTCATGCTCTCGGTGCCCTTCGCGCTGGTCGGCGGCATCTGGCTGATGTGGCTGCTCGGCTACAACCTGTCGGTGGCGGTCGCCGTCGGTTTCATCGCGCTCGCCGGCGTCGCCGCCGAGACCGGCGTGGTCATGCTGATCTACCTCGACCATGCGTGGGAGGCACTGAAGGCACAGTGCCGCGTAGCGGGGCGCACGCCTGACGTAAGCGATCTTTACGCCGCGGTGATGGAAGGCGCGGTCGAACGCGTGCGGCCGAAGATGATGACCGTCGTCGCCATCATGGCCGGCCTCTTGCCGATCATGTGGGGCACCGGCACCGGCTCCGAAGTGATGCGGCGCATCGCGGCGCCGATGGTCGGCGGCATGGTTTCGTCGACCGTGCTGACGCTGGCCGTGATCCCGGCGATCTATGCGCTGGTCAAGCAGTGGCGCTTGCAGCGCGGCCTGGAAAACTGAACGAAGGAGCACGACAGGATGCACGAGCAACTACGCAGGTGGTCGGCAGCAGCGCTGCTGATGTCCATCGCTTTCACCGCCCAGGCGCAGGCCTGGCAGGTTCCCCAGCCGACCCGCGGCCTGATGCCGAACCCGGCACAGGGCAAGGCGCTGTTCGAGAAGCACTGCGCCGCCTGCCACGGCATCGACCTGATGGGCAACAACAAGGGCGACAGGAAGGGGCCGCCGCTGTTGCACAAGATCTACGAGCCCTCCCACCACGGCGATGCGGCCTTCCAGCTGGCGGCGAAGAACGGCGTCGTCGCCCACCACTGGCAGTTCGGCGACATGCCGCCCGTCCCCGGGGTGACGCCGGATGACGTCGCGCACATCACGGCCTACGTGCGCGCCGAGCAGCGCAAGGTGGGCATCCGCTGACGGCAAGACAAAGCTGACAGAAATGTAATCGTCGCGTCAGCCGGCGGACAGAGGGGGGAAACCATACTGAAGACAGGCTGAAAGGCACCCGCGGCGTGCGGCGCGAGCGGATCGTCCGGGTGCGGATCAGGTCGTGCGTGGCGACATGTTGAAAGGAGTGGATCATGAAACGGAAGAATTTCGCGACGGTATCCGGCGTGCTGGCTGCGCTTTCCCTGACCTTTTCGCCGGCCTTCGCCGATGACGCGCATCATCCGGAAAAGAGCGGCGGCGCAGCTGCCGGCAATCCGGCCGCCACCGCGCCGGCCAAGCCCGCCGCTGCCGACGAGGCGAACAAGCAATTGACCCGGGCGAGGGCGCTGATGCAGCGCATCGAACAAACAAGCGATGCTGCCGAGCGGCAGCGCCTGATGCAGGAGCATCTGCAGGCCATGCGCGAGGGCATGGGCATGATGCGCGGCATGGGGGCCATGGGCGGAATGGGTGGCGCCGGCATGATGATGGGCCAGGGCCCGGCCGGCGGCGGCAAGGGCATGTCCGGCGACAAGGCGGGCGGCATGATGGGCTGCGACATGATGGCGGGGCACGCGATGATGGAAAAGCGCATGGACATGATGCAGCAGATGATGGAGCAGATGCTCCGGCGCGATGCCGTCAGGGATGCCATGCCGCGCCCGTAGGCTCGGTCGATCCCCGGCCGTCGATAGTTGGCCGGGAAGCCGAAAAACGACGAGTAAGGGGAGTCCGTCATGGGTACCGATCCGGTCTGCGGCATGTCGGTCAAGCGCGATTCGCCGCATCGCAGTTTTCATGATGGGGTCGAGTACCGTTTTTGCAGCGCCAGGTGCAAGACCCGCTTCGACGCCGCGCCGGCCGATTACCTGCAGCCGCCGGCCGTCGATGCCGATGCGACGGCCGGTCCGCCTGCCGCTGACACCGAATACATCTGCCCGATGCATCCCGAGGTGCGGCAGCCCGGCCCCGGCACCTGCCCGAAGTGCGGCATGGCGCTGGAACCGGTGCTGCCCGACCTTGAAGCGGAAGAGGACGACAGCGAGTATCGCGACTTCCGCCGCCGCTTCTGGGTCAGCCTGCCGCTGACGCTGATCGTCGTCGTGCTGGCCATGGCCGGCCACCTGTTCGGCGGCCTCTCCCCCACCGCGCGCAGCTGGCTGGAACTCGCGCTCGCGGCACCGATCGTGCTCTGGGCCGGCGCCCCGTTCTTCATCCGCGGCTGGCAATCGGTCATCCGCCACAGCCCGAACATGTGGACACTGATCGGCCTCGGCACCGGCGCCGCCTTCGTCTACAGCATCGCCGCCACGGTCGTCCCCGGACTGTTCCCGGAATCCTTCATGGCGCACGGCCGCATCGGCGTCTATTTCGAGGCGGCGGCAGTGATCATCTCGCTGACGCTGCTCGGCCAGATGCTCTAACTGCGCGCCCGCTCGCAGACTTCGGCGGCGATCAAGTCGCTGCTCGGGCTGGCGCCGAAGACGGCGCGCCGCATCAACGCCGACGGCAGCGAGGCAGACGTGCCGCTGAACCATGTGCACGTCGGCGACCGGCTGCGCGTGCGGCCCGGCGAGAAGGTGCCGGTCGATGGCGTGGTCGTCGAGGGAAGCAGCGCGGTCGACGAGTC
>JANJTW010000151.1 GCA_024710925.1 Rhodocyclaceae bacterium | reverse complement strand
GCACGCAAGGCGGAGAAAAAGAAAGCCCCCGGTAAAGGGGGAACCGGGGGCTAAAATGCCTTAATGTGATTAAGGCACCCGCTCAGGGAGGTAAAGCGGGAGACGGCGAACCATCTGCGGAGTGAGAGCCCGCAGTCACTGGAAAAGTTCCCGTTCAAATGAATTCATCTTGTCTATCTCGAATTAAAGGGTGTTTATGAGTGCTTTCGATCCTTCCGGCAGTTTCCCGGGGACGCGCATGCGCCGCATGCGCCGCGACGATTTTTCGCGTCGCCTGATGCGTGAGTCGGTACTGACCCCCGACGATTTCATCTACCCGGTGTTCGTCCTCGACGGCGAGAAGCGCGTCGAGACGGTCGGCTCGATGCCTGGTGTCGAGCGGCAGAGCCTCGACCTGCTGCTGAAGACGGCCGAGCGCGCGGTGAAGCTCGGCGTGCCGGCGCTGGCGTTGTTCCCGGTGGTCGATCAGTCGTTCAAGACCGAACTCGCCGAGGAGGCCTTCAACCCGGAAGGGCTGGTGCCGCGCGTGGTGCGCGCGCTGAAGAAGGAATTTCCGGAACTGGGCGTGATCACCGACGTTGCCCTCGACCCCTACACCATCCACGGCCAGGACGGCCTGATCGATAGCGCGGGCTACGTGCTCAACGACGAGACGCTGGCGGTGCTGGTGAAACAGGCGCTGTGCCACGCCGAGGCCGGCGCCGACGTCGTCGCCCCGTCGGACATGATGGATGGCCGCGTCGGCGCGATCCGCAGTGCCCTTGAGGCAAAGAAGCTGATCTACACGCGCATCCTCGCCTATTCGGCGAAGTACGCCTCGGCCTTCTACGGCCCGTTCCGCGACGCGGTGGGTTCGGCGGCCAACCTCGGCAAGGGCAACAAGTACACCTACCAGATGGACCCGGCGAACAGCGACGAGGCGATCCGCGAGGTCGCGCTTGATCTCGCCGAAGGCGCCGACATGGTGATGGTCAAGCCGGGCCTGCCCTACCTCGACATCGTCCGCCGCGTGAAGGACGAGCTGAAGGTGCCGACCTACGTCTACCAGGTCAGCGGCGAGTACGCGATGCTGAAGGCCGCCGCGCAGAACGGCTGGCTGAACGAGGAGGCCTGCGTGCTGGAAGCGCTGCTCGGCTTCAAGCGCGCCGGCGCCGACGGCATCCTGACCTACTTCGCACTCGATGCGGCGGCCTGGCTGAAGAAGTAAGGCTGCCATCCGCAAAACGCAAAGGCCCGTAGCATGCGGGCCTTTTGCATGGGGCGGCGTCCCTCAGGCGCTGCGGCTGGCGAGGATCGCCACGGCCAGCATCGGCCATTGCTGCGCCCACTGGGCCAGCGGTTCGCGGGCGAAGCCGGACTTGGCGTAGGCCTGCCAGCGGCCGATCGCATAGCTCACCAGCACGTTGGCCAGCGCGCTGACGTCGAGGTTGGCGTCGACGCGGCCCTGTGTTGCGGCGACGCGCAGCGACTGCTTCAGCGCCGCCTCGATCTTGTCGAGCAGTGCGTTGATGCGCGTCTGCAGGCGTTCGTTTTCGTTGACCAGCGCCTCGCCGATCAGCACCCGGGTCATGCCGCGGTTTTTCTGCGCGAAACGCAGCAGCAGCGCGACGATGTGCTCGACCTGGACGAGGCCGTCCGGCTCCTCGGCCTGCACCTGGTTGATCACCGAAAAGAGGCTCGATTCGATGAATTCGATCAGCCCTTCGAACATCTGTGCCTTGCTCGCGAAGTGACGGTAGAGCGCAGCTTCGGAGCAGTCGAGCCTGGCCGCCAGCGCGGCGGTGGTGATCTTCTCCCCCTTCGGGTTTTCCAGCATCTCTGCCAGCGTCTGCAGGATCTGCAGCTTGCGTTCGCCGGGTTTCGGCATGTCCTCAGCTCCCTGTCTTTGGTTTGTTCTGTGCGTCTGCCGGCTGGCCCGAACGGGCGGGCGGTGGCCGGTCGCTGGCGGCGATTATAGCCGGCCGAGGAACTGCGGCAAGCGCGTAATCCGGGCCAGGCGCACGTCGGCGTGCGTCGAGCGGCGTAAGCCGGCGCTCACCCACACGGTTTTCATGCCCAGCTTTCTGGCGGTGACAAGGTTGGCAAGGCTGTCTTCGACCATGACGCACTGCTGCGCGGCGAGGCGCTCGCGGCGCAGGATGCGCAGGAAGCCGGCGACCGCCGGCTTCGGCCGGAAGCGCAGGCGCTCGATCGAATAGACGGCGGCGAATTCCCGGCGGATGCCGGTCAGGCGCAGGACCGCCTCGGCGTAGTGGCGCGGCGCGTTGGAAAAGATGATCTTGCGTCCGGGCAGGCGCTGCAGCATGGCGCGCACGCCGCGCTCGCAGACGACCATGCGGCGCAGGTCGGCGAACTGATGCGTGGCTTGCAGGAAGTGGTGCGGGTCGGTGCCGTGGTGGCGCATCAGGCCGGTCAGCGTGGCGCCGTAGCGGTCCCAGTAGTCCTGGCGGATGCGCGTCGCCTCCGCCGCGTCCACGCCGAGGTGGCGCTCGATGTATTCGCGCATCGAGCGATTGATGTGCGGAAAGATGTGCGGGCTGGCGTTATGCAGCGTGTTGTCAAGGTCGAACAGCCAGGTGCGTTCCGAAGGCATCGTGCAAATCGCGGGGCAGGCGCAGATGAGCGAAGCGCCCCGGCCCGGGGCGCTCCAAACGGTGAGGTCGCGGCTTGCGCCGCGCTCAGTGACTCTTGATCATCGTGCCGACGCCGTGGTCGGTGAGAATCTCCAGCAGCAGCGCATGCTCGACGCGGCCGTCGATGATGTGCACGCTCTTCACGCCGTTCTTCGCCGCGTCGAGGGCCGAGCCGATCTTCGGCAGCATGCCGCCGGAAAGCGTGCCGTCCTCGACCATCTCGTCGATCTGCTTCGGGGTGATGCCGGTGATCAGGTTGCCCTTCTGGTCGAGTACCCCGGGGGTATTGGTGAGCAGGACCAGCTTCTCGGCCTTCAGCACCTCGGCGATCTTG
>JANJTW010000146.1 GCA_024710925.1 Rhodocyclaceae bacterium | reverse complement strand
CCCTGCACCACCGTCTCGCCGAGGCCGTAGCTGGCGGTGACGAAGACCGCGTCGCGGAAGCCGGATTCGGTGTCGAGCGTGAACATGACGCCGGCGGCGCCGGTGTCGGAGCGCACCATGCGCTGCACGCCGGCCGACAGCGCGACGTCGGCGTGGGCGAAGCCCTTGTGCACGCGGTAGGAGATGGCGCGGTCGTTATAGAGCGAGGCGAAGACTTCCTTGATCGCGTGCAGGATGTTGTCCAGCCCGTGGATGTTCAGGAAGGTCTCCTGCTGGCCGGCGAAGGAAGCGTCCGGCAGATCCTCGGCGGTGGCCGACGAGCGCACGGCGAAGGACATGTCGGCGCCCGAGTCGGCGACCAGGCGCTGGTACTGGGCGCTGATCTCGACCGTCAGCGCGGTCGGGAACGGCGTCTCGATGATCCAGTTGCGGATCTTCTCGCCGGTGGCGACCAGCGCATTGACGTCGTCGACGTCGAGCGCGTCGAGCGCCTCGTTGATCTTCGCGTCGAGCCCGCTCTGCGCCAGGAACTCGCGGTAGGCATGGGCCGTCGTGGCGAAGCCGCCGGGCACGCGCACGCCGGAATCGGCGAGCTGGCTGATCATTTCGCCGAGCGAGGCGTTCTTGCCGCCGACTTGTTCGACGTCGGTCATGCGCAGTTTTTCGAAGGGTATGACGAGGGGCTCCATGCGGATTCCTTTCGTTGGGGTCGGATCAGGAGAGGGAGGAAGCGGAAAACTCGGTGTTCAGGCGTCGCTCGGCCGTTTCGCGGCGGGCGGCGGAGCGCAGCGACTGCGCCAGCGACTCGCGCACGAAGTCGATGTGCGTCTCGGCAGCGGCGCGCGCGGCGGCCGGCTTGCGCTCGACGATGGCGGCGTGGATCGCCGCGTGCTGGCTCTTCAGCAGCGAGATCGCCGCCGGGATGGCTTTCAGTTCGCCGAGGTTGAGGCGGATGTTGTCCTGCATCAGGCGCAGCAGCGCCGCCGACAGGTGGCCGATCAGCGCGTTGTGCGTGGCTTCGCCGATGGCCTGGTGGAAGTCGATGTCGGTGGCGGCGCGGCGCTCGGAGTCGTCGGCGTCGAAGGCGGCGCTCATCGCCGCGAAAGCCTGCGTCAACCGCTGCAGGTCGGCGTCGGTGGCACGCTCGGCGGCCCACTCTGCCGCCTGGCCTTCGAGCATGCGGCGGAATTCGAGCAGATCCTCGCGCAGCGTCGGGTGGGCACCCATCATGTCCTGCCAGGGGTCGAAGAAGGTCGACTCCAGGCGATTCGTCACATAGGTGCCACCGCCCTGCCGACTCTGTACCATGCCCTTCGAGGCCAGCTTCTGGATCGCCTCCCTGAGGGACGGGCGCGATACGCCCAGTTCGGCGGCGAGTTCGCGTTCCGGCGGCAGCCGGTCGCCCGGCTTCAGCGAGCCTTCCAGGATGCGCTTTTCCAGCGACGCGGCGACGGCGTCGGAGATGCGCGGGACCTGAACCTTGTTGGGCGGCATGGGCGTTGGATGGCCTTGACTGGTAAGACCACGCAATTCTAATCACCGGAACGGCAAACCGCAAGCACCTTTAGACACGCCTGAATATTGACCAAGTGGCTGTTATAGCGTAAATTTCACCGCATTCGTCGATTGGTTTGACCAATTGCCCATAAACACAACACACGGAGAAGTGATGGAACGAGACTATTCCGCGGTACGGCGTCCGGACGACGTCTATTTCTTCGCCACCTGCCTCGTCGACCTGTTCTGCCCCGAGGCCGGCATGGATGCGATCCAGCTGCTTGAGCGCGAGGGCATTCGCGTGCACTTCCCCGAAGACCAGACCTGCTGCGGCCAGCCGGCCTACACCAGCGGCTACGCCGACGAGGCGCGGGCGGTGGCGAAGGTGCAGCTCGGCCTCTTTCCGAACGACTGGCCGGTGATCGTGCCGTCCGGCTCCTGTGGCGGCATGATCCGCCACCACTACCCGAAGCTGTTCGCCGGGGACGCGGCGCTGAAGGCGAAGGCCGACGCGCTCTCCGAGCGCGTCTTCGAGCTGACCGAATTCTTCGTCAAGGTGCTGAAGGTGAACTGGAAAGGATCGGGCGCCACGAAGAAGGTCGCGCTGCACACCTCCTGCTCCGCCCGCCGCGAGATGGGCACCCACCTGCATGCGCGCGAACTGCTCGGCCAGCTCGGCAATGTCGAGCTGCTGAACCACTCACATGAATCGGAGTGCTGCGGTTTCGGCGGCACCTTCGCCGTGCGCCAGCCCGACATCTCGGCAGCGATGGCCGGCGACAAGGCCGACGCGCTCAAGGAAACCGGCGCCGAACAGTTCCTCTCGGCCGACGGCGGCTGCCTGATGAACATCGACGGCACGCTGGCCAAGCGCCGCGACAGCTTCCGCGGCCAGCACCTGGCGAGCTTCCTGTGGCACAACACCGAGCGCCAGGGAGAGAAGGCATGAGCGCCCGCGACAACATCTTCCGCAAGCTGCGCGCCGCCTCGACGACGACGCTGCCGGCGCCCGACGCCGCGATCTCGGCGCACTACGCAAGCCTGCCGCGCACGGCGAAGGACCAGCTGGCGCAGGAGTTCGCCGAGAAGATCACCGCCTGGCACGCCGAGGTGCACGCCGTGCCGCGCGGCGCCTGGCTCGACAAGCTGAAGGAAGTGCTGGCCGCGAAGGGCATCGCCACCCTGCTCTACGCGCCGGCGACGGCACACGGGCAGGCGCTGGAAGCCGCCGGCATTGCCGGACTGAAGCCCTACGACAGGCCGATCGACGAGTGGAAGCAGGAACTGTTCGAGAACGTCGACGCGGCGATCACCGGCACGCGCGGCGCCATCGCCGAAACCGGCACGATGATCGTCTGGCCGGACGCGACCGAGCCGCGCCTGATGTCGCTGGTGCCGCCGATCCACATCGCGCTGGTCGATGCCGACGCCGTGGTGCCGACGCTGTACGACGCGATCACGCAGCAGAAATGGACCGCCGGAGGCAATACGCTCCCGACCAACGCGCTGCTCGTCACCGGCCCGTCGAAGACCGCCGACATCCAGCAGACGCTGGCCTACGGCGCGCACGGGCCGAAGGAACTGGTCGTGCTGCTGCTCACCGGGGAGGCCCAGTAATGTCGAACAACACCACGCATACCCTGCAGTTCGTTCCCGGCACGGAGTTCAAGCGCCGCGCCGCCGAGGTCGTCGCCAACCCGTTCCTCAGGAAGAGCTTCCGCGGCGCGATGGACTTCCTGATGATGAAGCGCGCCGCGCAGTTCCCCGACCCGGAACTGCTCGAGCGCCAGCGCGACCTCGCCGAGCACATCCGCCGCTACAGCCTGTCGAAGCTGCCGCAGCTGCTGGAGCAGCTGGAAGCGAACCTGACCAGGAACGGCGTCACCGTGCACTGGGCGGAAACGCCGGACGAGGCGAACGCGATCATCCTCGACATCTGCCGCCGCCACGACACGAAGCTGATGGTCAAGGGCAAGTCGATGGTCAGCGAGGAAGTCGAACTGAACCACGCGATGCACGCCGCCGGCATCGACGCGCTGGAGTCGGACATGGGCGAGTACATCGTCCAGCTGGCCGACGAGAAGCCGTCGCACATCATCATGCCGGCGATCCACAAGACGAAGCAGCAGATCGCCGAGCTGTTCGCCGCCAAGGTGCCGGGCGTCAGCTACACCGAGGACGTCGATGCGCTGATCCAGATCGGCCGCGACGTGCTCAGGAAGAAGTTCATGGAAGCCGAGGTCGGCCTCTCCGGCGTGAACTTCGCCGTCGCCGAGACCGGCACGCTGTGCCTGGTCGAGAACGAGGGCAACGGTCGCATGTGCACGACGGTACCGAACGTGCATATCGCCATCACCGGCATCGAGAAGGTGGTCGAGAAGCTGGAGCACGTCGTCCCGCTCTACGGCCTCTTGACGCGCTCGGCGACCGGCCAGGCGATCACCACCTACTTCAACGTCATCACCGGCCCGCGCCGCGAAGGCGAGAAGGATGGCCCCAAGGAGATGCACCTGGTGCTGGTCGACAACGGCCGCACACAGGCCTTCGCCGACGAGCAGCTGCGACAGACGCTGCAGTGCATCCGCTGCGGCGCCTGCATGAACCACTGCCCGGTCTATACGCGCATCGGCGGCCACGCCTATGGCACCACCTACCCCGGCCCGATCGGCAAGATCGTCTCGCCGCACATGATGGGGCTGGCGGCGACGCACGTGCTGCCCGGCGCGTCGACGCTGTGCGGCGCCTGCGGCGAGGTCTGCCCGGTGAAGATTCCGATCCCCGACCTCCTGATCCGCCTGCGCGAGGAAGCGACGCACGACGCGAAGCCCGGCCACGCGCCGCTGGTCGGCCAGGGGGCCGGCAAGACGGCCTTCGCCTCGTTCGCCTTCAAGGGCTTCGCCTTCCTATACAGCCGGCCGGCGCTGTACCGGCTGTTCACCTGGACGGCGACGCGCTTCCGCTTCCTGACGCCGGCAAAGCAGGCGGGCTGGACCGATACGCGGACGCCGCTGACGCCGGCGGCGAAGAGCTTGCGCGATCTGCTGGCGGAACGGCAGAATCGACGCTGAACGCTACAACACGATAGCGGGCCACATTCACCGGGAGGCGGAAGCTCCGCAAGGAACTTTCGCCTCCTTCGTCTTGTGGGCCGGCCGATGACCCCGACGAGGACAGCACCGTGAGCAACAACGAAGAGAACAAGGATCTGAAGGACCTGCCGCTGCGCGACGACATCCGCCTGCTCGGGCGGCTGCTCGGCGACACCGTGCGCGAGCAGGAAGGCGACGCGGTCTTCGAGGTCGTCGAGAAGATCCGCCAGACCTCGATCCGCTTCGACCGCGACGCCGATCCTCAGGCCAAGGCCGAGCTGCAGGCGATCCTCGACGGTCTGCCGCGCGGCACGATGATCGCCGTCGTCCGCGCCTTCTCCTACTTCCTGCACCTCGCCAACATCGCCGAGGATCAGCACCACATCCGCCGCCGCCGCGCGCACGACCTGGCCGGCGCGAAGCCGCGCGAGGGCAGCCTGGCGCACACGCTGGAGCGGATCAGGGCCGCCGGCATCGCGCCGCAGACGGTGAAGAAGGTGCTCGACATCGCGCTCGTCTCGCCGGTGCTGACCGCGCACCCGACCGAGGTCAGCCGCAAGAGCATCCTGCAGTGCCAGCACGAGGTCGCCCGCCTGCTCGACCGCCGCGACCGGATGGCGCTGACGCCCGAGGAAACCTTCGATAACGACCTGGCGCTGCGCCGCGCGGTGCTGACGCTGTGGCGCACGCGCATGCTGCGGCCGAACCGGCTGGCGGTGGTCGACGAGATCAGGAACGGCATCAGCTACTACGACGAGACCTTCTTCGCCGAACTGCCGCGCCTCTACGCGCAGTTCGAGGACCAGCTGGCCGCCGCCTTCCCCGAGCACGACGACTGGTCGCTGCCGCCCTTCTTCCGCATCGGCTCGTGGATCGGCGGCGACCGCGACGGCAACCCCTTCGTCACCGCCGACATCCTGCGCGCCGGCCTGCGCCTGCAATCGACGGCGGCGATCGAGTTCTACCTCGGCGAACTGCACGCGCTCGGCGGCGAGCTGCCGCTGTCGCAGATGCTGGTCGCCGTCTCGCCCGAACTGGCAGCGCTCGCCGCGCAGTCGCCCGACACCTCGGCGCACCGCGCCGACGAGCCCTACCGCCGGGCGCTGACCGGCATCTACGCGCGCCTCGCCGCCACCGCGAAATCGCTCGACCAGCACGAGGCGGTCCGCCACGCCATTGCCGATGCCGCGCCCTACGCCGCTGCCGCCGATCTCGCCGCCGACCTGCAGGTGCTCGCCGCCTCGCTCAAGGCGCACGGTGGCGCGCTGCTCGCCGGCGGCCGGCTGCGCCGGCTGGTGCGCGCGGTCGAGGTCTTCGGCTTCCATCTGGCGCCGATCGACCTGCGCCAGAATTCCGACGTGCATGAGCGCACGGTCGGCGAACTGCTGGCGAAAGCCGGCATCTGCATGGCCTACGACAAGCTGCCGGAAGAGGCGCGCATCGGCCTGCTGCTGACCGAGATCGCCAGCCCGCGCCCGCTGCATTCGCCGCACGTCGCCTATTCCGAGGAGACTGCCGGCGAGCTGGCGATCTTCTTCGCGGCGAAGGAACTGCGGGGCAAGTACGGCGACGCGGCGCTGCCGAACTGCATCATCTCGAAGACTGACGGCGTCTCCGATCTGCTCGAAGTCGCGCTGCTGCTGAAGGAAGCCGGCCTGCTGCAGCCGGGCAAGCCGCCCCGGCTGGCGATGAACATCATCCCGCTGTTCGAGACCATCGGCGACCTGCAGAACAGCGCCGGCGTCATGGACCGCATCTTCGGGCTGGCCGGCTACCGCGCGCTGGTCGCCTCGCGCGGCGACGAGCACGAGGTGATGCTCGGCTACTCCGACAGCAACAAGGACGGCGGCTTCCTGACCTCGGGCTGGGAACTGTACAAGGCCGAGGTCGGGCTCACAGAAGTCTTCAAGAAGCACGGCGTCCGCCTGCGCCTGTTCCACGGCCGCGGCGGTTCGGTCGGCCGCGGCGGCGGCCCGAGCTACCAGGCCATCCTGGCGCAGCCGGACGGCGCGGTGTCGGGACAGATCCGCATCACCGAACAGGGCGAGGTCATCGCTTCCAAATATTCGAACCCGGAAGTCGGCCGCCGCAACCTGGAGATCCTCGCCGCCGCGACGCTCGAGGCGACGCTGCTGAACCTCGAGCACGAAGCCGAGCCGGCCGCCTTCCGCGGCGTCATGGACACGCT
>JANJTW010000239.1 GCA_024710925.1 Rhodocyclaceae bacterium | reverse complement strand
AGCGACCATTTCAGGCGTTCGGTCTGCAGCGCGACGAGTTCGTCGCGGCTGGCCTTTTCGATGGGTTCGAGTGCGTTGCGATCGGTCATTTTTATCCTCCCTGAACCGCGCAGTCTCGCCCGCGGCGGCCGGCGGCGCCTTGATCCAGGTCAGGCGGCGCGTTCGTTGCGGCGGCGCCGGCATGCGATACTTGCGCCCCATGCTCGCCCGCCAATCCCGCGCCATCGTCTCGCACGCCTGGCCGATCCTGATCGCCCAGCTCGCCTCGATGGGCATGATGGTCATCGACACCGTGCTCCTCGGCCACCACGGCACCGTCGACTTGGCGGCCGTCGCCGTCGGCGGCGGCATCTACATCGCCGTCGTCTTCGCGCTGGTCGGCATCCTGCAGGCGGTGGCGCCGACCGTCGCCCACCACGTCGGCGCCGGGCGCGACGGCGAGGTCGCCGGCGCGCTGCAGCAGACGGTCTGGCTGGCGCTCGCACTGTCGTTGCCGGGCATGCTGCTCTTGTGGTTCCCCGACCCGATCCTGGCGCTGTCGACGATCGAGCCGGCGGTCGAGGAAAAGCTGCGCGCCTACCTGCGCATCCTCGCCTGCGGCATGCCGGCGGCGCTGCTCTACCGGACCTTCTATTCGTTCTGCAACGCCTTGCGGCAGCCGCGGCCGATGATGCTCATCAGCCTCGGCAACACGCTGCTGCACGGCGGGCTGGCGTGGACGCTGGTAACGGGTGGCTTCGGCGTTTTCGGCGAACCGCTCGGCGCCATCGGCTGCGGCATCTCGAACATGCTGGTGAACTGGTTCGGCTGCGGCCTCGCCGCGCTGTGGGTGGCGCGTTCGCCGGGGCTCGCCCGCTTCCGCCCCTTTGCTGACTGGCAGGCGCCGCGCTGGACGACGATGCGCGAGCTGCTGCGCCTCGGCCTGCCGATGGGCTTCTCCAATTTCGTCGAGATCACGTCGTTTACGCTGATCGCGCTGTTCGTCGCGCAGCTCGGTGCGACCGCGGTGGCCGGCCACCGCATCGTCGCCAACCTCGCCGCGCTCTGCTACATGCTGCCGCTGGCGCTGGCCATCGCCACGCTGGCGCAGGTCGGGCAGGCGGCCGGCGCACGCGACTGGCCGCGCGCACGCGCCTCCATCGGCGCCGGCCTGCTGCTCGCCGGCGGCCTGTCGACGGCGCTCGGCGTGCTGCTCTGGCTGGCCGCCGGGCCGCTCGTCGTCGCCTACAGCAGCGACCCGGCGGTGCGCGCGGTGGCGCTGGCGCTGATCGGCTACATCGCGCTCTACCAGTTCTTCGATGCGGTGCAGACGATCGCCGCCTACGCGCTGCGCGGCTACAAGGTCACCTTCGCGCCGATGCTGGTGCATACCGCCGCCTTCTGGGGCGTCGGCCTCTTCGGCGGCTGGTGGCTGGCTTTCAAGGGGTCGCAGCCGATGGGGGTGGAAGGCTTCTGGCTGGCCTCTCTGGCCAGCCTGGTGGTCGCCGCCCTGCTGATCGGCGGCATCCTCTGGCGCACGCTGCGCGCCAGAGGCGACGGCGACACGGCGTGAGCGGCTACTTCGTGTAGCCGAGCAGCGGCCGCGCGCCGGTGCCGGCCGGCACGCCGTCGAGGTCGTCGACCGCCTTGCCGACGTCGACGGCGCGGTCCTTGGCCTGCGGGTGGGTCTTGTACAGCGATTCGAGCGTGCCCGCCTCCTGCTTCAGGCCGGCCATGCGCTGCATGAACAGCAGGCAGGCGGCCGGATCGTAGCCGGCGCGCGCGGCGAGGACGACGCCGTCGGCGTCGGCGTCGCGCTCGGCGCCGCGGTCGAGCGAGCGGGTGAAGATCTGTGCGCCTTCGCCGATTGCCAGCTGGCCGAGCTGGCCCTTGGCGTCGCTGCGCAGGTTGTCGGCGACCAGCCGGCTGCCCGACTGCACGAGCATTTCCTTGCGCAGCAGATCAAGATGGTGGCGGCGGACGATGTGGCCGATCTCGTGGCCGACGACGCAGGCCAGTTCGGCCTCGTTGCCGAGCAGCTTGAGCATGCCGGCGGTGATCAGCACGGTGCCGCCGGGGACGGCGAAGGCGTTGATCTGGTCGGACTGGACGCCGGCAAAGCGCCAGGGCAGATCCGGCTTCTCCGATTGCAGGGCGATCCACAGGCCGACCGAATTCAGGTAGCGCTGCAGCTTCTCGTCGCGGATCAACGGGTAGGCGGACAGCGTGCGCGCGGCAATTTCGCGGCCGAGCGCGACTTCCTCCTCGACGCTCATCGCGGCGACTTCCTGGCTCTTGGCGACGCCCTTCACGGCATCGACGATGCTGCCGAGGTTGATCATGGTCTGCGCCGGCGCCGGGGCGGCGGCGACGGCGAGGACCGGGAGGAGCAGCGTGGCGAGCAGGCGGGCAAGGGTCATGGCGGGGTCTCCTCAGTCGGCCTGGGTGCCGCTGCTCCTGAAGGCGGCCGGGCGCGCTGCCAACCCCTTGCTCTCGGCGATGCGCAGCGCTTCGCCGCGCGTCGCCGTCCACCCGTCGAGCAGCGTGTTGTCCTCGCTCGCCGGCGCGTCGGCGAGCGTGCCGCCTTCGTCGATGCCGCGGATGCCGATGGTCGGCGTCAGGCCCTGCTGTTGTTGCTGCGGCGCGCTACCGCCGCTGCGCAGTGCGCCGGACAGCGAGCGCAGCATGTCGGAAAACTGCGCCTGCGCCGTCGGCACGACAGCGAGCAGGAGCGCGGCAAGGGCAAATCGGTGCAGCCGGTGCTTCATCTGGACTCCTCCGGTGGAGCTCCGGAGTATAGAAGGGCCCCGGAATGGCGGCAACGGGCGATCCGGCGCGTCCCGCGTCCTCAGGCGGCGACGACGATCGGGAAGCGGGCGAGCAGCCCGTCGCCGGTGCGGACGAAGGGGACGGTGAGCGCTGCGCGCGCGTCCTCGTCCAGGTGGCGCCAGAGAAAGTCGCGCGCGTTGCCGGGGTCGCCGGCGACATAGACCTGCGTCGTCAGCAGTTCGCGCCCGCCGAGGCGGACCTTGAGGTGGATGTGCGGCGTGCGGCCGGTGTACGGGGCCGGCCGGATCGTACGGAAGCGGTAGCCGCCGTCGGCCGCCACCGTGACGCGGCCGAAGCCCTGGAAGCGGGGGTCGGCGCGACCGCCGTCGCCGGGGTGGTGGTAGCGGCCGGCGTGGTCGCACTGCCAGATCTCGACCTGCGCGCCGGCGAGCGGCCGGCCGGTGAGGTCGCTGACGTTGCCTTCGAGCCAGACGGGCTGGCCCTCGGGGTAGCTCGCGGCGCCGTTCCGCAGCAGGTCGTGATCGGCGTCGGCCGGCAGTTGCCGCGGATAGAACGGGCCTTCCGTCTGCGCCGGCGTCGGTCGCCGCGCCGCCGGCCGGGCCCAGGCGCCCAGCCACAGGGCCGGCGCCGCGGCCAGCGCGAGGCCGACGGTGCGGCGACGCAGCCGGGCATGCGCGGTCATCGGCGGGCGAGGGGGCGGCAGGGGCATGGCAAACCTCCGGGTTCCGGGTTTGAGCGCCGCGCCGCGGCGAGGTTCCGCCGCACGGTCGGCGGCATGCCGCTTCCGTCAGCGCCGGGGCTTCCCTTCCGAGCCCAGCCAGTCGGCACGTAGCGCATTGCGCCGGCCGTCGCTGACGAGCTTGCTGCTGTCGGTGGGCGGCGGGTCGAGGCGGAGCGTGCAGCGCATCAGTTCGTCGCGGCGGAACGCGTGCACGACGACGGTGTCGCCGGGCCGCCGGCGCGCCAGCTGGCGCTCCAGCGTCGCCGGCGTGACGCGCAGGCCGTCGACGGCGACGAGCGTGTCGCCGGCGGCGAGTCCGGCGCGTTCGGCGGCGCCGCCGCGATAGACCGTCGCCAGCCGGGCTTCGCCGCCGTCGCCGTTGATCCGGGCGCCGAGCGACGGCGTGGCATTGGCCGCCTCGCGCACGAGTTCGATGCCGAAGGGCTTGAGCAGCTTCGCCAGCGGCAGGTCGGCGGTGCCGTGCACGGCTTCGGCGAAGAAGCGCTTCAGCTTGAGTCCCGAGAGTTCCTCGGCGAGGCGGCGGATGTCGTCGTCGCCGACGCCGGCGCCGGTCTGCCCGTGACGCTGCCATAGTGCGCGCATGATGTCGTCGAGGGCGATGCGGCCCTGGGTGCCGGCGCGCAGCGTCAGATCGAGCGCCAGCGCCACCAGCGCCCCCTTGGCGTAGTAGCTGACGACCGCGTTCGGCGTGTTCTCGTCCGGCCGGTAGTACTTGCTCCACGCGTCGAAGCTCGATTCGGCGAGTGTCTGCGTCAGGCGGCCGGGGCCGCGCAGCACGTTGTCGAGGTTCTTCGCGGCGAGTTCCAGCCAATCCTTCTGCGTGATCGCGCCGCTCTTCAGTAGCGCCAGATCGTCGTAGTACGAAGTGAAACCCTCGAAGGCCCACAGTAGCGTCGTGTGGTTCTCGCGGTCGAGATCGTAGCGGACGAAGGCGGCCGGCTTGATGCGCTTGACGTTCCAGGTGTGGAAGTACTCGTGGCTGCACAGGCCAAGGAAGGTCCGGTAGCGCTCGGGAACGCCGTCCATGCCCTTGTACGGCAGGTCGTCGCGCGAACAGAGCAGGGCCGTCGAGGCGCGGTGTTCGAGGCCACCGTAGCCGTCGCCGACGGCGGTGACGAGGAAGACGTATT
>JANJTW010000236.1 GCA_024710925.1 Rhodocyclaceae bacterium | reverse complement strand
ACAGGAGACAAGATCATGTCGATGTCCGACCGCGACGGCTTCATCTGGATGGATGGCAAACTGGTGCCCTGGCGCGATGCGACCACGCACGTGCTGACGCACTCGCTGCACTACGGCCTCTCCGTCTTCGAGGGCGTGCGCGCCTACAAGACCGACAAGGGCACGGCCATCTTCCGCCTGAAGGAACACACCGAGCGCCTGATCAACTCGGCGCACATCTACATGATGAAGGTTCCGTACAGCAAGGAACAGCTGATGGAAGCGCAGCTCGAAGTGGTGCGCGCCAACAAGCTCGAATCCTGCTACCTGCGCCCGATCGCCTTCTACGGCTCGGAGAAGATGGGCGTGTCGCCGCGCGGCGCCCAGGTGCATGTCGCCATCGCCGCCTGGCCGTGGGGCGCCTACCTCGTCGAGGAAGGCCTGGAGAAGGGCATCCGCGTCAAGACCGCGTCCTTCGCCCGCCACCATGTGAACGTGACGATGCCGCGCGCCAAGGTCGCCACCACCTACGCCAACTCGATCCTCGCCAACCTCGAAGCGACGCAGGACGGCTACGACGAGGCGCTGCTGCTCGACACCATGGGCTTCGTCGCCGAAGGCGCCGGCGAGAACGTGTTCGTCATCAAGAACGGCGTCATCTACGAACCGCAGATCACTTCCGGCCTCTGCGGCATCACCCGCGAGACGGTCATCCGCCTGGCCGCCGACCTCGGCTACCAGGTCGTTTCCAAGCCGATCACGCGCGACGACATCTACATCGCCGACGAGGCCTTCTTCACCGGCACCGCCGCCGAAGTGACGCCGATCCGCGAACTCGACAACCGCACCATCGGCGAAGGCAAGCGCGGTCCGATCACGACCAAGATCCAGGCCCGCTTCTTCGACCTGGTCAATGGCCGCCTGCCCGAGTACGCCGACTGGCTGGCCTACGTCTGAGAAAACACAGGGAGAGACCGGAATGTCCGACAACAAGCAACCCACCGTCGAAGTCACCGCCCACGATCTGCCGCTGCACTGTCCGCAGCCGGAAGCACCGCTGTGGTCGCGCCACCCGCGCGTCTTCCTCGACGTGACCAAGACCGGCGAGGCGACCTGCCCGTATTGCAGCGTCCGCTACGTGTTCCAGGGCGAACTGCCCAAGGGCCATCACTGACCCCCGCGCGGCCGCCCACGGGCGGCCGCTTGCATTGACGCCGCACCGCCCCCTCCCCCCGATGAAAGCCCTGATCGTCGCCCCCTCCTGGATCGGCGACACCGTGATGGCGCACCCGCTCTTCGTGCGCCTGCACGAACGCCACCCCGGTCTCGAACTGCACGCGCTGGCACCGCGCTGGGTGGCGCCGGTGCTGCGGCGCATGCCGGAGATCGCCGGCGTCGTTGACAGCCCGTTCGGCCACGGCCAGCTGTCGCTCGCGGCACGCTGGCGGCTGGCGCGCGAACTGGCGGCGCAGCGCTTCGACCGCGTCTACGTGCTGCCCAACTCGCTGAAATCGGCGCTGATTCCGTTCATGGCCGGCATCCCGCAGCGCGTCGGCTTCACCGGCGAATCGCGCATCGGACTGATCAACGTCCGCCACACGCTGGACAAGGCGGTGCTACCGGAGATGGCCGAGCGTTTCGCGCAACTGGCCGAACCGGTCGGCGCGCCGCTGCCGCGCCCGCTGCCGCTGCCGAAGCTCGTCTCGTCGCCGGAACAGCAGCGGGCGACGCTGGCCGCGCTCGGCCTCGTCCGCCCGCCGAAGCTGGCGGTGTTCTGTCCCGGCGCCGAATACGGCCCGGCCAAGCGCTGGCCGACGCGGCACTTCGCGACGCTGGCGCGCGAACTGGCGGCACGCGGCTACACCGTCTGGTCCCTCGGCTCGCCGAAGGACACACCGGTGGCCGACGAGATCGCCGCGCAGGGACCGGCAGCGAACCTCTGCGGCAAGACCTCGCTCGACCAGGCGATCGACCTGATCGCGCTCGCCGACTTCGTCGTCTGCAACGATTCCGGACTGATGCACGTCGCCGCCGCCGTCGGCCGGCCGCTGACGGCGCTCTACGGCTCGTCGTCGCCGGGCTTCACGCCGCCGCTGTCGCCGCTGGCGAAGGTGATCAGCCTGAAGCTCGAATGCAGCCCGTGCTTCAAGCGCGAGTGCCCGCTCGGCCACCTCGACTGCCTGGAAAAGCTCGACCCGCAACGCGTGCTGAAGGAATGCCAGCCATGAGCAATCCCCACCCGCCGCACCCGACCCTGTTCGCCTCACCCGAGGACGCCGAAGCCGCCGTCTACGACGCGATCGAACGCGCCGACCTGGACGCGATGATGGCGATCTGGGCCGACGACGAGGAGGTCGCCTGCATCCATCCTGCCGGCCAGCGCCTGTCGGGCCTCGCCGCGGTGCGCGAATCGTGGCGGCAGGTGTTCGAGAGCGGCTCCCGCCTGCACGTGCGCGTCTCGCACGCGGTGCGCTGGACGAGCGCGCTGATGGCGGTGCACAACGTGCTGGAAACGCTCTACCTCGGCGACGACCCGACCCCGCACGGCCCGATGCTCGCCACCAACGTCTACATCCGCGGCGCCAAGGGCTGGCGCCTGCTGGCGCACCACGCGTCGGTGGCCAGCGAGCCGCCGTCGGCCGAAGGCAACGCGCCGCCCCGGACGCTGCATTGAGCGACCCCGCCGCCAACGCCGCCTTTCCCGCCTACCGCGCGCCGAAATGGCTGCCCGGCGGCCACGCACAGACGCTCTACCCGCTGCTGATCAAGCCGGCGCCGCCGCATTACCGGCGCGAGCGCTGGGAGACGCCGGACGGCGACTTCATCGACCTCGACTGGGTCGACGGCCCCGCCGGCCGGCCGCTCGCCGTCCCGCTGGTCGTCCTTTTCCACGGCCTCGAAGGCAGTTCGCGCAGCCACTACGCGACCTCGCTGATGCACGCGCTCACGGCGCGCGGCTGGACCGGCGTCGTCGCGCATTTCCGCGGCTGCTCGGGCGAGACCAACCGGCTGCCGCGCGCCTACCACTCGGGCGACTCGGATGAGGTGGACTGGGTGCTGCACCGCCTGCACCAGCAGCACCCGCGCCGGCCGCTGTTCGCCGTCGGCGTCTCGCTCGGCGGCAACGCGCTGCTGAAGTGGCTGGGCGAACGCGAGTTCCGCGCCGGCGACCTGCTGCGCGCGGCCGCCGCGGTGTGCGCGCCGCTCGACCTCGCCGCCTGCGGCCACCGGCTGGCCAGCGGCTTCAACCGCCTGTACACGCGCCACTTCCTGCAGACGCTGAAGGAAGGCGCCGCCGAAAAGCTCCGCCACTTCCCCGGCCTGTTCGACGAACGGCGCATGCGTCGCGCGCGCAACCTGTACGAGTTCGACGACGCCGTCACCGCGCCGCTGCACGGCTTCGCCGGCGCCGACGACTACTGGCGGCGCGCCTCGGCAAAACCCTTCCTGCGCAACATCCGCCTGCCGACGCTGCTGCTGGCGGCGAAGAACGACCCCTTCCTGCCGGCGGAGGCGCTGCCGCACGCCGGCGAGGTGTCGCCGCAAGTCACCCTCGACATCCAGCACGACGGCGGCCACGTCGGCTTCGTCGGCGGCAGCCTGCCGGGGCGGCTCGACTGGCTGCCGCAACGGCTTCTCCACTTCTTCGATCATGGACACTGACATGACCCAGACCACGCTCACGCTCCCGCCCGAAATCTTCAAGGCCTACGACATCCGCGGCATCGTCGGCAAGTCGCTGACGCCGGAAGTCTGCCGCGCCGTCGGCCAGGCCCTCGGCTCGCTCGCCCGCGAGCGCGGCCAGAGCGCCATCGCTGTCGGCCGCGACGGCCGGCTCTCCGGCCCGGAACTCGCCGGCGCGCTGATGCAGGGCATCGTCGCTGCCGGCGTGGACGCCATCGACGTCGGCTGCGTGCCGACGCCGCTGACCTACTTCGCCGCCTACGAACTGGGCTGCCACAGCTGCGTGTCGGTCACCGGCAGCCACAACCCGCCGGACTACAACGGCCTGAAGATGGTCATCGGCGGCGAGACGCTGGCACTCGACGCGATCCAGCGGCTGAAGGCGCGCATCGAGTCCGGCGACCTGCTCACGGGTTCCGGAACCATCCGCACGGC
Source organism: Rhodocyclaceae bacterium (assembly GCA_024710925.1). Lineage (GTDB taxonomy): Bacteria > Pseudomonadota > Gammaproteobacteria > Burkholderiales > Rhodocyclaceae > Proximibacter. Next base: position 18,360 of record JANJTW010000236.1, on the reverse strand, counting down.
CGACGTGCGCGACGCCTATGTCGCCAGGATCGTCGGCGACGTCAAGCTGGCGCGGCCGATGAAGATCGTCATGGACTGCGGCAACGGCGTCGCCGGCGGCATCGCGCCGCAGCTCTTCAAGCAGCTCGGCTGCGAGCTGGTCGAACTCTATTGCGAGGTCGACGGCAACTTCCCGAACCACCATCCCGACCCGTCGAAGCCGGAGAACCTGCAGGACGTGATCCGCGCGCTGCAGGAAACCGACGCCGAGATCGGCCTCGCTTTCGACGGCGACGGCGACCGCCTCGGCGTCGTCACCAAGGACGGCGAGATCATCTTCCCCGACCGCCAGCTGATGCTCTTCGCCGCCGACGTGCTCGCGCGCGTGCCCGGTGGCGAGATCATCTACGACGTCAAATGCACGCGCCTGCTCGCCCCGTTCATCCGCGAGCGCGGCGGCCAGCCGACGATGTGGCAGACCGGCCACGCGCTGATCAAGAAGAAGCTGAAGGAAACCGGCGCCCCGCTCGCCGGCGAGATGAGCGGCCACGTCTTCTTCAAGGAGCGCTGGTTCGGCTTCGACGACGGCCTGTACACCGGCGCCCGCCTGCTCGAAATCCTCTCGCGCAGCACCGATCCGAGCGCCGTGCTGAAGGCGCTGCCGAACGCATCGAGCACGCCGGAACTGAACATCAAGATGGCGGAGGGTGAGCCGTTCGCGCTGCTCGACGAGCTGAAGGCGAGCGCCCGCTTCACCGACGCCCGGGAAGTGATCACCATTGACGGCCTGCGCGTCGAGTACGCCGACGGCTTCGGCCTCGCCCGGCCGTCGAACACGACACCGGTGGTCGTGCTGCGCTTCGAGGCCGACAATCCGCAGGCGCTGGCGCGCATCCAGGACGACTTCCGGCGCGTGCTGCGCACGGCCCGTCCCGCGCTGGCGCTGCCGTTCTAGAATCGGGCTTCCCTCCCCACGGACCGCCATGGCCGAATTCGATCCCGCGCGCGAAGGCACCGACGGCGGCGAGCTGTACCTCGGCCGCCAGCCGATCCTCGACGGCAGCCAGCAGCTGCTCGCCTACGCACTGCTGTTCCGCAGCGGCCGGCAGAGCGCGGCCGACGTCGCCGACCCGGTGCAGGCGACCGCCACCGTCGTCACCAACGCCTTCTCCGAGCTCGCCGTCGGCGACGCGCTCGGCCCCTATCGCGGCTTCATCAACGTCGACCGCGACTTCCTGTTCAGCGACACGATCGAACGGTTGCCGAAGGACGCGGTGACGCTCGAAATCCTCGACACGGTACGTCCGGACGAAGCCGTCGTCGACCGCGTCCGCGAGCTCCGGCGCCGGGGGTTCCAGCTGGCGCTCGACGACGTGGTCGGCCTCGACGTCGACTACGACGAACTGCTGACGCTGGTCGACGTGGTCAAGGTCGACGTGCAGCCGCTGTCGCCGGAGCAGATCCGCGCCATCGTCGAGCGGGTGAAGCCGACCGGCGCCCGGCTGCTCGCCGGGCAGGTCGATTCGCAGGAGCGGATGGCATTCTGCCGCGAGCTGGGCTTCGACCTCTTCCAGGGCTACTACTTCGCGCGGCCGGCGATCGTCGCCGGCCGCCCGCTCGATCACTCGCAACTGGCGCTGCTGCGCCTGACCGCGCTGCTGCTGGAGGATGCCGATACCGCCGCGCTGGAAAAGGTGTTCAAGGAGCAGCCGGGGCTCACCGTGAACCTGCTGCGCCTGACCAACTCGGCGGCCTGCGGCGTGCGCACGCGCATCACCTCGCTGCGCCACGCCATCACCATGCTCGGCCGGCGCCAGCTGCAGCGCTGGCTGCAGCTCCTGCTCTTCGCCAACCCGCAGGGCGGCGGCGTGACGCCGCTGCTGCAACTCGCCGCGACGCGCGGCCGGCTGATGGAACTGCTCGCCGAAAAGCTGCGCGGCCGCGCCGCCGATCTGCCGGACCAGGCCTTCATGACCGGTATCATGTCGCTGATGCCGGCGCTGCTCGGCCAGCCGATCGCCGACCTTCTCGCCCAGCTGCCGGTGCCGCCGGCGATGGCGCAGGCGCTCGCCGGCGGCACCGGCACCGAGCGTCCGGGGCCGCTGGGCCGCCTGCTGCAGCTTGCCGAGGCCGGCGAGCGCGGCGACACGGCCGACATCGAACGCCTGCTGCCGGCGCTCTCCGGCATCAACGCCGGCGTACTGAACGCCACCCTCGCCAGCGCCCTCGCCTGGGCCAACGACATCGGCCGCGAGGCCGGCAACGACTGAGAAAGCGAACTGCCCATGGACATCCCGAACGAACTCCGCGACGTGCTGCTTGGCCGCCGGCCGATCCTCGATGCCAAGCAGGAACTGGTCGGCTACGCGCTGCGTTTCGAGGCCGCCGACCCGGCGACGGCCGAGGCCGCCGCCGCCGCCTTCGGCGAACTCGGGCTCGGCCCGGCGCTGACGCGCCACCTCGCGCTGCTTGCCGCCGACGAGCGCTTCATGGCGAGCGCGGCGGCCGAGCGGCTGCCCGCCGCCGGCCTCGTCCTCGAACTCGATTTCGCCGGCGCCCCCGACGCCGCCCTGCTCGCCCGCTGCCAGGCCTGGCGCGCCCGCGGCGGCGCGCTGGCGCTGGCGTACCCCGCCGGGCCGGCCGGTGACGCGGCGCTGCTGCCGCTGGTCGACATCGTCAAGCTCGACGCGCGCGCCGACGATGACGTTCTCGCCGGGCAGATCGACGCGCTCGCCGCGGCGAGCGGCGGCCGCCCGCTGCGCATCCTCGCCGACCATGTCGAGACGCGCGAGCGGATGGAGCGCTGCCGCGCGCTCGGCTGCCACCTCTTCCAGGGCTTCTACTTCGCCCGCCCGCAGATCGTTCCCGGACGCCCGCTGGCCGCTTCGCAACTCGGCATCATCCGCCTGCTCAACCAGGTGGCGCGCGAGGCCGACGCGCAGGATCTGGAGGAAGGCTTCAAGCGCGAACCGGGGCTGACCGTCAACCTGCTGCGGCTGGTGAACGCGGTCGGCATCGGCGCCGCGCAGAAGGTCGATTCGCTGCGCCATGCCATCGCCATTCTCGGCCGCAAGCAGCTGCTGCGCTGGCTGCAGCTGCTGCTGATGGCCTCGCCGGACGGCTGCGCCGCGCCCGAGCGCAACCCGCTGCTGCAACTCGCCGCGCAACGCGGCAACCTGATGGAGCGACTGGTCGCCCGGCGCACGCCGGCGGACCGGGCGCTCGCCGAGGAGGCCTTCCTCGTCGGCATCATGTCGCTGATGCCCGCCGCGCTGGGCTTGCCGATCGAGGAAATCCTCGCGCAGATTCCGGTGGTCGAGCGGGTGCAGCGTGCCCTCGGCGCCCGCGAAGGCGACCTCGGCCGGCTGCTCGACCTGGCCGAAGCGCTCGACGACGGCGACCCGGCGCGCTGCGATGCCCTCCTCGGCGAACTGCCGCCGCTCTCGCGCGGCGCCGTCAGCGCTGACGTCTGCGCCGTCCTCGTCTGGATTCACGGCGACGGCGAAGGCGCCTGAGCGCCCCGCCGCCGCAGCCAGTCGCGCACCGCCAGACCGGTGCCGAAATCCCAGGCGCGCAGCTTTTCCGGCTCGATCAGACGGATTTCCGCCAGCTCCTCGTTGAGCGCGATCTCGCCGGCGGCGACGACGTGGTAGGCGACGATCATCTCGTTCTGGCGCGCGAACGGATAGACGCCGATCAGCGTCACCGCCTGCGCGACCAGCGCCAGTTCCTCGGCGACCTCGCGCACCGCCGCTTCTTCCGGCGACTCGCCGGCTTCGATGAAGCCGGTGATCAGGCCGAAGCTGCCGGCAGCCCACGCCTTGTTGCGCGCCAGCACGATGCGCCCGGCGCGCTCGACCAGCGCCGCCACCACCGGTAGCGGATTGCCCCATTCGACATGCCCGCAGTTGGCCGCACAGGCCAGCCGCAGGCGCCCGGCGAGCGGCGTCGGCGCGAGCGGCGCGCCGCAGTTCCGGCAGAAACGCGGCGGGTTCATGCGGCCAACGCCCGCAGGTCGGCGAGCAGCGCATCGACGCTCTCGGGCTGCGTGTCCCAGGCGCACATGAAGCGCGCGCCGCCGGCGCCGATGAAGGTGTAGAAGCGCCAGCCGCGCGCACGCAGGCCGTCGAGCACGGCCGGCGGCAGCTCGGCGAAGACGCCGTTGGCCTCGACCGGGAAGAGGAGGTGCGCGCCGGAAATCGCCGCCAGCCCGTCGGCCAGCCGCCGTGCCATGGCGTTGGCGTGCGCCGCGTGGCGCAGCCAGGCGCCATCCGCCAGCAGGCCCAGCCAGGGCGCCGACAGGAAGCGCATCTTCGACGCCAGCTGCCCGGCCTGCTTGCAGCGCCAGGCGAAATCCTCGGACAGCGCGCGGTCGAAGAAGACCACCGCCTCGCCGACCGGCAGGCCCATCTTGGTGCCGCCGAAGCAGAGCACGTCGACGCCGGCGCGCCAGGTGATGTCGGCCGGCGATGCGCCGAGCGAGGCGACGGCGTTGGCGAAGCGGGCGCCGTCCATGTGCACGCGCAGTCCGTGCGCGTGCGCCAGTTCGGCGATGGCGGCGATCTCGTCGGGACGGTAGACGGTGCCGACCTCGGTCGCCTGCGTCAGCGTCGCCACGCGCGGCTTCGGGTAGTGGATATCGCTGCGCCGGGCGATCACCTCGCGCAGCGCGTCCGGCGTCAGCTTGCCGTTCTCGCCCTGCGCCGGCAGCAGCTTGGAGCCGTTCGAGAAGAACTCGGGGCCGCCGCACTCGTCGGTGTCGACGTGCGCCAGCTCGTGGCAGACGACGCTGTGGTAGCTCTGGCACAGCGAGGCCAGCGCCAGCGAATTGGCGGCGGTGCCATTGAAGGCGAAATAGACGTCGCAGTCGGCCGCGAACAGTTCGCGCAGGCGGTCGGAGACGCGGTGCGTCCACTCGTCGTCGCCGTAGGCCGGGGCATGGCCGACGTTGGCGGCGATCAGGGCGTCCAGGGCTTCCGGGCAGATCCCGGCGTAGTTGTCGCTGGCGAAGTGCTGCATCAGGCGTCCTCCTCCTGTCGAGGCGGCATTTTCGCATCGTCGGCGAGCAGCGGCGACAGCGCCGCGCGCCAGACCGCCAGCTTGCGCTCGAACGAAGACGCGGCGTTGGCCGGGCTGGTCGACGGCAGGCGTGCAAAATGCAGTGCGCCGGCGTCGAGCTGCGGCAGCACGTGGCGGCGGAAGCAGGCCTCGGCGGCGGCGCCGTTGAAGAAGACGTGCGCGATCCGCGGATGCGCGGCGAGGAAGCCCGGCAGGTCGTTCGCCACCTCGCTGCCGCGCTCGATCGCCGCGTCGAGGCTGCCTTCGCGCGTGCAGGCGTGCAGCACGTCCCACAGCGCGATGCCGGCCGCGCGCAGCGCCGCCGTGCGCTCGGCGTAGGGCGCGTCGGCGGCGAAGCCGAGCAACGCGCCGAGCAGCGACCAGAAGGCGTTGCGGGAGTGCGCGTAGTAGCGGCCGGCGGCGAGCGAGGCGACGCCGGGCATGCTGCCGAGGATCAGCATGCGCGCGCCGGCGTCGGCCAGCGGCGGAAAGCTGCGGACGACGCCGGCCGCCACGCCCGCCGCACGCAGCGTCCCGTTGCCGCAGGCCGGTTTGTCCTGTTTTTCCCGCCGTACCATCCCCGTCGCTCCTGTCCGCGCGCCGCTGTCGCGCGCCGCTATTTCATCTTCGACGGCAACCGGATCGTCCCGCCGGCGACCATGAAGGCGCCGCGGCCGCGGTGGTGCAGCGTGCGCGGCTCTTTCACCGCCGCATCGACCCAGGCCTGCACCACTTCGAGGACGAAGAAGCCGTAGCGGTTCACCGCCCGCGTGTCGGCGACGCGGCATTCGAGGCAGGCGTAGCACTCGTCGATCAGCGGCGCCGCGACCCGTTTCGCCGGCTTCGCGGTCAGTCCGAAGCGGGCGAACTTGTCGACCTCGGCGCCGCTCGTGTTGCCGCAGCCGACGACCGCCGCCGCCAGTTCGGCGGTCGGGATGTTGAGCGTGCATTCGCGCGTCCGCTTCAGCCGCGCGAAGCTCCAGTCGCGGTTGCTGACGACGCAGCCGACCAGCGGCGGCTCGAACTCCAGCATCGTGTGCCAGGACATCGCCATCGCGTCCGGGCCGTCGCGGCCGGCGGTGGCGAGCAGCACCACCGGCCCCGGTTCGAGCAGGGTATAGACGCGGGAAAGGGGAAAGCTGCGCCGAGCCATGGTCCGCCCTCCGGACGACGACGATGCGGAGATTCTACGCCGCCGAACGCGGGCCGCACGCAGACCGGCAAGGGCGGTGGCGCGACGCTTTCCGGCAGAACGGCTCAGAACGGCGGCGGACAGGCGAAGGCCAGCGCCTCGCCGCTCTGCGGATGGGCGAAGGCGAGATGCTCGGCGTGCAGCAGCAGGCGCGGCGCCTTCGCCTGCGCCGCCGGCGGCGCGTAGAGCGCGTCGCCGAGGATCGGGTGGCCGAGCGCCAGCAGATGCACGCGCAGCTGGTGCGAACGGCCGGTTTCCGGTTCGAGGGCGACGCGCGTGGCGTCCAGCGCGGCGTCGTAGGCGAGGCGGCGCCAGCGCGTCAGCGAGGGCTTGCCGAGTTCGCGGTCGACTTTCTGCCGCGGCCGGTTCGGCCAGTCGGCGGCAAGCGGCAGGTCGATGGTGCCGGCGGCTTCGGCGAGCGCGCCGTCAACGACGGCGACGTAGCGCTTCGCCACCAGTCGCTGCTGGAAGGCGACGCTGAGCCGCCGCTGCATTTCGGCGCCGCGCGCGAGCACGATCAGGCCGGAGGTTTCGTGGTCGAGGCGATGGACGATCAGCGCATCCGGATAGATCGCCTGCACGCGGCTGGCCAGGCAGTCGTCCTTGCCGGGACCGCGGCCGGGCACCGAGAGCAGCCCGGCCGGCTTGTTCACGACAAGCAGCGCGGCATCGGCATGGACGAGATCGGGCCCGGCGTCGGGTGGCGGCGCGTAGGACGGGCCGCACGGCGCGCGGGTGGCCGCCGGCTGCACGGGATTCACGCGGCGGCGGCGCCCGGCTCGCCGCCGCGCAGCGCCTTCAGGTAGGCGGCGTACTCGAGGTCGGCGGTCAGGATGTGGCTGTGGATCCAGCCGTTGATCAGCCGCTTCACCTCGTCGGCGATCTGGTCGAGGCTCAGATGCATGGCGTTGGCCAGCAGGTCGACGAGCATCCGGCGGCATTCGCCGTGCTGCTGCCGGTGCATGGCGAGCCCGGGAAAGCCGCAGGCGGCCATCATTTCCTCTTCTTCCCGGAAATGCGTCTTGACGTGGTCGCAGAGGATCGCCAGCGACTTCATCATGCGGATCTGGTCGCCGCCGTCGGCGAAGGTCGCCGCCAGTTCGAAAATCCGCCGGTGCTGCTGGTCGATCCGCGGCACACCGGTCTCGATGATCGACGAACAGCCAGCCAAATCCCTATTCATTCCCTGCCCTCATGGCGCGTCCGCGGCGCGGCAGGGCCGCGGGCGTCGAGCTGCATTAAATACCGCACGTGGTGATATGGCAAGCACGGCAACGCGGATCGGCGCCCGGCCCACACCAGGAAGAAGCGGGCCGGGCCTGCCCGTTCGCGTCGGTTCAGCGTCCCTTGCCGGAGAGCGAACCGCGGTTGTAGTCCTTGTCGCCCGGCATCAGCGTGCGGCCGATGCCGAAGGCGCCGCCTTGCGCATCAAGCGGGCGCGTCCGGTTTTCCGGATATTGCGCGGCGATCGCGCGCGCCTGCGCCGCCTTGTCGGCATCGACGAATTCCCAGCGGCCGTTGGCGTGCAGGCGCACAGCATCGCCGTCCGCAGTGCGCGCCTCGACCGGCGCCCGCTCGATACCGACCTCGGCCGCAACCAGCGCGGGCGGGACGGCGAACGCGAGCGCAGCCAGCACCAGCGCGCCGGTACGGCGCATCAGACGCGGCCTTCGACCCAGCCCTTGACCGAGGCCAGCGCCGCCGGCAGTGCCGCCGGGTTGGTGCCGCCGGCCTGCGCCATGTCCGGGCGGCCGCCGCCCTTGCCGCCGACCTGCTGGGCGACGCTATTGACCAGTTCGCCGGCCTTGACCTTGGCAGTGAGGTCGGCAGTGACACCGGCGATCAGGCTGACCTTGTCGCCGTCGACCGCTGCGAGCACGATCGCCGCGCTCTTCAGCTTGTCCTTCAGCTTGTCCATCGTCTCGCGCAGCGTCGGCACGTCGGCGCCTTCCAGCGTCGCCGCCAGCACCTTGATGCCCTTGACGTCGGCGGCCTGCGCGGCGAGGTCGTCGCCCTGGCTGGAGGCGAGCTTCGACTTCAGCCGCGCCAGTTCCTTCTCCAGCGCCTTCATCTGGTCGACCATCTGGCCGACCTTGGCGACGACTTCCTGCGGCTGCGCCTTCAAGGCGCCGGTGACGGCGGCGAGCGTGTCCTGCTGCGCGTCGAGCCAGGCCAGCGCGACATCGCCGCAGACCGCCTCGACGCGACGCACGCCGGCGGCGACGCCGCTCTCGCCGACGATCTTCAGGAGGCCGATGTCGCCGGTACGGGCGACGTGGGTGCCGCCGCACAGTTCCTTCGACGAGCCGATGGTGAGCACGCGCACCTCGTCGCCGTACTTCTCGCCGAAGAGCATCATCGCGCCGGACTTCTGCGCGTCCTCGATCTTCATCACGCGCGCCTCGGTGGCGGCGTTGGCGAGGATCTCGGCGTTGACGATGGCTTCCACCTTGCGGATCTCGGCTTCGGTCATCGGCTGGTTGTGCACGAAGTCGAAGCGGGTCTTCTCCGGATCGACCTGCGAGCCCTTCTGCTGCACGTGGCCGCCGAGCACTTCGCGCAGCGCCTTGTGCATCAGGTGCGTGGCCGAGTGGTGACGGGTGGTGCGGGCGCGGGCGGCGATGTCGACCTTGGCGGCGACGCCGTTGCCGACGGTGATCTTGCCGGTCTTGACGACGCCGTGGTGGCCGAAGACGGCGGCCTGCACCTTGTGCGTGTCTTCCACCGCGAAGATGCCGTGCACCGACTGCAGCACGCCGCGGTCGCCGACCTGGCCGCCGGATTCGGCGTAGAACGGGGTCTCGTCGAGGACGACGACGCCCATCTCACCTTCGCAGAGTTCATTGACGGCAACGCCGTCCTTGTACAGCGCCAGCACGTTGCCCTTGGCTTCGAGCATGTCGTAGCCGTGGAAGGTGGTCGCCGGACCGTCGTAGTCGAGTTGGGCGGCCATCTTGAACTTGCCGGCGGCGCGCGCCTGCTCCTTCTGCCGCGTCATCGCCGCGTCGAAGGCGGCGGCATCGACGGTGAACTGCTTCTCGCGGCAGATGTCGGCGGTCAGGTCGAGCGGGAAACCGTAGGTGTCGTGCAGCTTGAACGCGGTCTCGCCGTTGAAGACGGTGGCGCCGGTCTTCGCCATCTCGGCCAGTTCGCCGTCGAGGATCGCCATGCCGTGCTCGATGGTGGCGAAGAAGCGCTCCTCTTCGAGCTTCAGCATGTCCATCACGCGCGACTGCTCGGACTTGAGTTCCGGGTAGGCCTCGCCCATCTCGGCGACGAGGTCCGGCACCATCCTGTGGAAGAACGGTGCACGCACGCCCAGCTTCCAGCCGTGGCGGATGGCGCGGCGGATGATGCGGCGGAGGACAAAGCCGCGGCCCTCGTTGCCCGGAATGACGCCGTCGGCGATGAGGAAGGAGCAGGCACGGATGTGGTCGGCGAGCACGCGCAGCGACGGGCCGTCGGCATCCTTCGAATTCGTTTCGCGGACGGCGGCCTTGATCAGGTTCTGGAACAGGTCGATCTCGTAGTTGGCATGCACGTGCTGCAGCACGGCGGCAATGCGTTCGAGGCCCATGCCGGTGTCGACCGAGGGCTTCGGCAGCGGATGCATGACGCCGGCCTCGTCGCGGTTGAACTGCATGAACACGTTGTTCCAGATCTCGATGAAGCGGTCGCCGTCCTCGTCGGGCGAGCCCGGGGGGCCGCCGGGGATGTGCTCGCCGTGGTCGTAGAAAATCTCGGTGCACGGGCCGCAGGGACCGGTATCGCCCATCATCCAGAAGTTGTCGGAGGCGTAGCGCGCGCCCTTGTTGTCGCCGATGCGCACGACCTTGTCGACCGGCACGCCGACTTCCTTGGTCCAGATGTCGAAGGCCTCGTCGTCCTCGGCATAGACCGTGACCATCAGCCGCTCCTTCGGCAGCTTGTAGACCTCGGTCAAGAGCTCCCAGGCGTACTTGATCGCGTCGCGCTTGAAGTAGTCGCCGAACGAGAAGTTGCCGAGCATCTCGAAGAAGGTGTGGTGGCGCGCGGTGTAGCCGACGTTCTCGAGGTCGTTGTGCTTGCCGCCGGCGCGCACGCACTTCTGCGAGGTGGTGGCGCGCGTGTAGGGACGCTTGTCGAAGCCGAGGAAGACGTCCTTGAACTGGTTCATGCCGGCGTTGGTGAACAGCAGCGTCGGATCGTCGTGCGGCACGAGCGAGCTGGAGGCCACGATCTGGTGGCCCTTCGATTCGAAGAACTTGAGGAACTGCTGGCGGATTTCGGCGCTTGTCATCGTCTGGTGCCCAGTGATTGGCCCGCTGCGGGCGGCAATTTTGCGAAGCGGCGATTTTACAGGAAAAACAAGGCCCGCCGCGCTGCCGGGCAGCGTCCGGCGGGCCTTGCCGGAGAGCGGAGCGGCGGCCGCTCAGCGGTTCCGGCCGCGCTGCTGGCCGGCGCCGCGATGCTCCTCGCGCAGCGCCTGGCGCGGGCGGTCCTGGCTGCCGTCGTGGTTGAAGTCGTGCTGGCGGTCGTGCTTCTCGCGGTAGATGCGGCGGTCCTGCACGTCCTGCGCGTGCTCGATGCGCGCCCGCTCGCGGCCGCTGACAACGCCGTCGGCGGTCGCCCTGCTCTCCAGGTTCTGCACGTGCGTCTGGCCGCGGTCGAGCTTCGCCGCTTCCTTCTCGGTCAGCGCGCCGGACTGCACGCCACGCTCGATGCGCGCTTCCTGGCGGTCCTGGCGGGCGTCGATGCGCGGCGTCGAGGGCTGGGCGGCAGCCAGCGCCGGAAGAATCAGGACGAGGGCGGCGGCGAGGGTCTTTGCGGTCTTCATGTTCGTTCTCCTGGAGGGTTGTCGAAGGACGTCCCCAGATTAGCGCCGCGCCGCCGCCGATCCCAGCGCGCCGCAGTAACACTTCGTAAGCAGTTGTTTCAGGAACGCCCCACGGGCACTTCTTCGCACGGGCTGACGCATTTCCTCAGGCGAAGCGGTCGAGCCGGTCGGTAAACACGCCGGCGACGCCGCGCGCGAACAGCGCGTCGGCCTGCGCCGGATCGTTCACCGTGTAGCAGAGGACCGGCACGCCGGCCGCCGCCGCTTCCGCGAGCACCGCGTCGCGCAGGCGGGCGGCGTCGCAGTGCAGCGTGACGGCGCCGATGCGCGCCTGCGCGGCGCGCCAGTCGTCCGGAACGTCTTCGTAGAGCAGGCCGTAGCGCGCCTGCGGCGCGATGCGCCGGGCGGCGGCAAGCGCCTCGGCCGAGAACGAGGAAAGCAGCGGCGCTTCGCCGGCGGGCCAGCGGTCGGCGACGAAGGCGGCGACGACTTCGCCGGTGCGTGCCGCGTGGCCGGCGGCCGGCTTGATCTCGACGTTGGCGAGCAGCCCCAGTTCGCCGCACAGCGCCGCCGCCTCGGCCAGCGTCGGGATGCGCTCGCCGCCGCCAGCGTCGAGCGCGAAGAGGGCGGCGTCCGGCGTCTCGCAGACGCGGCCGCGGCCATCGGTGGTGCGTTCCAGGGTTTCGTCGTGGATCAGGACCGGCGTGCCGTCGGCGGACAGCATGACGTCGAACTCGACGGCACGGAAACCGCGCGCAGCGGCCGCGCGCAGGCCGGCAAGGGTATTTTCCGGCGCCAGCGCGCCACCGCAGCGGTGGGCGATGAAACGGGGCAGGCGCAGCGCCGGCATGCCGCTCCGCTCCGTCGCAACGGTCGGATCAGCGCTTGCGCGGCGCTGCCGCGTCACCGCCGCAGCAGCCGTTCACCGCGCCGAGCAGCGCCGGCAGCACGGCGTTGCCGCGCGCCACCGCCGTATCGAGGGCTTCCTTGGCCGGCTTGCGGCCGTCCCAGACGGCCTCCAGCTCTTCCTCGACGATCAGGCGCACCGGCTCGATCTGCGACACGCGTAGCGGATGCGAGGCGCCTTCGTTCTTCAGTTGCGCGTAGGCGACCTTGAGGCCGTCGAGGTCCGCCGCCAGCAGCTTGCTGTTCGCCGCGGCGCGCGCCACCGGCGTCATCGGCAGATAGCCGCCCATCTTCGTGATCTCGACCTGCGTTTCCGGCGCCACCAGGAAGGAAACGAATTTCGCCGCCGCCTTGTATTCGGCCGGCTTCTTGCCTTCGCCGATCCACAGCGAGGCGCCGTCGGCGAGGGCGTGCTTGGGCGCGCCGTAGACATCGTCGTAGTAGGGCAGCGGCGCGATGCCGACGTCGAGCGCCGGCGACTCGCGCAGCGTCGACGCCAGCGACGAGCCGGAGGTGAGCATGCCGCATTCGCCGGCCGCGAAGTGGCGGTCGGCCTCGTCGCGGCGGCCGAAATACTTGAAGTAGAAGCTCTTGTGCCAGCTCGCCAGCAGCGCGATGTGCTTGACCTGGACGAGGCCGTTGAAGGCCAGCGTGTTGCCCTTCGGCCCGGCGAGATCGCCGCCGTTCAGCACCGAGGTGTTGTCGATGTGCACCCAGGCCGGCCAGGAACTGGTGTATGGGCAGCGCAGGCCGGCGTCGAACAGCTTGCCAGCGGCGTGCTGCACCTCCCACCAGGTGCGCGGCGGCTTCTCCGGATCGAGGCCGGCCTGCCGGAAGGCGCTCTTGTTGTAGTAGAGCACCGGCGTGGACATCGCCAGCGGCAGCGCGTTGAGGTTGCCCTTGGCGTCGGCGACGCGCACGCGCAGCTCGGGCGCGAACTGCTTGCCGTCGAACTTTTCCTTCGCCGCCGACATCACCTGGTGCAACGGCCGGAAGCTGGCGCGACGGGCGGCGAAATCGAGGACGTTGTCCGGCGTCGCCAGATTGAGCACCGCCGGCGCGCCGTCGCCGGCCGGCTGCACGAGGCGGATGCGGTAGTCCTTGCTCTGCGCGTTGAACTGCTCGACCAGCTGCGCCAGCCGGGCAGCGCGGGCGCTGTCAAGCTGGTGGGAGAAATCGACCTCGGTGACGGCCTGCGCGGCGGCCGGCAGGGCAACGGTCAGGGCGAACAGGAGGGCGGACGTGACGGCGCGGCGACGCGGCATGGTGAAACCTCGGCTTGAAACGACGACTGGCGGAAGATTATGCCACCATCGGCGCCCGCCGGCGGCGGCGCCAAAAATATCCCGCCGGGAAGCCGGCTGCGGCCGGCGCGCACAATGCGGTTAAAATGCCGCATCCTTGTTTCCGCCCGCAGGCACCGACGATGAGCCGATTCAACTGGGAAGACCCGCTGCTGCTGGACGAGCAGCTCTCCGACGAGGAACGCATGGTGCGCGACGCCGCCCGCGCCTGGGCGCAGGAAAGGCTGGCGCCGCGCGTGCTGGAGGCCTTCCGCCACGAACGCACCGACCCGGCGATCTTCCGCGAGATGGGCGAACTGGGCCTGCTCGGCAGCACCATCGCCGGCTACGGCTGCCCCGGCGCCTCCTACGTCGTCTACGGACTGGTCGCGCGCGAGATCGAGCGCGTCGATTCGGGCTACCGCTCGATGATGAGCGTGCAGTCGTCGCTGGCGATGTACCCGATTTCGGCCTTCGGCTCGGAAGCGCAGAAGCAGCGCTGGCTGCCGGCCATGGCGAAGGGCGAGAAGATCGGCTGCTTCGGCCTGACCGAGCCGGACCACGGCTCCGACCCCGGCTCGATGGCCACCCGCGCGAAGAAGGTCGCCGGCGGCTGGTCGCTCTCCGGCAGCAAGATGTGGATCACTAACTCGCCGATCGCCGACGTGATGGTCGTCTGGGCCAAGGACGACGCCGGCGAGATCCGCGGCTTCCTGCTCGAAAAGGGCATGAAGGGACTGTCCACGCCGGCCATCCACGGCAAGATGGGGTTGCGCGCGTCGATCACCGGCGAGATCGTCATGGACGAGGTCTTCGTCCCCGACGACAACCTGCTGCCCGGCACCATGGGTAAATATTCGGGGCTGAAAGGGCCGTTCATGTGCCTCAACTCGGCGCGCTACGGCATCGCCTGGGGGGCGATGGGCGCCGCCGAATTCTGCTGGCACGCGGCGCGGCAATACACGCTCGACCGCACGCAGTTCGACCGCCCGCTGGCCGCCAACCAGCTGATCCAGAAGAAGCTCGCCGACATGCAGACGGAAATCGCCCTCGGCCTGCAGGGCGCGCTGCGCCTCGGCCGGCTGAAGGACGAAGGCAGGGACGCGCCGGAGATGACCTCGCTGCTGAAGCGCAACAACTGCGGCAAGGCGCTCGACATCGCCCGCCAGGCACGCGACATGCACGGCGGCAACGGCATCTCCGACGAGTTCGGCGTCGTCCGCCACATGCTCAATCTGGAAGTCGTGAACACCTACGAGGGCACGCACGACATCCACGCCCTGATCCTCGGCCGCGCCCAGACGGGCATCGCCGCCTTCGCCAACTGAGAACCCCGCCATGCCGCGCTCCCTGCTTCTCGCCCTGTCCCTTGCGCTGGCACTGACCGGCTGCGACATCGTCCAGCAGAAGATGGGCATCGAGGATCCCGCCGCCAAGGCGGCCAAACTCGACGCCGAAGGCAAGGCGGTCGGCGGCGCCTGCCGCCATTCCGGCCGCGCCATCGAAGACTGCTACTCGATCTACCACTGGCTGCCGAAGGCACCGATCTTCGAGGGCTGGCAGGAAATGGACACCTACATGCGGACGAACAAGATCGAATCGGTCGAGCCGCAACTGCCACCGCCACCGCCGCCCGCCCAGTCCGGCGCCAGGAAGCGCAAGGCAGCGCCGGCCGCCGAAACCGCTGGCGAAGCGACGAACGGGGGCAAGCCGGAAGCGGCCGCCGACAAGCCGGCGGCAAAGTAGGCCGGCGGCGGCCGGAGCGCCGGCGGCACCGCCGCGACGCTCACGGCGCCGGGTTGGTGTAGCGCAGATGGATGGCGTCGACCGCCGCCAGCAACTCCGGCGACAGCTCGACCGTCCAGGCACCGAGATTTTCCTCCAGCTGCGCCATCGACGTCGCGCCGATGATCGTGCTCGCCACGCACCGGCGGCGATAGCACCAGGCCAGTGCCAGCTGCGCCGGCGTCAGTCCGTGCTCGCGCGCCAGCGCCGCGTAGGCGGCCAGCGCCGGCGACACGTTCGGCTTCGCATAGCGCTGCGCGAACCCCGGGAAATCGTTCACCCGCCCCTTCGCCTGCGGGTCGTCGAGATACTTGCCGCTGAGCAGGCCGAAAGCCAGCGGCGAATAGGCGAGCAGGCCGACCGATTCGCGGTAGCAGACCTCGGCGAGCGCCGTGTCGTAGGTCCGGTTGAGCAGGTTATAGGCGTTCTGGATCGAGGCGATGCGCGGCAGTCCGTGCTCATCGGCCAGCCGCACGAACTGCATGACGCCCCACGGGTGCTCGTTGGAAACGCCGACATGGCGCACCTTGCCGGCCTTGACGAGCGCGGCGAGCGCTTCCAGCGTCTGACGCAGGTCGGTGCCGCCGCGCTCCTTCTCCGGCTCGTACTGCCACTGCCCGAACATCGGCTGGTTGCGCGCCGGCCAGTGCAGCTGGTAGAGGTCGACGTAGTCGGTCTGCAAGCGCCGCAGCGAGCCCTCCAGCGCCGCCGCCAGGTTGGCCGCGTCGAAGCCGCCGGGGCCGCCGCGAATCCACGACAGCGAGCGGCCGGGGCCCGTCGCCTTGGTCGCCAGCACGACGCGGTCGCGCGGCTGGCGCTTCAGCCAGGCGCCGACGATCTCCTCGGTCCGGCCGCTGGTTTCGGCCTTCGGCGGCACCGCGTACATCTCGGCGGTATCGACGAAATTGATGCCGGCGGCGAAGGCGCGGTCGAGCTGGGCATGGCCTTCCGCCTCGCTGTTCTGCTGGCCGAAGGTCATCGTGCCGAGGCAGATGGGCGAGACGCGCAGGTCGGAGCGGCCGAGGGCGATCTGCTGCATGGGGAACCTCCTTTTCGTCATGCTTTCGCCGATTGTACGACGCGCCGCGGATTGCCTGCGGCAGGCCCGGCGATGCGTGTATAATCGTCGCCCTATGCCATTGATTACAAATTCGTTTGAAGGGACTGCCGATGCGCTTTGACGAGCTCGGCCTCGCGCCCGAAATCCTTCGCGCCATCGCCGACCAGGGCTACACCGAGCCCACCCCGATCCAGCAGAAGGCCATTCCGCTGGTGATGGCCGGCCAGGACATCATGGGCGGCGCCCAGACCGGCACCGGCAAGACCGCGGCGTTCACGCTGCCGCTGCTGCAGCGCCTCTTGCCGCTGGCCAGCCCGAGCCCGTCGCCGGCACGTCACCCGGTGCGCGCGCTGATCCTGGCGCCGACGCGCGAACTGGCCATCCAGGTGCACGAGAACCTCGCCACCTACGCCAAATACACGCCGTTCCGCACGCTGTGCGTCTATGGCGGCGTCGACATCAAGCCGCAGATCGAAGCGATCCGGAAAGGCGTCGAGTTCCTCGTCGCCACGCCGGGCCGCCTGCTCGACCTGGTCGAGCAGAAGTGCCTGAACTTTCAGAGCGTGCAGGCGCTGGTCCTCGACGAGGCCGACCGCATGCTCGACATGGGCTTCATCCCCGACGTCACGCGCATCATCAACCTGCTGCCGAAGGACACGCGGCAGAGCCTGCTCTTCTCGGCGACCTTCTCGAACGAGATCAAGAAGCTCGCCGACACCATGCTGAAGTCGCCGGAGCTGGTCGAGGTGGCGAAGCGCAACACGGTCTCGGAGACGATCACGCACCGCGTGCATCCGGTGTCGGCCGACGCCAAGCGCGCGCTGCTGACCAAGCTCTTGAAGTCGGACGAATACGACCAGGTGCTCGTGTTCACGCGCACCAAGCAGGAAACCGGCAAACTTGCCCGCGAACTGGCCAAGTCGGGCATCGCCGCCGACGCGATCCACGGCGACAAGTCGCAGTTGGAACGCCTGAAGGCGCTGGAAGCGTTCAAGGACGGCTCGGTCAAGGTGCTCGTCGCCACCGACGTCGCCGCCCGCGGCCTCGACATCGACGAACTGCCGCACGTCATCAACTTCGAGCTGCCGCACACGCCGGAAGATTACGTGCACCGCATCGGCCGCACCGGCCGCGCCGGCAAGAAGGGCACGGCGGTGTCGCTGGTCTCGGCCGACGAGGTACAGTATCTGGTCGACATCGAGAAGCTGATCAAGATCCAGGTCGAGCAGGTGCTCATTCCCGGCTTCGACCCGGAATACGACTATGAATACCCGCCGACCGGCCGCAAGAAGCACCACCGCCGGCCGGAAGCCGCCGCGCCGGTGGCCGCGCCGGTAGCGGCGCCGCGTCGCGCGCCGCGCGACGCCCGGGAACCCCGCGAAGCGCGCGCGCCGCGCCCGGCGAAGCGCAACGTTGCGGCGGACGGCTTCGATTTCAGCGCACCGTACGTCGAGAAGGAACTGGAACCGCGCGGCGAGATTCCCGCCGACGGCCACGCGCCGCAGAAGCCCGACCCGCACAAGCCGAAGCGGCCGGTCGCCGCCCTCCTCGGCGGCCTCGGCAAGCGCGCCTGAGCGATGTGTACAGCACATCGCGAGGAAGTACTCTTGGGGCACGCCTGAGTGATGCGCTCTGCGCATCACGAAGAAGTACTCCTGGGGTGCGCCTGAGTGGAGCGAAAGCTCCACGAGGAAGCCCCCTTGGGGCACGCCTGAGGGGCACAGCCGCCCCGCCGGCGCCGGCTAGCTCTTTTTCGCCGGCGCCGCCTCGACCAGCTTCAGGATCGCCAGCGACACGTTGTCGCCCTCGCCGCCGGCGCGCGTGCGCGCGCGTTCGAGCAGCGTTTCCGCCGCTTTCCGCGCCGGCATGGCGGCGATCACGCCGGCCAGTTCGGCCTCGCCGAAATAACCCCAGAGTCCGTCCGAACAGAGCAGGAAGCTGTCGCCGGCGACCAGATCGACCGTCTCGCCGAAGTCGATCTTCGGCGTTTCGCGACCGCCCATCGAAGTCACCAGCACGTTGCGGTTCGGGTGCACCAGCGCCTGCTCGGCCGAAATCTTGCCTTCGGCGACCAGATGCTCGACGTAGGAATGGTCGGTGGTGCGGGAGAGCAGGCGATTGCCGCGGAAGCGGTACAGTCGGCTGTCGCCGCAATGCGCCCAGCTCACCTTGCCGGGCTGCAGCAGCAGCAGGACCACGGTACTGTGCGGGTCCTTCTCGTTGACCGTGCGCATCGTCTTGATCATCGCATGCGCTTCGTGGATGCACGTTTCCAGCAAGG
>JANJTW010000095.1 GCA_024710925.1 Rhodocyclaceae bacterium | reverse complement strand
TCGACCTCTCGCTGAAAGGCGCGCTGCTGCGCCGCAAGCAGGCGACGCCGCAAATCGGCGTCGGCGGCAACTGCACGCTGCGCGTCCGCCTCGGCGAACTCGACGCGATGATCCGCATGCAGGGCACCGTCGCCCACATCGACGGCCCCTTCCTCGGGCTCGCCTGCAGCACCATCGATCTCGACAGCGCGACGCACCTGCGCCGGCTGGTCGAACTCAACCTCGGCAAGCCGCAACTACTGGAACGCGAACTCGCCGCGCTGGTCGGCGAGGAATAGCGCCCGGGGCCTCCGCCGCGGCCGCACGGACGCGCTAGACGCCGAGGTAGCGGTGCCAGATGCCGTGATCGGCATCGAGTTCGGCCGAACTCCCCGGCCAGACGACGCGGCCGCGTTCGACGATGGTGTGCCGGTCGGCGAGCGCGATCAGCCGCTCGACGTACTTGTCCACTACCAGCGTCGTCTGCCCGGCGGCGCGCAGCCGCGCCAGGCACTGCCAGATCTCCTCGCGCACCAGCGGCGCCAGCCCCTCGGTTGCCTCGTCGAGGATCAAGAGGCGCGGGTTGGTCATCAAGGCGCGGCCGATCGCCAGCATCTGCTGTTCGCCGCCGGAGAGCTGGTTGCCCATGTTCTGCTGGCGCTCGGCGAGCCGCGGGAAGAGTTCGAAGACGCGTTCGAGCGTCCACGGCGAGGCGACGCCCCGCCGGTTGGCGGCGAAGGCGACGAGGTTCTCGCGCACCGAAAGGTTCGGGAATATCTGCCGTCCCTCCGGCACCAGCGCGATGCCGCCGCGGCCGATGCGGTCCGGCGCGCGGCCGGCGATCTCCTCGCCGGCGAAGCGGATCGAGCCGGCGAGGATGCCCGCCGGCGCCGGCGACAGCCCGCACAGCGTGCGCAGCGTCGTCGACTTGCCCATGCCGTTGCGCCCGAGCAAGGTCGCCACCTCGCCCTCGGCGAGCGTCAGGTCGATGCCGAAGAGCACCTGGCTCGCGCCGTAGGCGACGGCGAGGCCGCGGATTTCGAGCAGCGCGTTCATGCCGCGGTTCCGCATGGAGGACGCGCCGGCGTCCGAACCTGTATCACCCCCTGCCACGGGAAGGGGGACGGGGGAAAGGCCGTCATGCGTCAGCATCTCCGAGATAGGCCTTCCGCACCTCCGGGTGCGCACGTACCGCGTCCGGCAGGTCGGTGCAGATCAGCCGGCCGCCGACCAGCACCGAGATGCGGTCGGCCAGCCGGAAGACCGCGTCCATGTCGTGCTCGACCAGCAGCAGCGTGACCTTGCGCCCGAGGTGCTCGATCAGCTCGACGACGCGCTCCGACTCCTCCGGCCCCATGCCGGCCATCGGTTCGTCGAGCAGCAGCAGCCGCGGCTTCGTCGCCAGCGCCAGCGCCAGTTCGAGCTGGCGCTGCTCGCCATGCGCGAGGCTGCCGGCGACGGTCGATTCGCGGCCGGCGAGGCCGACCTCGGCGAGCCACGCCGCCGCCTCGTCGACGATCGCCCGCTCCTTGTCCACCGGCGCCCAGAAGCGGAAGCTGCCGCCCCAGTCGCGCTGCCGCCCCTGCACCGCCAGCGCGACGTTGTCGAGCGCCGTCAGGCGGCCGAAGACATTGGTCACCTGCCAGGAGCGAGCGATGCCGCGCGCGACGCGGGCGTGCATCGGCAGCCGCGTGAC
The DNA here is from genome assembly GCA_024710925.1 of Rhodocyclaceae bacterium. Classification (GTDB taxonomy): domain Bacteria; phylum Pseudomonadota; class Gammaproteobacteria; order Burkholderiales; family Rhodocyclaceae; genus Proximibacter. The sequence goes on along the minus strand of JANJTW010000095.1, from coordinate 3,049 downwards.
GTCCTCGCCGGCGAAGCGGATCGTCCCCGCATCCGGCGTCTGCGCGCCAGAGAGCTGGTGGATCAGCGTCGTCTTGCCGGCGCCGTTGGGGCCGATCAGCGCATGCACCTCGCCTTCGGCGACGGCGAGCGAAACCTCGGAGAGCGCGTGCACGCCGCCGAAGTGGCGGCTGACGCCGGCGACTTCAAGCAGATCGGCGCTCTTTTCGCCGTTCATTTCGTGCCTCCGCGCGAAAACAGGCCGTGCAGCCAGGCGGCGACGCCGCGCGGCGCGCGGAAGACGACGACCAGCAGCAAGAGGCCGAGCGCCGCGTGCCAGTGCACGGTGACGCCGGTCAGCAGCTCTTCGAGCAGCAGCAGGGTCAGCGCGCCGGCGAAGCCGCCGTAGAGCGTGCCGACGCCGCCGACGATGACCATCACGAGAAGCGTGCCGGACTGCGTCCAGTGCAACAGGTTCGGGCTGGCCAGCAGGCTGTGGTTGGCGATCAGCGCGCCGGCCAGCCCGGCCAGCGTGCCGCCGATGACGAAGCAGGCGAGCTGGTAGGCGGCGACCGGGTAGCCGAGCGCCGCCATGCGCGACTCGTTCTCGCGGATGCCCTGCAGCACGCGGCCGAAGCGCGCGTGCGCGATGCGGTCGAGCAGGAACAGCGCGGCGGCGAGGCAGGCCAGCGCGACCCAGTAGAAGGTCGCGTCATTGCCGAGATCGAATGGCCCGAAGGTCGAGCGCGCCATCAGCGGCAGGCCGTCGTCGCCGCCCCAGGCCTTCAGCGAGATGAACAGGTAGTAGATCATCTGCGCGAAGGCGAGCGTGATCATGATGAAGTAGACGCCGCGCGTGCGCAGGCTGATGGCGCCGATGAGCAGCGCCAGCCCGCCGGCGAGCGCGGCCGCCGCCGGCCAGGCGACGAAGGCCGAGGTGACGCCGCGCTCGGCGAGAATCGCCACCGCGTAGGCACCGGCGCCGAAGAAGGCGGCGTGGCCGAAGGCGACCAGGCCGCCGAAGCCGACGATGAAGTTGAGGCTGGTCGCCGCCAGCGCGAAGATCAGCATGCGCGCCGCGACGCTGACGTAGAAGTCCTGGCCGAGCGCCTGCAGCAGCGGCGGCAGCGCCGCCAGCGCCAGCAGCGCGGCGAACGCCAGCCCGCGGCGGCGCGCGCTCTGCCGGTAAAGCGCCGATTTCATCCCCTCGCCCGCCATCAGCCGCGCGCCGGGAAGAGACCGGCCGGCTTCCAGAAGAGGATCGCCGCCATCAGCAGGTAGATGAGGATCGCCGCCAGCGCCGGGCCGAGGTTGGCCGCCGTCTCCGCCGGCAGGAAGCCGCGCAGCAGCCAGGGCAGCAGCGCCCGGCCAAGCGTGTCGACGACGCCGACCAAGAGGCTGCCGACCAGCGCGCCGCGGATCGAACCGATGCCGCCGATGACGATGACGACGAAGGCGAGGATCAGGATGCTCTCGCCCATGCCCACCTGCACCGCCAGGAGCGGCCCGAGCAGGGCGCCGGCGAGCGCGCAGAGGCCGGCGCCGAAGGCGAAGACGAGCGTGAACAGGCGCTTCACGTTCACGCCCAGCGCCTCGGTCATCTCGCGGTTCGACGCGCCGGCGCGCACCCACATGCCGAGGCGCGTCTTCGCGACGACGACGTAGAGCGCCAGCGCGACGGCGACGCCGACGGCGATGATCAGCAGCCGATAGGCGGGGTAGCTGAAGCCGCCGATCTCGACCGGCCCGGCCAGCGCCGCCGGCGCGTTCAGCAGCATCGGCTGGTCGCCCCAGAGCATGCGCACCGCCTCGTTGGCGATCAGGATCAGCGCGAAGGTGGCGAGCACCTGCGCCAGATGGTCGCGCTGATAGAGCCGGCGCAGCACGGCGACTTCGAGCAGCGCGCCGACGACCGCGGTGCCGGCCACCGCCGCCAGCACGCCGACCACGAACGAGCCCGACGCCGCCGCGGCGGCCGCCGCCAGGTAGGCGCCGACCATGTACAGCGAACCGTGCGCCAGGTTGATCATGTCCATGATGCCGAAGACGAGCGTCAGCCCGGCCGCCAGCAGGAAGAGCATGAGGCCGAACTGGAAGCCGTTGAGGGCCTGTTCGAGGATCAGTTGGGTCATTTCAGCAGACGTTCAGCACGCACCGCCCACCGGGCGAAGCGCTGGCGAGGCGGCAAGGTCGGCGGCGCTGCAGACCGTACTTGCGTACGGCAAGGTGCCGCCGGCCCGCATTGGTCAAACTCGCAACGCAGTCCAGCGCAAGCGTGCGCCGCTCACTTCATCTTGCAGGCAGCGACATAAGCGTCGGCGTGATTCTGGAAGATCGTCCCCATCGTCTTGTTGGTGACGCGCCCCTTGGCATCCTGCCCGATCACGCGCAGCACGTAGTTCTGCACCGGGTAGTGGTTGCTGTTGAACTTGAACTCGCCGCGCACCGACTTGAAGCGCTTGGCTTCCAGCGCCTTCTGCAGCGCCGCCTTGTCGTCGAGCTTGCCCTTGACGTCGCGCACCGCAGCGTCGATCAGCAGCGCCGCGTCGTAGCCCTGCGAGGCGTAGAGCGACGGCAGCCGTCCGTATTCCTTCTCGAAGGCGGCGACGAAGCGCTTGTTCTCGGCGTTGTCGAAATCGTGCGCCCAGTGCGAGGAGTTGAACATGCCGAGCATCGGCGCGCCGACCGCCTTGATCACGTCCTCGTCGGCGGAAAAGCCGGGGGCGAAGAGCTGGACGTCCTTCGACAGGCCGGCGCCGACGAACTGCTTGACGAAGTTGATGCCCATGCCGCCCGGCAGGAAAAAGAACAGCGCGTCCGGCTTCAGCGCGCGGATCTGCGCCAGTTCGGCCGCGTAGTCGAGCTGGCCGAGCTTGGTATAGACCTCCTCGGTCTTGCCCTGGTAGTAGCGCTTGAAGCCGGTGACGGCATCCTTGCCGCCGGGGTAGTTCGGCGTGACGATGACGACGTTGCGGAAGCCCTTGTCCTGCACGTGCTTGCCCATCGCCTCGTGCAGGTTGTCGTTCTGCCAGGCGACGTTGAAGAAGAACGGGTTGCACTGCTCGCCGGCG
>JANJTW010000069.1 GCA_024710925.1 Rhodocyclaceae bacterium | reverse complement strand
GTTGCTTGCAATCTTCGCCAATCCCCGCAAAATGGGCGTTCCGGTTGGTGCTGCCCGAACATCATATAAACCGGGAAGTCCGTTCAACCCATGCGCATTGAAGCTGCCTTCCTTCTCATCCTCGCCATGTCCGCGGCCCTCGCCCCGGGGCGCTGCCATGCGTAACCGCCTGTCTGCGTCAGTCCGGGGATTCACGATGACCGAACTGGTGGTCGTCATCGTCATTGCCGGCATTCTGGCGGCAACGATGGTGCCGCGCTGGGGGGGGGATACCGGCTTTGAGGTGCGTGGTTTTCGCGACGAGGTAGCTTCGGCACTTCGGTATGCCCAGAAATCGGCTGTGGCTTCACGGCGGCGGGTGTGCGTAAGTTTTGCCGCTGATGCGCTCAGCGTGACTATCGACAGCAGTTTCGGGGCCAACGATTGTGCGCTTGTCCTGAACGGGGCGTCGGGCGATCCGTTGGTTGTTACGGCGGAGGGAGGGGCCGGGTTTGCAGTTTTGCCATCTTCTTTAGCTTTCGATCCGCTGGGGCGGCCGAGCGCGGCCCTTGTCCTGCAGTTTTCCAACCTTCCCGGCCTGCCGGTCACGGTCGAGGCGGAGACCGGCTATGTGCATTGAATACCGTCAGGCTGGGCGGCGCACATCCGGGGCCACGTTGGTTGAATTGGTAGCTTTCATCGTCGTGGTTGCCGTCGGTGTCGTCGGTCTGGTTTCGGTGACTGGCCCGATGCTTCGCCATAGTGCTGATCCGATGGCACGTAAGCAGGCGTTGGCGATTGCTGAATCGCTACTGACAGAGATCGTGCAGCAGCCGTTTACCTGGTGCGATCCGCAGGATGACAAAGCCTCAAGCGCTACGGCGGCGACTGGCCCCAATGGCTGTGCTGATCCCGCCAACGATCAGGACAAGGGCGGTGCGGCTTTCCCTCTCCCGGGAACCACCGCGCCGACGCCGGCGACCGAGACGCGTGGTTCGGCAGCCGATCCCTACGACAATGTTGCCGATTACGCCGGCTACAAGGCGACAGCCGACATCATTACCGGCAATGCGGCGCTCGTCGATTACACCGCCGAGGTGACAATCGGCCGAGCCGGCGGCACAGGGGTCTTTGCGGCATTGCCGGCCGCTGCGGTGCTGCGGATCGACGTACGCGTCTTCGGACGTGGCGAGGATCTGACGGTCACGGCCTGGCGTACGCGCTACGCCCCACAAAATCCGGGTTAGCCATGCCTCGCCGCGCCTTTCCTTCGCGCTCCTCGGGCGTCACGCTGGTCGAACTGATCGTCGTCCTCGTCGTTCTCGGCGCGCTATTGCCTCTGGTCTCGATGTTCGTACGGAACCAGATCGAGGGGTACATGGACGTTGCGCGCCGGGCGGAACTGGTGGATATCGCCGACGGTGCGCTGCGGCGTATGGCGCGCGATCTGCAGACAGCACTGCCGAACAGTCCGCGTACGCCCGGGGTGAATTGCGTCGAATTCATTCCGACCAAGGCGGGCGGGCGTTATCGGGCTGCCAAGGATGCCGGTGGCGGGGGCGATCCGCTCGATGTTTCGGTGGCCGATACCTCCTTCGACATGTACGGCGACAACACCGGAAGTATCGCCACAAACGACTGGATCGCGGTCTATAACCTCGGCGTTCCCGGAGCTGATGCCTATGGCGCAGACAATGTCTCCCGCGTTTCGGGTACTCCGACGTGGAATGCGACGCGCCAAGAAACCAGCATCTCCATCGACTCGAAACAATTTCCGCTTGCTTCGCCCAGTAGTCGCTTCCATGTTATTCCCGGTAGCGAACAGGTCGTTTCCTATGTTTGCGTCGGGGCTGGTACTTCGTCAAATGGAGATGGGCTTGGCACGCTTTTCCGTCGGGTCGGCAGCTTGCCATATCCCCTGCCGGGGGCCTGCCCCAGCGTCACCGCCGGCACGCCGATTTTGGCAACGAACGTTGCCCGCTGCGAATTTTCCTACAGTGCAGGAAGCCTGCAGCGTATGGGCCTGGTGGACATCGAGCTGGAAATCGCCCGTGCCGGTGAGAAAATCATGCTGCACCGGCAGGTCAATGTGACGAATACACCATGACTCCGGATCATTCCGCCTCCGTCCGCCGTGCTTTGTGCCGATCTTCGCAGCGCGGCGTGTCGCTCCTCTCGGCGATCTTCATGCTGCTTCTGTTTGGTGCACTGGCCGCCTACATGGCCAATTTCACCGGAACGGCTCATGTTACGTCGGCGCAGGATGTGCAGGGCTCGCGAGCTTATTTTGCGGCGGAGGCCGGTTTGGAGTGGGGGTTGTACCGGGTGATGGAAGGGGGCGCTTCTTGCGCTGATGTTTCGGGGGATTGGCCGGCGCCGCTTGGTGATTTTGCCGTAACGGTAAGCTGCACCGAAGCCGGCTCCTTTGACGAAGAGGAGACTTCATTCAAGATCTACCGGCTGATTTCGCGGGCCAGGATCGCCGACGTTAGCGTTGGTTCGCCCGCGTTCGTCGAGCGTGAGGTTGTAGCGACGCTGATACGGTGACGCGGCATTGTTGATATGACGGTTGGGGATGGGCGCAGGGATGTATTCAAACAAGGTTGATGATTTCTGGCGGTTTGTTCCTGGCTCATGGCGCTGGCCGGAGTGTGTCGTCCGATTGCTCCTTCTTGTCATGCTCCTGCCTGCGCTGGCGATGGCCTATACGGCGAATCCCGGATGTACGCCTTCGAATGGTTCCTTCTACGGCAAGGTGCGTCTGAATGAGGTGAAGTCGCAGGGCGGTGGTTCGGGGCTGGATTTTGTCGAGATATACGTCATCGACAATAACGTCAGCCTGACTGGATTCAAGATCGGGGTCAGTGGTTATAGCGGCAAGCCGGGGGGGAAGTGGATCGAGTCCGGGAGCATCGCTACGCTGGCACTCGGAAATGGGGACGGCTGTGTCGATTACACGGGCAGCAAGTCCGGGTTTTCATCGTGTGCGCTCAAGGATAATTCTTCGGCCACCTGGAATTATGGGCGCTACATTCTGTACGACCTGCCGAACATGGATCAGCAGAGTGGGCAGATTGTCCTTTTTGATAGTAGCAACAGGATCGTCGATTTCGTTGCGTACAGCAGTGGAGCGAGTTGCGATACGGCTCGCTACTGGCAACCCCCGTCTGTGGGCGATAGTTGCTACAACGTGCACAATTGCATCACCAATGTTTCCGCCAGCAATGCGGATCTCTCTCGAAATGTCGATGGCACCGGCGAGTGGACGCCGCGGAGCGGGTCGGGATCTCAAGGAACGACCAACATGCCAGGTGGCCCGGCAGGGGGCGTCGGCTATCGATTCCAGTTTGCTGTCAGCTGTGTCGCTAATGCGATCACGGTGACGATGACGGCCGTCTGGATTGATGTGAATGGCAATTTTCTTTCCGGGAACCCGGTTTATACAGGGGCTTCCGGCGCTGTCGTGGTTTCTAGTTCGGTTGCCGACATTGTCCCTTCGGCAGCGAGCCTTGTTAACGGCAAGGCGGAATTCAATTTGACCGGCGCTGGAGTTCAGAGTGGCGCGAGCGTTGTCCTGTCGGCGTATAAGCCGGAATTGCCAGGTACATGGACACAGTCTGGCCCCATCGTATTGCCCGGCTGTGCTGTCAATGCCGAGAGCTTCGATTGCCTCGAAACTGCGCTGACTTATATTCCGAACCCTTCCCCGCCTGCGAGAAATCCGCTCTATACCAAGCTGGCGGGGTCGCCTTTCTCACTCAAAATCGTGGCGCTTAAGTCGGATGGCACAGTTGAGACAAATTACGGCGGTCCCGGTGACCAGGCCAGGACGGTCGCCGTTGAGCTTGTTGATGATTGTGCGTCTACCCTGCCCTTGGCTTCTCTGAACGCAACGTTCTCCGAGAATACGGGTCTTGCCGAGGCCAGCAGCTTTAATGTTGCTTCCGCAAACAAAGTTGTGGCGTGCCGGGTCAGGGATGCAAGTACCGGTAAAACGGCTTGTTCGGCCGACCGCTTTTCGATTCGCCCCTCGTCCGTGAGTTTGCAGACGAGCGCGACATCCGCAAGCGCTCCGGCACCGGCCGATCCCTCCGTGATCCGTGCCGGCGCCAATTTCGCTCTCAAGGCCGTGACGTCGCCGAGCTATACCGGCGATCTCCTCCTCGATACGGGACGGTTGGGGGCGCAGAAACCGGACAACGGAACGACGCAGCAGGCGGGCGGGACGGTGGGCACACTGACGCCGGCAACGCTGCCGGCCAATTCGGACACGAATGCGGCCTATAGCGAAGTCGGTTACCTCTACCTCGCGCCGGGCGCCTATCGGGACGAGACCTTTACCGCCGCCTCCGGCGATCGCGCCAGCGGCGACTGCATCCTGCCCAACCCTGCCGATCCGCTCGACTTCGGCTATCTCTCGGACGTGCCGGTTGGCGGAAAATATGGTTGCGACATCGGCAACAAGAGCGCGCTCGCCTTCGGGCGTTTCATTCCCTATCGTTTCAAGATCGCGCCGGATACGGTGACCCCGGCTTGCAGCGGCGTCTTCACCTATTTCGGACAGGACGGCTTTACGACGAGATTTTCGCTCGCGGCCCAGAATTCGGGGGCGGGCGCAACGAAAAACTACCAGGGTGTCTTTGCCCGCTTTGATCTGACCGATCACGCAGCCTATCGCTTTGCCGTCTCCAGCGCGACGCCGCTGCCGACCGGCGCGGCGCTGGCCGCGAGCGCGACTGCTCCCAGCGGCGGCCCTTGGAGCGAAGGGCTTGCCACAGTGGAAGCCAGGCATCTGGTCGTTCGACCGAGCGATAAGGCCGGCATTACCCCCGTGCAGGTCGTGGCGGAGCCGCTCGATGCGGACGGCGTTACAACTGCTGCCAGTGAGACGGTATCCGTCGCGGATACGCCGCTGCGTTACGGTCGACTGCAGATCGGCAATGCCCACGGTTCCGAGCTGTTGGACTTGCCGGTGCCGCTGGTGGCGCAATATTGGGATGGCTCGATGTGGAAAACGAACACGGAAGACAACTGCTCGTCGATCAACCCGAAAGCCGTGGCGTTTTCCGGCTGGACGGGCAATCTCGGCGCCTGCGAAACGAGTTTCGCGCTGACGCCGGCGGTGTTGAGCGGGGGCCGAGGCGGGTTGGCTTTGCGTCGTCCCGGAAGCGGCAACAATGGCTCCGTCATCTTGTCACTGGCGACCGGCAACTCCTGTGTCGGTGCGGCAACGCCGGTTTCTGCGGCGGCTGTGGAGGAAATTTCGTGGTTTGGCTCGGCCGGCAATCCGGCTGGTCGGGCGACTTTCGGAATTTACAAAACACCTCTCATCGACCGCCGCGAGCGCTATTAGGCGGAGTTCGATGGTGCGGCTGATGGGTGGGGAACGTTGTAAGATGCGGGCTTGCGGGCGGTTGCGTCTGATCGGCTCCGCGATACGGCATCGAATAACAGGGGGTGATGTTGGGATTCTCGTTCGGAAGCAGGCGGCGGGCTGACGGCTGGCTGGCCGTCGTGCCGCATGCTGGCCGGATCGACCTGGCGCACGTGCGGCGGGCCGGTGGCGGCCGGCCGGAGGTACGCCTGCTCGATTCCTTCCGCGCCGAGGGCGATCCCGGCGATGCCCTCAAGCGCCTGGCGTCCGCCCGCAAGCTCGGCGGTTTCCGCTGCACGACCCTGCTGCAGCCCGGTCAGTACCATCTCTCGCAGTTCGAGGCGCCCGCCGTGGCCGCCGACGAGCGGGCCGCCGCGCTGCGCTGGCGCTTCAAGGACATGGTCGATTTTCCGGTCGACGGCGCCAGCGTTGGCGTCCTCGACATCCCGAGCGAAGGCGCCGCCAACCGGCAGCCGATGGTCTACGCCGTCGCCGCTTCCGCCGCCGTGGTCGGCGCGACGATGCGCGGCTTCGACGACGCCGGCGTGCCGATCGCCGCGATCGACATCCCGGAACTGGCGCAGCGCAACGTCGCGGCGCTCTTCGAGGAAGAGAACCGCGGGCTGGCTTTCCTCGCCCTCGACGATGACGGTGGCCTGCTGACCATCACCTACCGTGGCGAACTCTACGCGGCACGGCGCATGGAAGTGTCGGCGACGCAGCTGGCGGGGGCCGACGAGGCGCGTCGCGAGCAGTTGCTGGAGCGGGTGATGCTCGAACTGCAGCGGACCCTGGACAACTTCGACCGGCAGTACAGCTTCATTTCCGTCGCCGGCATGGTCGTCGCGGCGACGCCCGAGGTGCCGCAGCTGCAACCCTATCTCGCTGAAAACCTCTATCTGCCGGTGCGGGCGATGGACCTGGCGGCGGTCTGCGATTTCTCCGCCGTACCCGAACTGCGCGAACCGGCGCGACAGGCACAGTGCCTTGCCGCCATCGGCGCCGCCTTGCGCTCGCAGGATGCGTCATGAGCCAGGAAATCAACCTCCTCAACCCCGCGCTGCGGCCGAAGACCGACTGGCTGGCCTTCCGGCCGGTCGCTGCGGCGGCCGCGGCCGTCCTGCTGCTCGTCGTCGCCGGCTATGCCTACGCCGCGTACCGGGCCGGCGAAACGGCGCGCGAACGCGGCAGTGTCGCCGGCCGGCTGTCGACGCTGCAGCAGGAATTGCAGGGGCTGCAGGCGGCGCTTGCCGAGCGCAAGCCGAATCCGGCGCTGGCGCAGGAAATCGGCCGCCTGTCGGCCGAGATCGCGCAGCGGCGCCAGGTCCTTAAGCTGGCGCAGGAAACCGCCGTCGGCGGCGAGGCGCCGGCCGAGCTCATGCGCGGCTTCTCCCGGCAGATAACGGAAGGCGTCTGGCTGACCGGTTTCGCCGTCGCTGCCGCCGGCATCGACATCCGCGGCCGTCTGCTCGACCCGGCGCTGCTGCCGGCGTACATCCGCCGCCTGAACGGAGAGCCCGCCTTCCGCGGTCGCCGCTTCGCGGCGCTCGATCTGCAGGCCGGCGTCGTGCTGCCGCCGGCCGCCGTCGGCGGGCAATCCACGGCAGCGCCGCCAGCGGCTGCCGCAGCGGCGCCGTTTACCGAATTCGTGTTGCGCGCCAGCATGGCGCCGCCGGCCGCCGGGAGCAAAGAATGAGCAAGGCGATCAAGGACGCCGTCGGCCGGCTGGCGGCGCGCTTCGATGCGATGTCGCAGCGCGAGCGGGCGCTCGTTGCCGTTGCCGTCGTTGTCGGCATTGCCGTCCTCGGCAAGAGCCTGTTCGTCGATCCGGCGCTCGCCCGCGCCGCCGGCGCGGAACGGCAGGTGCAGCAGCAGCGTGGCGAGGTGGCGACGGTCGAGGCCGTGCTGCAGACCGTGCGTGCGCAGCTGGCGGCCGATCCGGACGCGGCGAACAAGGCGCGGCTGGCGGCGCTGCAGGCGGAAAAGGCCGAAGTCGAGGCCGGCCTGCGGGCCGTCGAGGACCGCCTGGTGTCGCCGGAACGGATGAACGCGCTCCTCGAACGCATGCTCGCCCGGCATTCCGGTCTGCGGCTGCTCAGCCTGAAGTCGTTGCCGCCGGTGAGCCTGGCGGCGCCGGCAACGGTTACGGCGCCGACGGTCGCTGCGGCAACGGCCGGGAATCCGGCCGCTGCGGGACCGGCGGCGAGCGGGGCGGCGGCGGGCAGCCCGGTCGTCGCCACGGAGGCGGCCGGACTTTACCGGCACGGCGTCGAGCTTCGGCTCGAGGGCAGCTATGCCGACCTGCACGCCTGGCTGGCGCAGCTGGAATCGGCGCCGCAGCGCCTGCTCTGGGGCGATCTCCGCTTCGAGGTGGTCGAGCATCCGCGCGCGCAGCTGACGCTGACCGTTTTCACGCTCAGTGCGGACAAGGCATGGCTGACGATATGATGCGGCGCGGCGTGTTCCCCCTCTTCTGCGGCGCTGCGCTTGCGGCGGCGGCTTCCGTCGCGGCGGCGCCGCTGGCCGATCCGACGCAGCCGCCGTCGGCAGCGGCCTATCCGGGCGGCGTCGGCAGCGATGGCGGCCGGCGCTTGACCTCGGTCGTCCTGCCGAACGCCGGCCGGCCGGCGGCGGTGATCGGCGGGCAACTGGTGCCGCTCGGCGGCAAGGTCGGCGATGCCCGGCTGGTCCGCGTCACCGAGAATGAGGCGGTGCTCGCCGGCCCGGACGGGCGGGAGCGGCTGTTCCTGACGCCGGACGTGACGAAAAAAATGAATGTGACCAAGGCCGCTGCGCGGCGCAACAAGGAATGACCATGACCCAGCGACCCATTGTCGGATCAAGGCCGCTCATCGCCCTGCTGTTCGCCCTGTCGACCGCCGCCTGCACGACGCCGCTGCGCCAGCCGGGCGTGACTTTCGACCGCGTCGGCGACGAGATGAAGGCGGCCGTGGCCTCCGGCAAGCCGGCGAGCGCCGCCATCGACCGCGCCATGCTGCCGCCGCTCGACCTCGGCGCGCCGCCGGCGGCGCCGGAGCATCGCTTCGATCTGGTCGTCAGCGGGGCGCCGGCGGCGCAGGTGTTCATGGCCATCGTCTCCGGCACGCGGTTCTCGATGCTGGTGCCGCCCGAGGTGAGCGGACAGATTTCGCTGAACCTGAAGAATGTCACCGTGCGCGAGGCGCTGGAGACGATCCGCGATCTCTACGGCTACGACTTCACGGTCAAGGGTTCGCGCATCTTCATTCGGCCGAACACGCTGCAGACGCGGATCTTCCAGATCAATTACCTGTCGAGCAGCCGGCAGGGGGTGACCGACACGCGCGTCACCTCCAGTTCGCCGAGCGTCGTCAATCCCGGCGGCAGTTCCACCGGCGGCGGCGCCGCGCAGGTCGCACAGCCCGTCCAGCAGACCGGCGGTTCGGGGCAACTGGCGACCTCGTCGGCCGACAGCGCACGCGTGCAGACGCGCAGCGAGGCGAATTTCTGGCGCGACCTGGGCAACGCGCTCGAAGCCCTGGTCGGTACCAGCGAGGGGCGTAGCGTGATCCTCAACGCGCATTCCGGCGTCGTCCTCGTCAAGGGCATGCCGGCCGATCTGCGCGCCGTCGAGCAGTACCTGAAGGCGACGCAGCTGGTCGTCGAGCGGCAGGTCATGCTGGAAGCGAAGATCGTCGAGGTGCAGCTGTCAGAAACCTACCAGACCGGCGTCAACTGGGCGCACTTCGGCGGGTCGAGCAACCGCTTCGCCTACGGCACCGTTGCCCCCGGCACCACGCTCGATACCTCCGGTCCGATCATCGGTACGGCCGGCGGCACCGCCGCTGGCGGTAGCTTCCGCGATCTGTCGCCGGGCACGACGGCGGCGGTCCTCCCGGGGGCGGCCGGCGCGCTGGCGACGAGCGCGGTCGGCAAGGGCGTCTTCGGCCTGGCGTTGCAGACGGCGAATTTCGCCGCGCTCCTGTCCTTCCTTGAAACGCAGGGCGACACGCAGGTGCTGTCCAGTCCGCGCGTGGCGACGATCAACAACCAGAAGGCGGTGCTCAAGGTCGGCACCGACGACTACTACGTGACCAACATCAGCACGACGACGACGAGCAGCGGCACGAGCAACGTGACGACGCCGACGATCACGCTGCAGCCGTTCTTTTCCGGCGTCGCGCTCGACGTGACGCCGCAGATCGACGACGACGGCAACGTGATCCTGCACGTGCATCCGTCGGTCACCGTCGTGCAGGAGCGGAACAAGACCGTCGACCTCGGCACGCTCGGCCAATTCACGTTGCCGCTGGCCTCGTCGTCGATCAACGAGACCGATGCCATCGTCCGCGTGCAGGACGGCTACATCGTCGCCATCGGCGGCCTGATGAGTCAGGAGCAGGGGCGCGACAACAACGGTCTCGCCGGCCTGTCGTCGGCGCCCGGCGTCGGCGCGCTGTTCGGCCAGCGCGGCGGCGGCATGCGCAAGCGCGAGCTGGTGGTGCTGATCAAGCCGACGATCATCCAGAACGAGCAGAGCTGGAAGCAGGATCTGCTCGATACCGCCGGCCGCATCGAGAAGCTCGACCCGCGGACGCGTCCGCCGCGCCTGGAATAGGGGCCAGCCCTTGTACCTGCAGCATTTCGGGCTGACCGAGTTTCCCTTCGGCATCACGCCGGACACCGGCTTCGCCTTTTCCGCCCAGGCCCACCAGGAGGCGCTCAACACCCTCCTCGTCGCCCTCCAGTGCGGCGAAGGCTTCGTCAAGGTGACCGGCGAGGTCGGCACCGGCAAGACGCTGCTCTGCCGCCGGCTGCTGCAGAGCCTGGGCGAAGGCGGTGCGGTCACCGCCTATCTGCCGAATCCGCAACTCGAACCGAAGACCCTGCTGCTGGCGCTTGCCGAGGAACTGGGGCTGCCGGGCACGGAAGGGCTCGCCCAGTTCCATCTGCTGAAGGCGATCAGTCGCGGCCTGCTCGATTTCGCCCGCGACGATCGTCAGGTCGTGCTCTGCATCGACGAGGCGCAGGCGATGCCGCTGGCGACGCTCGAAGCGCTGCGTCTGGTGTCCAATCTGGAAACCGAGAAGCGCAAGCTGCTGCAGATCGTCCTCTTCGGCCAGCCCGAACTCGACGCGAAGCTGTCTACCCCGTCGGCTCGCCAACTCCTGCAGCGGATCGGTTTCCACCACCGGCTGTCCGGCCTCGACCGCGAGGAGGTGGCCCTCTACCTGCAGCACCGGCTGCGCGTCGCCGGCTACCGCGGCGAGCCGGTGTTCAGTCGCGGCGCCGTGCGCGCGCTGCGCCGCGCATCGCGCGGCACGCCGCGGCTGCTCAACATCCTTGCCCACAAGTCGCTGCTTTCCGCCTTCGGCGAAGGGCGCCAGGTCGTTCGCCACCGCCACGTGCGCGGCGCGGTGCGCGACACCGAGGGCGCCAGTTCGCCGGGCTGGTGGTAGGAGTCCGTCGCGATGAGCCTGATCAACCAGATGCTGAAGGACCTTGATGCGCGGCACGCCGCCGAGGTCCGCAACGACCTGCACCGCGAGGTGCGTGCGCTGCCTGCGGCGCGTTCCGGCGGCAATTGGCGGCCGCTGGCCTTCGGCGGCGCGGCAGTCCTCGCGGCGACGGCGGCCGGCTGGCTGGTCTACGAACGCTTTGGATACGGTACGGCATCGCCGCCGCCGGTGGTCGCCGTCGCGCCGCTGCCGGCGGCCGAGGCGCCGACCGCGCTGCCGTCCGCTGCGCCGGCGCTGACCGGGGCTGGCGCGGATCACGCGTCGGTCGTTCCGGGCTTGCCGGCGTCGCCCCTGCTGGCGCCGGAATCGGCAGGAGCGACGCCGGCGACAGCGGCGCCGCAGGCCGAGCCAGCGCCGGCCGTGGTCACCACCTCGGCACCGTCCGTGGCGGCTCCAACTCCAACTCCGGCTCCAACTCCGGCTCCGGCTCCGGCTCCGGCTCCGGCTCCGGCTCCGGCTCCGGCTCCGGCTCCGGCTCCAACTCCGGCTCCAACTCCGGCTCCGGCTCCGGCTCCGGCTCCGGCTCCGGCTCCGGCTCCGGCGGCGAGGCCGGGCGGCGGTGAGGTGCCGGCATCGCCCGCCCCGGCCGTTACGGCGAAGGCCGTCGGGGCGAAGCCGGCAGCGGCGCAGCCTGCCGCCGGAGGTGGCGGGGCGAAGAACGTGCAGGCGCCGGCGACCGGCAGGCCCGCCGCGCCTCGTGCCGAGGAGGCGCCGGCCGCTGCCGTCGTCGAGAAGCGGCCGCCGTCAAAAAGCGCGCGCGAACGGGCCGACGCCGACTATCAGCGAGCTGTTGTGCTGGCGGGCAGCGGCCGTTCGGGTGAGGCGATCGATGCGTTGCTCGACGTGCTGCGTCAGGAAGGCGGACACGCGCCGTCGCGCCAGCTGCTGGCCCGTCTGCTCGTCGAGCAGGGGCGGTCGGACGAGGCGCTGGCATTGCTCGTCGAGGGCCTCGCCGCTCAGCCGGGACAGGTCCAGTGGGCGATCAGTGCGGCCCGGCTGCTGGTCGACCGCGGCGACGCGGAGGCGGCGGCGCGCATCCTGCAGGGGGCGCTGCCGTTCGCCACGGCCAATGCCGACTACCAGGGATTTGCCGGGTATCTCGCGCACCGCCTGGGACGGCCGCCGGAAGCGGTCGACCATTATCGCTCGGCGGCGCGCATCGCCCCCGGCGACGGACGCTGGTGGCTGGGGCTGGGTCTTGCGCTGGAGGCTGGGCAGCGTCCCGCCGAGGCGCGCGAAGCCTTCCTGCGCGCCCGTGCCAGCGGCACGCTGAATGCCGATCTGGCCGCGCTGGTCGATCAGAAGCTGCGCTGAGCCAGCGCCGCCTGTGCGGCGCGGGAGAAAGCCCGCATTCTGCCTCAGTCGAGCAAGGTGCGGGCGACGACGGCGACGCTGACGCGGCCGGCGCCGTGCAGTTTCAGCGTGCGCGCGCATTCGTCGGCGCTGGCGCCGGTGGTGGCGACGTCGTCGACGAGCAGCAGGTGACGGCCGCCAAAATCGGCTGCGCAGGAGAAGGCGTTGCGTAGGTTGCGGCGGCGCTCGTCCAGGCTCAGGCCTTCCTGCGGCGCAGTCGCCCGGTCGCGTGCACAGGCGCGGGCGGCGACCGGCACGCCGAGCTCACGTGCCAGTATCCGGGCGATCTCCATCGCTTGGTTGAAGCCGCGTTCGGCGAGGCGGGCCGGATGTAGCGGCATCGGCACGACCAGGTCGGCGTCGAGGTCACGACAGACTTCGGCGAGGGCCGCACCGAAATGGCTGGCGACGGCCAGCTGGCGCGCGTATTTCAGGTGCCGGATCAACCCGTCGACGGGGAAGGCGTAGGGATGCAGCGCGCGCAGCGCGTCGAAGTGCGGTGGCCGTTTCTGGCAGCGCCCGCAGGTTTCGCCAGCGCAGCCGGGCTGCGCACAGCGCGGACAGCGGGCCGCCGGCAATTGCGGCAGTTCGGCGCAGCAGTCGGGGCAGAGCAGCGCGTTGCCGCTGGGCGCCGCGCAGAGCAGACAGTCCTGCGGCAACAGGGTGTCGAGCAGCCGGCGGCGGAAGGCGGCGGCCTTTTCAGCTAGAATTGACATTTGGACAGGCCTCGGTAATTATCCATAATTACGAGCCATACGTGTTGGTATGGAAACGGCTGCGCTGCGCGGCCGCACATTCGTTGTCCGCTTTTTTCGCCGGCCTTCGCGCCCCGTTTTTCTTCAGGTGATTCCATGAATGCTATTCCCCAGGCGCTGCAGGCGTCCTCTTCCGCTCCCGCCGCCGACCGTTGGACCGTCGCCGCGGTCGAGGCGCTGTTCGAACTGCCGTTCATGGATCTGGTGTGGCGCGCGCAGCAGGTCCATCGCCAGCATTTCGATGCCAATGCCATTCAACGCTCGACGCTGCTTTCGGTCAAGACCGGCGGCTGTTCGGAGGATTGCGGCTACTGCTCGCAGTCGGCGCGCAACAAGGCCGAACTCGAACGCGAGAAGCTGCTGCCGGTCGAGGACGTCGTCGCCGCCGCCCGGGCGGCGAAGGACAAGGGGGCTTCGCGCTTCTGCATGGGCGCCGCCTGGCGCGGCCCGAAGGACAAGGATCTGGAGCCGGTGCTGGAAATGATCCGCGAGGTGAAGGCGCTCGGCATGCAGACCTGCGTCACGCTCGGCATGCTCCGCGAAGGGCAGGCGGAAAAGCTGGCCGAGGCCGGCCTCGACTACTACAACCACAACCTCGACACCGCCGCCGAGTTCTACGCCAACGTGATCACCACGCACTCGCAGCAGGATCGCATCGACACCATCGGCGAGGTGCGCAAGGCCGGCATCAACGTCTGTTCCGGCGGCATCATCGGCATGGGCGAATCGCGCAAGAACCGCGCCGCGCTGATCGTGCAGCTGGCCAACCTGAACCCGGCGCCGGAGTCGGTGCCGATCAACAACCTGGTCGCCATTCCCGGTACGCCGATGGCCGGCGTCAAGGGCGTCGACAACTTCGAGTTCGTGCGCACCATCGCCGCCGCCCGCATCACCATGCCGACCTCGTTCGTCCGCCTGTCGGCCGGCCGCGAGCAGATGAGCGAGGAGATGCAGGCACTGTGCTTCCTCGCCGGCGCCAATTCGATGTTCTACGGCGACAAGCTGCTCACCACCGGCAACCCGGACGTCGGCCGCGACGAGGCGCTGTTCGCCAAGCTGGGCCTGCGGGCCATCTGATGCGCGCCCGCTGCGCCGGCCGCGGCGGGCGCCGGCCGGCCTCCCGGCCCGCGGCATGAGCGCCGCCGCCCCGGCCCGTTTCGTCGATGCGCGCCAGGTGCGGCGCAACTTTGCGCGCGCCGCCGCCGGCTACGACGCGGCGGCCTTCCTCGCGCGCGAGGTCGACCGGCGCATGCTCGAGCGGCTCGACTACGTGCGCATCGCGCCGCAGCGCATCCTCGACCTCGGCTGCAGCACCGGCGCCAGCCTGACCGCGTTGCGCGAACGCTACCGCGACGCGCGCCTCCTCGGCGCCGACTTCACATTGCCGATGCTGCAGTCGGCGCGCCGCGGCACCACCTTCCTCGGGCGGTTGATGCCCTTCCTCAAGCCGCAGTCGGCGACGTTCGTCGCCGCCGACGCCGAGCGCCTGCCGCTCCGGCATGGCAGCCTCGGCCTGGTCTGGTCGAACCTGTTGCTGCACTGGCTCGACGAACCGCGCCCGGCCTTCCGCGAGGTGCACCGCACACTTGAAACCGGCGGCCTGTTCATGTTCTCGACCTTCGGCCCGGACACGCTGCGCGAGCTGTCCGCCGCCTTCGGCGACGGCGATGCGCACACGCAGCGCTTCACCGACATGCACGATCTCGGCGACATGCTCATCGAATGCGGCTTCGCCGATCCGGTGATGGACATGGAGGTGCTGACGCTGACCTATGCCGGCGTCGACGATCTGGTAAAGGACCTGCGCGCCGCCGGCGAAGCCTGCGCCATGGCCGGCCGACGCAAGGGCCTGGCCGGGCGCGGCGTCTGGGAGCGGGTGCGCGCCGCCTATGCCCGCCTCGCGCAGGATGGGCGCGTGCCGGCGACCTTCGAGGTGGTCTACGGCCACGCCTGGAAGGGCGAGCCGAAGCAGAGCGCCGACGGTCGCGCCATCGTCCGCTTCGAGCCGCGCCGGAAGCCGGCGTGAAACGTGCGAAGCGGCTCAAGCCGCGCAATCCGGTGGCGGTGCAGCCGCTGCTGCAGAAGGGCGGCGCGCATGCGCCGCCCGCGCCCGTGCCAAGGTGCGCCTGCTGCGCCGCCTGCGTGACGAGCTTTAGCCCGCATCGCGCATTTCGGTGCGTGTGACGAGCCGCGGCTCGTGCGACGAACGCTGCTTCGCGTCACGCGCTTGAGCTTGCGCCGCGAACTTCGCTCCGGCGGCGGGCTCACTTCCTGAAGAAGCGGATTTCCTGCACTTTCGGCAACGACGGCCACGGTCCGTAGCGGCGGATGCGCTCGCGCGCCCGCCAGCCGAGCAGCAGCGCCAGCAGCGTCGCATAGAGGATCGGCCAGAGGATCGCTGTCGCCTTGACCAGCCAGAAATAGTGGATCGCGGCGAGGATGCCGACGGCGTAGACGCTGCGGTGCAGCGCCTGCCAGCGCTTACCGCCGAGCGCGCGGATGGCGGCGTTGGTCGAGGTCAGCGCCAGCGGCAGCATGATCGCCCAGGCGGCGAAGCCGACGGTGGCGAAGGGGCGCTTGAGCACGTCGCGGGCGATCGCGTCGACGTCGAAGGCGTGGTCGAAGCCGATGAAGGTGAGGAAGTGCAGCGTGCCGTAGAAGAAGGTGTAGAGCCCGAGCATGCGGCGCAGGCGGATCAGCCAGTGCCGGCCGGTGATGCCGCGCAGCGGCGTGATCGCCAGCGTCAGCAGCAGGAAGTTGAAGGTCCAGGTGCCGGTGCGGCGTTGCAGCGCCTCGACCGGATTCGGGCCGAGGCCGGCGAAGGCGAGATCCCAGGCGAGGTGCGCCGCCGGCAGCAGCGCGGCGAGAAAGAGCGCCGCCTTGACGGCGGCGAGCTGGCGGTCGGTCAGCGCGGGCGGCAGCATCAGTAGAATTTCCTCAGGTCCATGCCGGCGTAGAGCGACGCGACGTGCTCGGCGTAGCCGTTGAAGGGCAGCGTCGGCCGCTTGCCGAACTCGCCCAGCCGGCGCTCGTGCGACTGGCTCCAGCGCCGGTGCGGCACGTCCGGATTGACGTTCGAATAGAAGCCGTATTCGGCGGGTGAGGCCTTCATCCAGGCGGTGCGCGGCATCTCGCGCAGGAAGCGGACGCCGACGATGGACTTGGCGCTCTTGAAGCCGTACTTCCACGGCAAGACGAGGCGCAGCGGCGCACCGTTCGGCTTCGGCAGCACCTCGCCGTAGAGGCCGACGGCGATGATCGCCAGCGGGTGCATCGCCTCGTCGAGACGCAGCCCCTCGGTGTAGGGCCAGTCGAGCACCGGCACGCGCACGTAGGGCATCTGCGCCGGGTCGGCGAGCGAGACGAATTCGACGAATTTCGCCTGGCTGGTCGGTTCGGCCCGCTTGACCAGTTCGGCGAGCGGAAAGCCGACCCAGGGAACGACCATGCTCCAGCCCTCGACGCAACGGAAGCGGTAGATGCGCTCTTCGAGCGGCGCCCACTTCAGGATGTCCTCGATGGCGAAGCGCTGCGGCTTCTTCACCTCGCCCTCGACGAACACGCTCCACGGCCGCGTCTGCAGGCGGTGCGCGTGCTTCGCCGGACTGTCCTTGTCCGGGCCGAACTCGTAGAAGTTGCCATAGCTGACGATCGTCTCGAACGGCGTCGGCTTCTCGTCCACCCGCCAGGTCGACGGGCGCACGTCCGGCAGCTTCTCGCCGCGGGCGGCGGCAGGTGCCGCCTGCGCCGGCAGGTGTAGGGCGCCGGCGGCCAGCCCGGCCGCCGTGGCCTGCAGGAAGCGGCGGCGTTGCGCGTAGACGGCGGGGTCGGTGATTTCGGCGGCGGGGATTTTCGGCAGTCGGAGGATCGGCATGGGATTTTCGCGGCGAACGGGGGGATGCCCGTTGGTCGTTCGGCAACGGAAATCCTTACAGGTTCAGCGCGGAAACTTGCCTGCATCCGGGCAGGCGGGATCGCGTCGCTTCAGCCGGTGATGTAGTGCTTCAGCTGGTCGATGATGAACTGCTGCTCGCAGATCGTTTCCTTGACCAGGTCGCCGATCGAGACGATGCCGACGACCTGCTGGTTGTCGTCGAGTACCGGCAGGTGGCGGAAGCGCCCTTCGGTCATCAGCGCCATGCATTCGTCGATGGTGTTCTCGGGGGTGACGTACATGACCTTGTCGGTCATGATCTCCTCGACGCGGGTGTCCTTCGACGCCTTGCCGACGAGGATCACCTTGCGCGCGTAGTCGCGTTCGGAAAAGATGCCGACCAGGCGCTCGCCATCGAGCACCAGCACGGCGCCGACATGGTTGTCGGCCATCACCTTGAGCGCGTGGAACACGGTGTCCTTCGGCGCTACGGCGGCCAGCGGCTGCGGCTTGCCGGCGAGGAGTTGTCTGAGCGTTTTCATTGTTCGCCTCCTTCGTCTCTGAGCGGCGTCGCGCGGGATGCGGCGCCGGGTCCAGTCTAGCGCCGCGTCAGGACGGGGGCAACAAAACAAAGAGCGGCCCGCGGGCCGCTCTTCGTGTCGGGCTGAGGAGCGCTCAGCGCAGGCCGGCGGCATACTCCGCAACGGCCTTGATCTGCCGGTCGGACAGCTTGTCGGCGATCATCCGCATCATCTTTTCCGGATCGTTGGCGCGTTCGCCCGCGCGGAATTTCTTCAGCTGATCCTCGGTGTATTCCTGGAACTGGCCGGCCAGGCGCGGATACTGTGCCGGCAGGCCGGCGCCGGCCGGGCCGTGGCAGCCGGCGCAGGCCGGGATGCCCTTGGCGAAGTCGCCCTGGCGCCAGAGCTTCTGGCCCTCAGCGATCAGCGACTCGTCCTTTGCCGCCGCCGGCGTCAGCTTCTGCTGGCTGAAGTAGGCGGCGAGATTCTTCATGTCCTCGTTCGACAGGCCGGCAACCATGCCGCCCATGATCGCGCTGTCGCGCAGCGCCGGCTTGCCTTCCGGCGCCTTGAAGTTGGACAGC
>JANJTW010000061.1 GCA_024710925.1 Rhodocyclaceae bacterium | reverse complement strand
CACTGACGCAGCTTGGCCTCGACATGCGCGGCGCGCTCCGGGAAGCGGCGCTGTACCCAGTGCAGGACATAGACGGCGTCGGCGTCGGGGTTGCGGGTGGTGAATGGCTTGTGCAGGCCCTTCTGGCGGTATGCCCAGCAGGTCTCGAAGAGCAGGTCCATCGCCCAGCGCGTCAGCTGGTGGCGGGCGTCGTCCTTGCGGTTCTTGTTGCCGCGGCCGGCGTAGTTCAGGTGCGAGAAGTAGAAGCGGTCGATGCCTTCGTCTTCGACGAGTTTCAGCAGCCCCGGCAGGTCGTGCGCGTTGTCCTGCGTCATCGTGAAGCGGACGCCGATCTTCAGCCCCAGGTCGCGGCAGCGGCGGATGCCTTCAAGCGAGGCCTCGAAGGCGCCGTCCATGCGGCGGAACTTGTCGTGCGTCTCCTTGATGCCGTCGAGCGAAACGCCAACGTAGTTGAAGTCGCACTCGGCGATCTGGTCGATGTTCGAGTCGTCGATCAGCGTGCCGTTCGACGACAGGCCGACGTAGAAGCCCAGCGCCTTCGCCCGCTTGGCGATGTCGAAGATGTCCGGGCGCAACAGCGGCTCGCCGCCGGAGAGGATCAGCACCGGCACGCGGAAGGCCTTGAGGTCGTCCATGACGCCGTAGATTTCCTCGGTCGCCAGTTCGCCGGGGAAGTCCTTGTCGGCGGAGATCGAGTAGCAGTGCTTGCAGGTCAGGTTGCAGCGGCGGATCAGGTTCCAGATCACCACCGGGCCGGGCGGATTGCGCTTCGGACCGAGCGGCGTCGGCGACGCGATCTCGTCCATGTACTGGGATATGCGGAACATCGGGAAAAGCCTTGATTGGGGTAGGCGTATTAGAAGTCAGCCACCCGCCCCCGGCCTTGACGTGGATCAACCCTTTCCGGATCGGCCGGCGGGCGGCGCCGGAGCGGCCGGCGGGCCGCCCCGCCCGCTCACTCGGCGAGCAGTGCCTCGGAAACGCAGCCGACGCGGACGTTGCCCCAATGGCGGCCGCCGACGTGAATCGGCAGCGCGATGTCGCAGAGCAGTTCGCCGGTGTCGCGGACGTAGGTACGCACCAGCACCGGCTGCGTGTTCTTCGCCGCGCGCAGCTCGCCCGGGTTCTCGAACTTGCGGCAGCAGCGGTTGCCGACCAGGTCGGCGGCGGCATCGCCGGTCAGCGGCTTCGAGAACTTGAGGTTGTGCGCCGACAGGTAGCCGTCGGTGTTCACCGCCACCGCGTAGGCGCAGCCGGGCACCGCCGCCAGGCAGTCTTCGAGGAACTGCTGGCAGCGGCGGGTGAATTCGTCGCCCCAGACGAGCTTGTACTTCGGCGGCTGGCAATTGCCGAGCGGCTGATAGTGGCGGTCGAAGACGTCGATGCCGGCGCGTTGCATGTCTTCCAGCTGCGCCTGTACCGCGTCGCGGAAGGCGCGCGAGCGGTCCACCGCGGCGTCGAAGGCGCCGTGCCCGGTCTTGAAGCGCGAGACCAGCTCCTGCACGCCTTCGGTCGCCGTCGCCAGCGCGCCGGTGCGCGTCTCGGAATCGGCCATGTGCTGCGCCACCTCGCCGGACAGGCGGTGGATCTGCGTGACGTTCTCGTGCACCTGCGCGTTGGTCGATGACAGCTCCTCCATCGCGCTGGCGATGTGCAGCAGCTGTTCGCCGGTCTTCTCGAAATCGCGCACCATCTGCTCGAAGTGCGCCGCCGAGCGGCCGACGACCTCGCGCGTCTGCTGCACGTCGACGTTGATCTCGTCGTTCTCGGCGCGCGTGTTGCCGACCAGCGACAGCATCTTGTCGATGTTGCCGGTGATCTCGGCCGAGGCGACGGTGACGCGCTCGGCGAGCTTCCTCACTTCGTCGGCGACGACGGCGAAGCCGCGGCCAGCCTCGCCGGCGCGCGCCGCCTCGATGGCCGCGTTCAATGCCAGCAGGTTGGTCTGGTCGGCGACCTCGCGGATCAGCGCGGCGATCTGGTTGATCGACGCCGAGCGCTGCGACAGGTCGTCGACGGTCTGGTTGAAGCGCAGCACCTTCTCGCCGACGCCGTTGATCTTGGTCGAAATCTCCTGCATCTCGTGCAGCGAAACGCGCGCGCCTTCGAGGTTGGCGCCGGTCGAATCGGAGATCAGCTGCGTGCTGCGCGACACCTCGTCGATGGCCTGCGTCGCCTCGGTGCTGGCGGTGAACACCTGCTCGGTCATCTCGCCCTGGCGGCGCGCGCCCTGCCCGGTCTCGTCGACGCGCACCTTGACCTGCACCGCCTCGCGGGCGATCTCGATGCTCGCCCGGCGGATCTCGCTGATGATGCCGCGCATCTTGCCGGCGAAGCGGTTGTAGGCCTCGGCCAGCTCGCGGAACTCGTCGTGCGAGACCGGCCGCATGTCGCGCGAGAAGTCGCCGGCACCCTCGGCGATCTCGTTGAAGGTGGCGGTCACCGCGCGCACCGGCTTGAGGATCAGGTAGCGCAGGTAGAGCACCTGGCCGACCGTCCACAGCAGGCCGAAGACGGTCAGCGCCAGCAGCACCGTCAGCCCGCCGTCGAGCGAGGCGTTGATGCGCGCGGCCATCTCCGGCGCCGCCTGGCCGGCGGCGAGCTGGGCGGCGACGTAGGCCTTCTGGTCGAGGTAGACGTAGAGGTAGACGAGGTTGATGACGAACAGCAGCAGGAAGCTCGCCAGCTTCTTGCTCAGCGAATTCCAGAAGGTCCGCTCGTTCCAGTCGTAGAGTTTCCAGAAGGTTTCCATCGCCATCGCTCCTCGCTGCCGCTATTGTCGTTGTGCGTTGTTGCCGCCCCGATCCTAAGCGCCGGCGGGATCGAGTTCAAGCAGCAGGTCCTTGGCGTTCACCGCCTCGCCGGCCTTGACGTGCAGCGCGCGGACGACGGCGTCGAATTCGGCGGTGAGCATGGTTTCCATCTTCATCGCCTCGATCGACAGCAGCGGGTCGCCCTTCCGCACCTTCTGCCCGGCCTTCACGGCGACGGTGACGACGCTGCCCGGCATCGGCGCGCCGACGTGACCGGCCTGGCCCTCGTCGGCCTTCGGCCGGCCGCGGCCGGCGGCGGCGCCGGCCTTGGCCACGCGCACGGTGCGCGGCTGGCCGTTCAGCTCGAAGAAGACCTTGACCTTGCCTTCCTCGTCGGCGGTGTCCGAGCGGCCGGTCTGGCGCAGGATCAGCGTCTTGCCCTTGTCGATGTCGACGGCGATCTCCTCGCGGTCGCGCAGCCCGTAGAAGAACGGCGAGGTCGGCAAGAGCGAGACGTCGCCGTAGAGGCGGCGGTGCTCGGCGTAGTCGCGGAAGACCTTCGGGTACATCAGGTAGGAAGCGAGGTCGGTGTCGTTCACCTGGCGGCCGATGGCGGCCTCGGCCTCGCGCCGCTTCGCCTCCAGATCGACTTCGGGCAGGAAGTCGCCGGCGCGGCCGGCGAGCGGCGCCTCGCCCTTCAGTACCTTCTGCTCCAGGTCCTTCGGGAAGCCGTCGGCCGGGAAGCCGAGCTCGCCCTTGAACAGCGAGATGACCGACTCGGGGAAAGCCACCTCGCGCTCGGGGTTCGCCACGTCGGCCGGCTTCAGGTCGTTGGCGACCATGAACAGCGCCATGTCGCCGACCACCTTCGAGGTCGGCGTCACTTTCACGATGTCGCCGAACAGGATGTTCACGTCGGCGTAGGCCTTCGACACTTCCGGCCAGCGGTGCTCCAGCCCCATCGCGCGGGCCTGTTCGCGCAGGTTGGTGTATTGGCCGCCGGGCATCTCGTGGTTGTAGACGTCGGAGGTGCCGGAACGGATGTCGGCCTCGAAGGGCGCGTAGTAGCGACGCACGCCTTCCCAGTAGTGCGACAGCGCTTCGAGGGCCGGCAGGTCGACGCCGGGGTCGCGCTCGGAGCCCTGCAGCGCGGCGGCGATCGAACCGAGGTTCGGCTGCGAGGTCAGGCCGCTCATCGCGTCGAGCGCGCCGTCGACCGCGTCGCAGCCGGCTTCGACCGCCGCCAGCACCGAGGCGGCGGCGATGCCGCTGGTGTCGTGGGTGTGGAAGTGCAGCGGCAGGCCGACCTCCTGCTTCAGCGCCCTGACCAGCTCGCGCGCCGCGCGCGGCTTGCAGACGCCGGCCATGTCCTTGATGCCGATGATGTGCGCGCCGGCCTTCTCCAGTTGCTTGGCGAGGTCGACGTAGTACTTCAGGTTGTACTTCGGCCGCTTCGCGTCGAACAGGTCGCCGGTGTAGCAGATCGTTCCTTCACAGAGGGCGCCGGTGTCGATCACCGCGTCCATCGCCACGCGCATGTTGTCGACCCAGTTCAGCGAATCGAAGACGCGGAAGACGTCGACGCCCTCCTTCGCCGCCTGCTGCACGAAGTAGCGGACGACGTTGTCGCTGTAGTTGGTGTAGCCGACGGCGTTCGACGCGCGCAGCAGCATCTGGAAGAGCACGTTCGGCACCGCCGCGCGCAGCCGCGCGAGGCGCTCCCACGGGTCTTCCTTGAGGAAGCGCAGCGCCACGTCGAAGGTGGCGCCGCCCCAGCATTCCATCGAGAACAGGCCGGAGGCCATGCGCGCGTAATACGGGGCAATGGCCAGCATGTCGTGGCTGCGCATGCGCGTGGCGAACAGCGACTGGTGCGCGTCGCGCATCGTCGTATCGGTCAGCAGTACCTGCGGCTGGTCCTTCACCCACTGCGAGAATTTTGTCGCGCCGAGTTCCTTCAATTTGTCGCGGGTGCCCGGCGGGATCGGCGCGGCGAGGCTGAACTCGGGCTTGATCGGGCGCGAGAACGGCAGTTCCGGCAACTTCCTGCCCTTCATCTCCGGATTGCCGTTGACCGCCACTTCGCCGAGGAACTTCAACAGGCGCGTCGCGCGGTCGCGCCGCTTCTGGAACTGGAACAGCTCCGGCGTCTCGTCGATGAAGCGGGTGATGCACTCGCCCGAACGGAACTGCGGGTGGGCGATGACGTTTTCCAGGAACTGCAGGTTGGTGGTCAGCCCGCGCACGCGGAATTCGCGCAGCGCCCGGTCCATGCGCGACGCCGCCTCGTCGGCGGTGTGTCCCCAGGCGGTGACTTTCACCAGCAGCGAGTCGTAGTACGGCGTGATGACGGCGCCGGAGTAGGCGGTACCGGCGTCGAGCCGGATGCCGAAACCGGCGGCCGAGCGGTACACGGCGATCTTGCCGTAGTCCGGCGTGAACGCGTTCTCCGGGTCCTCGGTGGTGACGCGGCACTGCAGCGCATGGCCCTTCAAGGCGATGTCCTGCTGCAGCGGCACGTAGGAATCGTCGTCGCCGATCCTGGCGCCTTCGGTGATGCGGATCTGCGCCTTGACGATGTCGACGCCGGTGACCTGCTCGGTGACCGTGTGCTCGACCTGGATGCGCGGGTTCACCTCGATGAAGTAGAACCTGCCGGTGTCCGCGTCCATCAGGAACTCGACGGTGCCGGCGTGCGTGTAGTCGGCGGCGGCGGCGAGCTTCAGCGCCGAGGCGCACAGTTCGGCGCGGGTGGCGTCGTCCAGGTAGGGCGCTGGCGCGCGCTCGACCACTTTCTGGTTGCGGCGCTGCACCGAGCAGTCGCGCTCGAACAGGTGCACGCGCCGGCCGTGCGTGTCGCCGAGCACCTGCACTTCGACGTGGCGGGCGCGGCGCACCAGCTTCTCCAGATAGACCTCGTCGTTGCCGAAGGCGGCCAGCGCCTCGCGCCGCGCCACTTCCATCAGCGGGCCGAGCTCGGCCTCGCTCTCGATCACGCGCATGCCGCGGCCGCCGCCGCCCCAGCTGGCCTTCAGCATCAGCGGGTAGCCGACTCCGGCTGCCAGTTTCTTCGCCTTATCCAGATCGTGCGGCAGCGCACCGGTCGCCGGCACCACCGGCACGCCTGCTTTTTCGGCCAGCTCGCGCGCCGACACCTTGTTGCCGAGCGTGCGCATGACGTCGCCCTTGGGGCCGATGAAGGCGATGCCGGCGGCGGCGCAGGCGTCGGCGAAATCGGGGTTCTCGGACAGGAAGCCGTAGCCCGGATGGATCGCGTCGACGCCGGCTTCCTTCGCCACGCGGATGATGTCGTCGATGTCGAGGTAGGCCTGGATAGGTTTCTTGCCGGCGCCGACCAGGTAGGACTCGTCGGCCTTGAAGCGGTGCAGCGCGAAGCGGTCCTCGTTGGAAAAGATCGCCACCGTGCGGATGCCCATCTCGGACGCGGCGCGCAGCACGCGGATGGCGATTTCGGAACGGTTGGCGACGAGCAGGCTGCGGATCTTCTTCATGGTCGGGCGGGTCCGGAAACGATGGGTTGAAAAAAACGTTGTAAGGTTGCCAGACAACTATAAATTGTGCAATCGGTTACGGACCTTGTCGCAACGGGCGGCGCGCCGGCGGCGCCCGCTTCGCCGCATAATCCGGAAATCCCCCCACTCCTTGAGGAGAACGCCATGCAGATGACCACCACCCCGAATCTCGAAGGCCACCGCATCGTCCGTTACTGCGGCATCGTCGCCGGCGAGGCGATCCTCGGCGCCAACATTTTCAAGGACCTCTTCGCCGGCATCCGCGACCTGGTCGGCGGCCGCTCCGGCACCTACGAGAAGGAACTGCAGCGCGCCCGCGACATCGCCATGAAGGAACTGGCCGAGCGGGCGCAGGAGATGGGCGCCAACGCCGTCGTCGGCATCGACCTCGACTACGAGGTGATGGGCGAGAAGAACGGCATGCTGATGGTGTCGGCCAGCGGCACGGCGGTGGTCGTCGAGTAGGCGCCTTCGCCGATCCCCCATCGTGATTGCTCAAGCGCGGGTGCTATACTGAAACTGTCTATTTTGGACATTTTCAACCGGAGGTAAAAAATGCTGACGATCTCCGCCACCGACGCCAAGCAGGCTTTTGCCACGGTGCTGGAAAATGCCGCACGCGAACCTGTGCTGATCCAGAAACAGAAGCGCGATGTCGCCGTGGTGCTCTCCATCGCAGACTACGAGCGACTAACACGCGTTAACGTGCAGGCCTTTCAGCGCTTCTGCGATCAGGTTGGCACCCGGGCAGAGCAACGCGGGCTGACCGAGGAAAAACTGGCTGAATTGCTCAGCGACGACGATGCGTGACCGGCGACTCGTCGTCGACACCAATGTCCTGATCAGCCGGCTGCTGTTGCCGCGCTCACTCGCCGCGCACGCAGTCGACATGGCCATCGCCGAAGGACGTCTGCTGGTCTCCGAGGCCACATTGAGCGAACTCGCCCGCGTCCTGGCACGCCCGAAATTCGACCGTTACGTCGACATTCAGGACCGCCAGGAATTCATCCGGCACCTCGGCACCCTGGTCGAAATGGTGACGATTCTGCAGCGATTCCAGGCCTGTCGTGACCCGAAGGACGACATGTTTCTCGATGTCGCCATCAATGGCCAAGCCCGCGCCATCATCACCGGTGACGCCGACCTACTGGCACTCGACCCGTTCATGAAAATCCGCATCGTGACACCGGCGATGTGGGTGGACGGGGACTTTTAAGACCGGGCAATTCATCGACCGCCAGAGGCCGGGGCAGCTCCGTGAGCGGAGCGCCTCGATCGACAGTGCCAAGCGCAGCAGCGTCAGAACAGGAAGGGAACGAACATGCGCGTGCGCGCGCAATAGTCGGCGTAGGCCGCGCCGAAATGGGCGAGGCATTCGCCCTCGTCGCGGCGGGCAGTGACGTAGAGCAGTGCGCTGCCGAGCGCGGCAAGGCCGGCGGCCGGCCAGTTCGGCAGCTGGAAGAACAGCCCCCAGGTCAGCGCCAGCAGCGAGGCATACATCGGATGGCGGATGTGGGCGAAGATGCCCGTGGTGACGAGGACGCCGGTCCGCTCCCAGTCGTAGAGCGCGGCGTCGCCGCGGCCGGCGTTGCGCCCGCCGCGCCGGAGCAGCGTCGCCGCGCCGATGGCGACGAGGGAAACGCTCGCCGCCAGCAGCCCCCAGGAGACCAGCTGCAGCGGCGACAGCCGTGCCGAACCCCACGGCGTGTGATTGACGACGGCCAGCCCGAGGATGCATTCCCAGGCGAAGAAGCGGTAGAAGCCGTGGCTGCCCGGCCGCCGCAGCGGCCGGCGCGACAGCCAGGCGAGAAGTGCGCTGCCGACGACGAAGACGAGGGCGGCGGCCATGGTCGGCGATGCGGCGACGGCGGCGCGCAGCCGCTCAGCCTTCCGCCGGCGGGCTGGCGAACTTGCCGGTGCCGGTGGCTTTCTCGTAGGCGTCCCAGGCCTGGTCGTAGCGCTTGCGGTGCCAGTAATTGGCGCCGAGCAGGATGCCGACGCCGATGACGATCGGCCAGGTCCACGAATCGTAGACGGCGGCTTCGAGATACATGGCCGAGAGGACGGCGATGCCCCAGCGCAGGCGCTCGACCAGCCGCAGCTCGGCGTCGGCGATGCGCGTACGCACCTTCAGTTCCTCGATTTCAGTCATCTTCCTTTTCCATGCGTGAGAATTTTCAGGGGCGCCATTTTCTCATGCCGGCGCCGCATGCAGGCAGTGCCGTCGACGGCCGTGCCGCGGGGCGCCGCCGTCATATCGCCGACGGCGGCGAAAAGGCCCGCGAAAACAGCCGCTTGCGCTGCATTCTGCAACGTCACAATTCACTGCTGGACGGTTACAAATCGG
Source organism: Rhodocyclaceae bacterium (assembly GCA_024710925.1). Classification (GTDB taxonomy): domain Bacteria; phylum Pseudomonadota; class Gammaproteobacteria; order Burkholderiales; family Rhodocyclaceae; genus Proximibacter. The sequence goes on along the minus strand of JANJTW010000061.1, from coordinate 19,349 downwards.
CGTAGAATCCGCGTCAATGCTCGGCGTATACTCCGCGCCGCACATCCAACAAGACCAAGCGCATCGACACCCCCAACGCCCCGGACTCATCGCCCCGATGACACACCCGATTCCGGCCGGCCCCGCGCCGACCCCGCAGTTGACCGCCCGCCTCGACGCCGGCGAAACCCTCCTCGCCTTTCTCGAAACCGACCTCGACACCCGCCTGCACTTCGCGCCCGGCATCGTCGCCGTCACCGACCGGCGCCTGCTGGCAAGCGTCAACGGCAGCGGCGAATGGCGCGAATGGCCGCTCGCCGCCGGCCTCTCGCTGAACCACCACGACCATGCCGGCGTCGGCACGCTGGAGCTGTTCGACGGCGGCGGCCGGCTGGCCTGCTGGCGCTTCACGCTGTCGCAGAACCTCGCCGCGCTGCGCGTCGCCAGCCAGTTCGAGCAGCAGCTGCAGACGCTTCTCACCGGCCGCCCGCCGGAAACCGAGGACGAGGCGGTCTGCCCGAAATGCAAGGCGCCGCTGCCGCCGGGCGAGGACGAATGCCCGATCTGCGTGCGCGAGCACCAGACGCCGCCGTCCACGTGGGTGCTGTTCCGCCTGTGGCGCTTCGCCCACCCCTACCGCTGGCGGCTGCTGCTCGGTTTCACGCTGACGCTGGCATCGACCGCGGCGTCGCTGGTCGCGCCGTACATGTCGATGCCGCTGATGGACAAGGTGCTGATCCCGTACCAGAACGGCACGCCGATCGACCGCGACCTGGTCATGCTCTATCTCGGCGGCCTGCTCGCCTCGGCGCTGGTCGCCTGGGGCTTGGGCTGGGCGCGCACCTACATCCTCGCGCTGGTTTCCGAACGGATGGGCGCCGACCTGCGCACGACGACCTACGAACACCTGCTCAAGCTGTCGCAGGAGTACTTCGGCGGCAAGCGCACCGGCGACCTGATGGCGCGCATCGGCAACGAAACCGACCGCATCAACATCTTCCTGTCGCTGCACCTGCTCGACTTCGCCACCGACGTGCTGATGATCACCATGACGGCGGCGATCCTCGTCTCGATCAACCCGTGGCTGGCGCTGGTGACGCTGCTGCCGCTGCCGCTGATCGCGTGGATGATCCATGTCGTCCGCGACAAGCTGCGCACCGGTTTCGAGAAAGTCGACCGCATCTGGGCGGAAGTGACCAACGTGCTCGCCGACACCATCCCCGGCATCCGCGTCGTCAAGGCCTTCGCGCAGGAGAAGCGCGAGGTCGAGCGCTTCCGTGCGGCGAACCAGCACAACCTGCAGGTGAACGACCGGGTGAACCGCGTCTGGTCGCTGTTCACGCCGACGGTGACGCTGCTCACCGAGGTCGGCCTGCTGGTGGTCTGGGCCTTCGGCATCTGGCAGGTATCGAAGGACGAAATCACGGTCGGCGTGCTCACTGCCTTCCTCGCCTACATCAGCCGCTTCTACACGCGCCTCGACTCGATGAGCCGCATCGTTTCGGTGACGCAGAAGGCGGCCGCTGGCGCCAAGCGCATCTTCGACATCCTCGACCATGTCTCGTCGGTGCCGGAGCCGGTCAACCCGGTGCACCTGCCCGAGGTCAAGGGCCGCATCGAGCTGCGCCAGATCGGTTTCCGCCACGGCACGCGCGCCGTCACCCGCGACATGAACCTGACCATCCAGCCGGGCGAGATGATCGGCCTGGTCGGCCACTCCGGCTCCGGCAAGTCGACGCTGGTCAACCTGATCTGCCGCTTCTACGACGTCGCCGAGGGCGCCATCCTGATCGACGGCATCGACATCCGCGCCGTGCCGGTCGCCGAGTACCGCCGCCACATCGGCCTCGTGCTGCAGGAACCCTTCCTGTTCTTCGGCACGATCGCCGAGAACATCGCCTACGGCAAGCCGGACGCGACGCGCGCGGAAATCGTCGCCGCCGCCCGCGCCGCCAACGCCCACGAGTTCATCCTGCGCCTGCCGCACGGCTACGACTCGCTGGTCGGCGAACGCGGCCAGGCGCTGTCCGGCGGCGAGCGCCAGCGCATCTCGATCGCCCGCGCACTGTTGATCGACCCGCGCATCCTGATCCTCGACGAGGCCACCTCGTCGGTCGACACGACGACCGAGAAGGAAATCCAGAAGGCGCTCGACAACCTGGTGCACGGCCGCACGACGATCGCCATCGCGCACCGCCTGTCCACGCTGCGCCAGGCCAACCGGCTGGTGGTGCTCGACCGCGGCAAGATCGTCGAGGTCGGCAGCCACGACGAACTGATGGCCCTCGAAGGCCACTACTACAAGCTGTACATGGCGCAGGCGCGCAACGTCGATGCCGAGGACCAGCTGCCGCGCTTCGACACCCCGGCGAAGGAGCACGCATGAGCACCGCCGCGTTCACCCTGATCCGCGACCCGTTCGGCCGCCTCGCCTTCACCGGCGCCGACGGCGTCACGCACGAGGCGGTGGTGCCGGTACGCGCCTTCCCGATCGGCGCGCCGGACGACGGCATCGCGCTGGTCAGCGCCGAAGGCCACGAACTGGCCTGGCTCGACCGCCTGGAACAGCTGCCGGCGGCGACGGCCGCGCTGATCCGCGAGGAACTGGAAAGCCGCGAATTCGTTCCCGAGATCCGCCGCATCCGCAGCGTCACCAGCTTCGCCTGCCCAAGCACCTGGGACATCGAAACCGACCGCGGCGACGCCGCGCTGGTGCTGAAGGGCGAGGAGGACATCCGCCGGCTCGGTCGCGACAAGCTGCTGATCGCCGACATGCACGGCATCCAGTACCTGATCCGCGACCTGGCGGCGATGGACCGCGTCAGCCGCAAGATCCTCGACCGCTTCCTGTAGCGCGGCCGCACGCAGCCCCCGACACTTCATCCGCAGACGCCACCCGACGAGACACCCTGCCCATGAGCAAAAAAGACATCATCTTCCGCAAGATCGTGCCGCTGCGCGGCCCCAGCGTCTGGACCTACTACCCCGTGCTGGAGGCGTGGGTGGACATCGGCGAACTGGAGGACTACCCGTCGGACCGGATTCCCGGCTACCCGCAGCGTCTGGCGACGCTGCTGCCCTCGCTGATCGAGCACCGCTGCTCGTACGAGGAGCGCGGCGGCTTCCTCAAGCGGCTGGAGGAAGGCACCTGGCCGGCGCACATCCTGGAACACGTGACGCTCGAACTGATGAGCCTGGCCGGCCTGCCCGGCGGCTTCGGCCGCGCGCGCGAGACCTCCGAGCGCGGCGTCTACAAGGTGGCGATCACCGCCTGGCACGAGGACATCGCGCGCGCCGCGCTGCAGGAAGGACGCGACCTGATCATGGCGGCGATGGAAGACCGCCCGTTCGTCGTCACCGAGGCCGTCGAGCGGCTGACCGACATGGTCGACTCGCTCTACCTCGGCCCGTCGACGGCGAGCATCGTCAACGCCGCCGAGGAGCGGCGCATCCCGGCGATCCGCCTGCTCGACGACGGCAACCTCGTGCAGATCGGCTACGGTGCGGCGATGCGCCGCATCTGGACGGCCGAGACCGACCGCACCAGTGCCATCGCCGAGGGCATCTCGCGCGACAAGGACCTGACCAAGACGCTGCTCCAGTCCTGCGGCGTGCCGGTGCCGGAAGGCCGCGAGGTGGACAGCGCCGACGACGCCTGGGAAGCGGCGCAGGACATCGGCCTGCCGGTGGTGATCAAGCCGGTCGACGGCAACCACGGCCGCGGCGTCTTCATCGACCTGAAGACGCGCGAGGAAATCGAGAAGGCCTATTCGGTCGCCGTCGACGAAGGCAGCGGCGTCCTCGTCGAGCGCTCGATCCCGGGCACCGAGCACCGCCTGCTGGTGATCGGCGGCAAGCTGGTCGCCGCCAACCGCGGCGACATGATCAAGGTCACCGGCGACGGCAAGTCGACGGTGCGCGAACTGATCGACCTGCAGATCAACTGCGACCCGCGCCGCGGCCCGACCGAAGCGCACCCGCTGGCGGTGATCCGCATCGACACCGCCGCCCGCATCGAACTCGAACGCCAGGGGCTGACCGGCGACGCGGTGCCGGCGGAAGGCCGCGAGGTGCTGATCCAGCGCAACGCCAACCATGAATTCGACTGCACCGACGAGGTACACCCGGACACTGCCTACCTCGTCTCGCTCGCCGCGCGCATCGTCGGCCTCGACATCGCCGGCATCGACCTCGTCGCCGAGGACATCTCGAAGCCGCTCGCCGAACAGGGCGGCGCCATCGTCGAGGTGAACGCCGGCCCGAGCCTCTTGATGCACCTGAAGCCCGGCGTCGGCAAGCCGCGCCCGGTCGGCAAGGCGGTCGTCGAGCACCTTTTCCCGAAGGGCGCCAGCGGCCGCATCCCGGTCGTCGGCATCACCGGCTCGCGCGGCAAGACCTCGGTCGCCCGCATCCTGCGCCATCTGCTGCAGATCACCGGCCGCCACGTCGGCGCGGCGACCAGCGACGGCCTCTTCCTCGGCCGTCGCCACGTCGAGAAGAAGGACAGCGCGCACTGGCAGGCCGCCCGCCGCGTGCTGATGGCGCGCGCCGTCGAGGCGGCGGTGTTCGAGAACGGCCCGCGCGCGATCTTCGGCGAGGGGCTGGCCTACGACCGCTGCCAGGTCGGCATCGTCACCAACCTGCTCGACGCCGACGGGCTGGCCGAGGAATTCGACGTGCACAACCTCGACCAGCTGTGGAAGGGGCTGCGCACGCAGGTCGACGTCGTGCTGACGGGCGGTGCCTCGGTGCTCAACGCCGCCGACCCGCGCGTCGTCGAGATGGCCGAGCTGTCCGACGGCGAGGTCATCTACTACGCCATCGACCCCGACACGCCGGCCATCGCCGAACACCGGCAGAAGGACGGGCGCAGCGTCTACGTGCGCGACGGCTACCTGACGCTGGCGATGGGCGACGACGAGGAACCGCTGATCGAGACCGTCGCCTTCATCGGCACGCCGGCCGGCTGCCCGGCGCACGCCGTCGAGAACCTGCTCGCCGCGGTCGCCGCCGCTTGGGCGCTCGACCTGTCGCCGGAACTCTTGCGCACCGGCATCAGCACCTACGAGACCGACGAGGCCGAGGACGCCGCCGGCTGACCTCCGCCCCCACCAAGAACACTTCAGGACGAGACACCCCATGGACGTTTCCCGCACCCGGGCCCTGCGCGGCCCCAACCTGTGGAGCCGGCACACGGCGATCGAATGCATCGTCGGCTGCGCCGAGGCCGAACGCGACATCGCCGCGCTGGACGGCTTCGAGGCGCGCCTGCGCGCCCGCTTCCCGGCCATCGACCTGCAGCCGCCGGCCGGCGGCCGGCCGCTGTCGCTGGCGCACGCGATGGAGGCGGCAGCGCTCGGCCTGCAGGTCAGCGCCGGCTGCACGGTGGCCTTCAGCCTGACCAAGGAAACGGTCGAGGCCGGCACCTACCAGGTCGTCGTCGAATACAGCGAGGAGCCGGTCGGCCGGCTCGCCTTCGAACTGGCCGAGGCGCTGATCAATGCCGCCCTCGCCGACACGCCCTTCGACCTCGACGACGCGCTGTTCCGCCTGAAGGATCTCGATGGCGACATCCGCCTCGGCCCGTCGACCGGCGCCATCGTGCAGGCCGCTGTCGCCCGCGGCATCCCCTATCGCCGGCTGACCGAGGGCAGCCTCGTGCAGTTCGGCTGGGGCAGCAAGCAGCGCCGCATCCAGGCCGCCGAGACCGACCTGTCGTCGGCCATCGCCGAGTCGATCGCGCAGGACAAGGAGCTGACCAAGAAGCTCTTGCACGCCGCCGGCGTGCCGGTGCCGCTCGGCCGCCCGGTCGAGGACGCCGAGGACGCCTGGGCCGCCGCCCAGGAGATCGGCGGGCCGGTCGTCGTCAAGCCGCAGGACGGCAACCAGGGCAAGGGCATCACGGTCAACGTGAGCACCCGCGAGGACGTGATGAAGGCCTACGAGTCGGCGCGCGAGCACCGCCGCCACATCCTGGTCGAGCGCTACCTGCCGGGGCACGACTTCCGCTTCCTGGTCGTCGGCAAGCACCTCGTCGCCGCCGCCCGCCGCGATCCGGCGCAGGTCATCGGCGACGGCCAGCACAACATCAAGGAACTGGTGGACATCGTCAATGCCGACCCGCGCCGCGGCGTCGGCCACGAATCGTCGCTGACCAAGATCCGCTTCGACGACATCGCCATCGCCCACCTCGAGAAGAAGGGCTACACACCGGAAACCGTGCCGGCCAAGGGCGAGCGCGTGACGCTGCGGAACAACGCCAACCTGTCGACCGGCGGCACCGCCACCGACGTCACCGACGAGGTGCATCCCGAACTCGCCGCCTGCGCGGTGGCCGCGGCGCAGACCGTCGGGCTGGACATCGCCGGCATCGACGTCGTTTGCCAGACCGTGCAGGAGCCGCTGGAGGCGCAGGGCGGCGGCATCGTCGAGGTGAACGCCGCGCCCGGCCTGCGCATGCACCTGGCGCCGTCGTTCGGCAAGGGCCGGCCGATCGGCGAGGCCATCGTCAACATGATGTACGACGACCCGGCCGAGGACGGCCGCATCCCGATCGTCGCCGTCACCGGCACCAACGGCAAGACCACCACCACCCGCCTGATCGCGCACCTCCTGTCGGTGAGCGGCCTGCGCGTCGGCTTCACCGGCACCGACGGCGTCTACGTCGAGCGCCGGCGCATCGACACCGGCGACTGCTCCGGCCCGAAGAGCGCCAGGAACGTGCTGCTGCACCCGGACGTCGACGCCGCCGTGCTCGAATGCGCGCGCGGCGGCATGCTGCGCGAGGGGCTGGGCTTCGACAAGTGCGACGTCGCCGTGGTCACCAACGTCGGCGTCGGCGACCACCTCGGGCTCAACTTCATCACCACCGTCGACGACCTCGCGGTGGTCAAGCGCGTGATCGTCGACAACGTCGCCGAGACCGGCTACGCGGTGTTGAACGCCGCCGACCCGATGGTCGCCAAAATGGCCAGCCACTGTCCGGGTTCGGTGATCTTCTTCGCGCCGGACCGCAACCATCCGGTGATGTCGCGCCACCGCGCACAAGGCAAGCGCGTCGTCTTCGTCGAGGACGGCGCCATCGTCGCCATGCACGGCCACATCGAACACCGCGTGCCGCTGGCGGCGATCCCGCTCACCCGCAACGGCAGCATCGGTTTCCAGGTCGAGAACGCGATGGCCGCCACCGCCGCCGCCTGGGCGCTCGACCTCGACTGGGAAACGATCCGCGCTGGGCTCGGCTCCTTCGTTTCCGACGCCTCGACCGCGCCCGGCCGCTTCAACGTCTTCAACTACAAGGGGGCGACGCTGATCGCCGACTACGGCCACAACCCGGATGCCATCCAGGCGCTGGTGAAAGCGATCGAAACGATGCCGGCGAAACGCCGCTCGGTGGTCATCTCCGCCGCCGGCGACCGCCGCGACGAGGACATCCGCCTGCAGACGCAACTGCTCGGCGACGCCTTCGACGAGGTCATCCTCTACGAGGACGCCTGCATGCGCGGCCGCGACGAGGGCGAGACGATCGGCCTGCTGCGCGCCGGTCTCGCCGGCGCGCGGCGCACCGGCTCGGTCGACGAGATCAAGGGCGAGTTCGTCGCCATCGACACCGCGCTCGAACGCCTTGCCTCCGGCGATCTGTGCCTGATCCTCGTCGACCAGGTCGAGGAAGCGCTGGCGCACATCGGCCAGCGGGTGGCGGAAGCGGGCTGACGGCAAGAACGCCGCCAGGGGCGAATGACCAGGCCGGAGACACGCCGGCCTTTTTCATGCGGCCTGCCGCCGCCCCGCGCGGTCCGGCGCGCGCTGCGTCGGCCGGGCGGCCCCCGCCTGCGCGGGCGCGGGCCGGGGCGCTCAGGTATCGGCGGCGTGCCTATCGTCCGGCGCGTGCGTACGCAGCTTCATGTCCACTTCCATGATGTGCCGCCACAGCCAGTCGCCGAGCAGGAAGCCGAAGAACTCGACGGAAGCGTGGGCGTCGCCCGAGCGCCAGTCGGCGGCGATGCGGGCGAGGCGGTCGACCAGCGCGCGGTGGGCGGCACGGTGCCGCTCCAGGGCGGGGTCGTGCATTTGCGCCATCAGCGCCTCTTCCTCGGCGAAGTGGGTGCGCGTGTAGTCGGCCATGTAGTCGAGGATCGACTGGATCACCGGCCGGCGCCGCTCGCCGAGGAGTTCGGCGTGCAGGCGGTCGAGCGTCTCGAAGAGGTGGCGGTGGGCATCGTCGATGGCGGCGATGTCCAGGTTGAAGCGGTCGGACCAGCGGACGATCGACATTTCCGGTTTCCGTGCGTTCGTTGCGATGCCGGTCGACGGGCGTCAGACGAGGACGCGCGCCACCGACCAGGCGGCACCGACGGCAATCGCCGCCGCCAGCGTCGCGCCATAGACGACGCGCAGCACCCGGTAGGCGCGCGGGCTGTCGTCGCGGTCGGCCAGGCCGAACAGGTGCAGCGCCCCCCAGCCGACGGCGAGCGTGCCGACGAAGGCGATGGCGACGAGCTGCATTTCGGTCCCGTTCATCTGGAAAAGGCGGCCGTCGCGCAGCGGGACGGCGGCGAAGGCGCCGAACGCCCAGGCCAGGCCGAGGCCGCCAAGAGCGCAAAGCAGCGCGACGCCGCGGATGATCCATTTTTCCATCGTGTTTCCTTGCTTCGGGGTTTTCAGCCGGCGATGCGCAGGCCGGTTTTCTTGAGGATCTTCGTCGAGAAGAGGACGTCGCTGGCGCGGCAGTCGGCGCCGAGCAGTTCGCGGATTTGCCCGACCTTGGTGAGCACTTCCTCGCGCGAGCTGCCATGCACCATGGCGAACAGGTTGTACGGCCAGTCGGGCAGCGCGCGCGGCCGGTGGTAGGCGTGGGTGACGAAGTCGAGGGCGCCGATGCGCGCGCCGAGCTCGTCGATGCGCTCGTCGGGCACGTCCCAGACGCTCATGCCGTTGGCCGTGTAGCCGATGGCGTAGTGGTTGGGCACGGCGCCGATGCGGCGGATGGTACCGCGTTCGAGCATCGCGGCGAGGCGCACCATGACCTCGTCGGCGCCGACGCCGAGCTCTTCGGCGAGCGCGTGGTAGGGGCGCGGCACCAGCGGCAGGCCGGCCTGCGTGGCGACGATCAGGCGGCGGTCGAGGTCGTCATTGGCGCTCATGCGGCATTCCTCACGGCCAGCTTCATCTCGACGAAGTATTCCTTGAGCTTGGGGAAGGGATGGACGGTGAGGCCGGTCGCCGCCTCGATCTTGCGCACCGCCTCGGCGATGCCATCCTTCGTTTCGGTGGCGAGCACGAACCACATGTTGAACGGCGTGTTCAGGTCGCTCTCGCGGCGGTAGTTGTGCGCGACTTCCGGGAAGGCGTTCACCGCCGCGTTCACCCGTTCCCAGTCGGCGTCCGGCACGGCCAGCGCGGCCAGCACGAAGGCGCCGCCCATGCGCTCGATCTGGAACATCGGCCCGAAGCGAGTGAGCACTTTCCGGTCGAGCATGGCCTGCAGGCGGGCGAGCAACTCGTCCTCGGCGATGCCGAGGCTGTCGGCAGCCGCAGCGTAGGGGCGCTCGCAGATCGGGAAGCCGCCCTGCAGCGCGTCGACGATGCGCCGGTCGACGGCGTCCAGTTCCGGCACGGCGGCACGTTCACGCATAGCGCGCTCCGGTCTGCTTGAAGCGCGTGCGCGAGAAGAGGATTTCGTGCGCGTAGCTTCCCAGCCCGGCCTCGGCGCGCAGCGCGGCGATGCGCGCCTCGACGTCGGCGCGCGCCTGGCCGTGGATCATGCAGAAGAGGTTGTACGGCCAGTCCGGCAGCACGCGCGGCCGGCGATAGCAGAGGGTGACGCCCTCGGCTTGCGCGAGAAAATTGCCGACGCGTTCGACCTCGGCGTCGGGAATGTCGTGCACCAGCATGGCGTTGGCGCGAAAGCCGAGCTCGTGGTGGCGGACGACGACGCCGAAGCGCTTGATGATGCCTTCGTCGCACCAGCGGCGGATGCGTTCGAGCACTTCGACCTCCTCGCAGCCGACGCGCTGGGCGAGCACCTGGAACGGCCGGATGAAGAACGGCAGCCCCTCCTGCAACGCCATCACCAGCCGGCGCTCCAGCTCTTCGAGCGGGCGCGGCGGCGTGAATTCGCGGGCCACCGGAGCCGACCGCTTTTGGCCACCTTTCTCGCCGCCGTTGAGGCAGAAGCCGAGGTCGATGTGGAACTCCTGCTCCAGCGGCAGGCGCAGGACGGAAAAGCCGGCGGCCTGCTCGATGGCGCCGAGCGCTGCCGCCAGCCGCCCCTCGGAACCGGCGGTGACGACGAACCACAGGTTGTAGCGGTGCTCGCGCTCGTAGTTGTGGTTCACCTCGGGGAAGCGGTTGACCGCCTGCGCGACGGCGTCGAGCTGTGCCGGCGGCACCGCCATCGCTGCCAGCGTCGAGGCGCCGATGCGCTTCGGTGCGAAGACCGGGCCGACGCGCGAGATCTTGCCTTCGTGGCGCAGCGCCTCCAGCTGGCGGATGACGACGCCCTCGGCGACGCCGAGGCGCGACGCCAGTTCGGCGAACGGCGCCGGGCAGAGCGGGAAGTCGCGCTGGAAGTCGTTGAGCAGCCGGAAATGCAGCGATTCCGGTCCGTGGTCGAGCGTCTGCGCCATCGTCACAGGCCGATGCGCGCGGCGCGGCTGGCGAAGAAGATGCCGGAGGGCGCCTGCGCCGCGATCTCGCCGATCTTCTCGAAGGTGGCGGTGTCGTAGATGACGACCTTGTTGTCGTCGCGCGAGGAGACCCAGACGTGCTCGCCGCGCGGCGTGAATTCCATGTGCAGCACGGCGCGGCCCGGCGACAGCGTCTTCACGACCTGGCCGGAGAGCGTGTCGATGACCTGGATTTCGGAGTAGTCGGGGAACGAGAAGTTCACCCACACCTGGCGGCCGTCCGGGCGCGCCATGACGAACACCGGCTGGCCCTTGACCTTGACGCGGCCGACTTCCTGCCAGGTCTTGCCGTCGGCGACGAGCACCTCGTGGCGGCCGATCGCCGGCAGCCAGGCCTGGCCCTGCGCCATCGCCCAGCCGCGCAGGTGCGGCATCTTGTAGACCGGCAGCTTCTCCTCGCCGCGGCCGTAGCCGGAGAGGATCTTCTTCGAGCCCTTTTCCGGCTGCCACAGGTCGAGCAGCGCGACGCCGTCCTCGCCGTAGAGGCCGGTCATGAAGTAGCGGCCGTCCGGCGTCACCAGGCCGTCGTAGGGCTGGCTGCCGGCCGGGAAGCGCTGCGTCTTCGGCTGGCGCGGATTCGAGAAGTCGGTGACCCAGATCTCGCCCCCCTCGAACAGCGCGTAGGCGAACTTGCCGCCCTGCGCGTCGCCGAGGCCGACGACCTTGGAGAACTGGCCCGGCGCGTACTCGGCCGGCACTTCCGCGAGCAGTTCGAGCGTCTCGGCGTCGAAGGCCTTGATGCCGCCCGGCGTGTAGTTCTGCGCGACGACGATGCGACCGTCCTGCGAGATCGAGCCGCCGATGGCGTTGCCGGCCTGGATGACGCGCTTGACGATGCGCGCTTCGAGCAGGTCGATCTTGGTCAGGCCGCCGTCGCGGCCGAAGATGAAGGCGTAGCGGCCGTCGCGCGAATAGACGGCGGAGGCGTGCGAGAGGTCGCCGAGGCCTTCGATGCGGGCGTAGGCGCTCTTCGTCGTGGTGTTGACCAGCGTCACGTGGCCGCTGGCGCGTTCGATGATCAGGCCGAGGTCGACGGTGCCGCGCAGCTGCGGCTGGCTGGCGCAGGCGGAGAGGAAAAGCAGCGAGGCGATGGCGAAAAGCTGGCGCATGACGATCCTGTTCGAATGAAGACGACGCACAGCCGCCAGCATGCCGCGTCGGCGGCCTTTCCGGTTTGGTTTACGTCAAAGAATCTGCTTGATCGCCGCTTCCATCTCGGCCTTCGACATGGCGCCGAGCTTCTTCGCGGCGACCTTGCCGTGGCGGTCGACGATGACGGTGAACGGCAGGCCGGCCTTGTCGTTGCCGAGCGCCTTCATCAGCTCGACGCCCTTGCCGACGCCGGCGAGCAGGATGCGGTAATCGACGTCGTAGGCCTTGGCGAAGTCGCGCACCGCCTCGCGGCTGTCGGCGTCCTCGACGGCCAGGCCGACGATGACCAGCCCCTTCGCCCGGTACTTCGCATGCATCTCGACGAGGTCGGGGATCTCCTTGCGGCACGGACCGCACCAGCGCGCCCAGAAGTTGATCACCAGCGGCTTGCCGCGCAGCGCGTCGAGGGCGACCGGCTTGTTGTCGGCGTCGACGACGGCGGCGGCGAAGAACGGGGCCGCCGAGAGGTCGCTGGCGACGGACGGCAGCGGCGCCAGCAGGATGGCGAGAGCGAGGAACAGGGAACGCATGGAGACTCCGTTACGGCAGGTCGCTCTTCTTGAAGGTGAAGAAGCCGACGGCGGCGGCCAGCGTGCCGAGCGCCACCGGGTAGACCAGCGCGTAGAGCTTGAAGCCGGCGACGCCGAAGAGGTCGAGGATGACGTAGGCCGACGGGCCGAGGACGATCAGCTGCGGGTCGAACAGCGCCAGCGCGGCGGTGCGGAAAACCTGCAGTGGGTTGGCCAGCGCCAACGTCACGGCCAGTTCCGGCGACACCCGTCCCTGGATCATCACGCCGAGCAGGATCAGGTCGAGGAAGAGCAGCATCGCCAGCCAGACCATGAAGGCCGAGCCCTGGGCGACGTCGGTCGAGCGCGCCAGCGTCGACACGAGCATGCCGATGCCGAGGAAGCACCAGGCCATCGCCGCCAACAGGCCGGTGTAATAGACGAACATGTCCCACGGCACCTCGACGCCCTGCACCAGCGCCCACAGCACGGCGCCCACCATGGCGACGAAGACCGGCAGGAAGATGGTCACGTAGCGGCCGGCGATCTTGCCCCAGAACCAGGCGGCCAGCCCGACCGGCAGCGACAGCAGGTATTCGAAGACACCGGCCTCGCGGTCGCCGGCGACCGAGCGGACGGTGGTGATCAGCACGAAGATCGGCAGGATGGCCATCGTCAGCTGGATGTAGGTGACCAGCAGCCGGGACAGGCCGATGAAGCCGAGCACGCGCGATTCGGTGAGGCCGAAGGCGAAGAGCAGCGCGACGATGCCGCCGAAGACCAGGCTGTAGATGAGGAACCAGCGCGCGCGCAGCGATTCGACGATATCCAGTTTGGCGGTCAGCCAGAGGTGTTTCATGTGCTTGATCCTGTATCCGTTCCGGGGCTACTTGCCCTTGGCCAGCACGGCCTGGCGCGCTTCGGCATAGCCGACCGTCTCCGGCGTGCCGGCGGCCACCGCCGCGAAGCCGTAGCCCATCGGCGTCCGTCGGCCGGCGAGGTAGGCAGCCTGGCGGGCGTCCAGCCATTTGCCGCCGGCCGGCTCGGTGCGCGCGTCGACGGCCCAGAACTCGATCTCGGCGTCGCTGAAGGTCTGGTGTTCCTTCCAGAAGACGGCGCAGCCGAAGTCGTCGAACTTGTGCACCTTCTTCATCGGGTCGCGGATCTGCGCGGCGTAGCTGCGCTCGCTGATGACCATGCTGCAGCGGACGCAGACGTCGCGGTCCCACTTGATTTCGGCCGGGCCGGAGAGCGGCTCGCTGCTGCAGCCGGTCAGCACCGACCCGAGGTAGGGGCCGGCGGCGAGCGCCGGCAGTGCGGCGACGAAGCGACGACGATCAATGCTCATTGCAGCGGCACGCCGTCGGGAATCTCAGCCATCTCGATGCGCGCGACGAGGCCGACGTAGCGCGAGATCATGCCGAGGAAGCGCAGGCGGTCGGGGCCCGGCACCTGGCCGTGCCAGTCGATGCCGTCGCGGCGGTCGGCGAACGACCAGGCGGCGAGCGCCTTGGCGATGGCGGCGTCGGCGCGGGTCAGCGAGAGATGCACGTTGTACATCGACGCCAGACCGGTGTCGTCGGCAACGCGGTCGTCGAGGACGACCTTGCCGGTGTCCATCTCGATGACGCGGTTGACCAGCGGCGCCACCTCGTCGAGGCGATGGCTGGAGATCAGCATCGTCGTGTCCTGCAGGCGCTCGGCGAGCAGCTGGAAGAAGATGTGGCGCGCCTCCGGGTCGAGGTTGGCGGCCGGCTCGTCCATCACCAGCACCTTCGCGTCGCGGCCGAGGGCGACGGCGATCAGGAGCTTCTGCTTCATGCCGCCGGACAGGCGGTTGAACGGGCGGGCGAGGATGGACTGCATGTCGAGCCCGAGGCGGGCGGCGATCTCGTGCATGCGCTTCGGGTCGGTGCCGCACAGCGAGGCGGCGAAGTCGACCAGCTGGCCGACCGGCATCTTCAAGGGCGGCGGCAGCTGCGGCACGAAGCCGATCTTGCCGAGGACCGCCGTGCGCTCGTGGCGCGGGCTGCGACCGTCGATGGTGAGCTCGCCGCCGTGCGTGTATTCGCCGAGCAGGCAGCGGATCAGCGTGGTCTTGCCGGCGCCGTTCGAGCCGATCAGCGCGATGCGCTCGCCGAGCTCGATGCCGAGGTCGATGCCGTCGAGCACGCGATGGCGCTTGAAGAGCTTGGTGACACCTTGGAAACGGATCATGGCTTGTTCGTTCAGTAACGCAGCGACGCTCAGAGCATCTTGCTCAGGCCCTTGACGTCGAACTGCAGCGCGCCGGACGGGCAGACGTCGACGCACAGGCCGCAGCGGGTGCAGTCCGGACCGACCGGTACGTGCGTGTGCTCGGCCCGCCCCTTGACCACCATGTCGAGCACGTGCGGCACGAGGCAGACCTTCTTGCAGTCGCCCTCGTGGAAGCAGTGCTCCAGGCGGTACATGATGCGCACCGGCGAAAGGGTGCCAACCATACCATAGGTCAGTCCGATCGGGCAGACGTAGCGGCACCACGCGCGGCGGGAGTAGAAGACCTCGAACATGAGCAGCAGGAAGACCCAGCCGAGCGCCAGCGACGGGCCGTAGATCAGCGCCCGCGACAGGATGCCGGTCGGCGACAGGGTCTCGAACACGGTGTAGCCGGAGAGCAGCGCCATCAGCCCGAAGAGCACCCAGAATACGGTGCGCGCGCCGCGATGGAACTGGCGGTCGCTGACGATCTTCTTGTCTACGAGCTTCAGGTGCAGCCATTCGAACCATTCGGCGACGAGGTGGTAGGGGCAGACCCACGAGCAGAACGAGCGGCCGCCGAGCAGCACCCACAGGAAGAACACCGTCAGCGTGCCGATGATCAGGTTCACGATGATGTGCTTGTGCGCCAGCGCCACCTGCAGCGCCGAGTTGAGGTCGATCAGGTGGAAGCCGACGAAGCGCGACGCGGTGAGCGCGCCTTCGAGGATCTGGATGTCGAGCCAGAAGGAAAAGGTGAACAGCAGGTTGGCAAACAGCAGCACCGCCCAGCGGCGGTTGCGCCACTTGTGCGAGACGACGCCGTGCTGGCGCGCGTGCTCCTTCATGGCCAGGAAGTCTTCCTTGTTCACGCGCTTCATGGCGTGCCATTCGCGCGCCTCCGGGCTGACCACCGCCGGCTTCTGCGGCTCGGCGCCGAGCATCACCTTGATGCGTTCGAGCATGGACGCCATGGCGTCAGGCCTCCTTCCATTCCTTGCGGATGTCGATGACGATGGCCGCCGGCTCGACCGGGCAGATCATCTCGCAGACGCCGCAGCCGACGCATTGTTCGAGGACGACCGGACGATGGCGCGTGCTGCCGTCGGGTCCGGCGAACGCCTCCAGCTTGATCGCGTCCTGGATCGGGCACTCGGTGACGCAGAGGTCGCAGACCGCGCGCTCGTAGGGCTGCTCGCGCACCGGCACCGGCTTCCAGCGGTCGACCGACATGTAGCGCAGCGTGCCCTTGAAGTCGGCGCCACGCGCCTGCCCCTTGAAGCCCTTGCCCTGGACGGCAAGGCAGAGCTCCGGGCGGTCGAGACGGGCGACGCCGATGCGCTCCTTGAGGTTGAGCGTCGGCTCCGGGTCCTTGGCCTTGGCCTTCAGTACCGGATCGCGCGACATCTTCATGCCGGCGCGCACGTCGGCGAAGTCGGGTTTCCTGTAGGTCAGCGCACCGGTCGGGCAGGCCAGGATGCACTGCACGGCGTCGCACGAGAAATCGCAGGCCTGGTCGCGGGCGGCGATGTAGGGGACGCCGATGCCGAAACCCTCGTCGATGTCGCCGAGCTTGATCGCCGCCACCGGGCAGACCTGCACGCACTGGCCGCACTTGATGCAGGAGGCGAGAAAATCGTTCTCTTCGAGCGCACCGGGCGGCCGCAGGCGCGGCTTGTACGCGCTGGCCGTCGGCATCCAGCCGGCCAGCGACAGGCCGACGACGCCGCAGGCGAGCGCGGTGCTACGGATGAACTTGCGCCGGGCGGCCTCCTTGCGCACCGGCGCCTTCGGCCGCTGTGCGCCGGGTGGCGGTTTCAGCTCTTCGCCGTCGTCGGCATTCCTGTTGTCGGGGGCGTCGCTCATTGGACTACCCTCCCCCCGGTCTCCCCCCCGTGGGAGGAGGTGATTGCGGTTCGTCCCTGCGGGACTCGGGGTTTACGACTGCGCCGCTCCGGGCGGCCGCGTGCGGCGCTCATGATTCAGCCCTTGCCGGTTTGTGGAAGATCGGTTGGTCGTCGGTGAGAATGTGCGTCGGCGTCGAGAACGGCGCCAGCCGTTCGAGGAAGTCGAGCGACTCCATCACCGGCGAGTTGCGGAAGAAGCGCGCCGCCGGGAAATCCATCCAGATCTGGTCGGCGTAGGCGTAGTGCTGGTGCGGCCGGTCGCCGACGTTGTCGCCGTTGCGATCGAAGCCCTGGTAGTCGTCCCAGTAGTTGCCGTGCCAGCGGTTGCGGGTGGCGCCGGCGTTGCCGTCGACGGCGACGTGGCTCATGTTGCCCTCGAAGCTGTTGCCCTCGATGACGTGGCCCTCGCGGTCGGAGACGAAACGGATGCCGATGATGTTGAAGGCGATGCGGTTGTTGCGGATGATCAGCGTGCTGCCGGGCTCGAACGGCGAGATGTCGCTGGTGATGCCGGTACCGCAGTAGACGATCTCGTTGCCCTCGACGACGACGTCGGAGGCTTCCTTGAAGCCGATCGCCATGCCGGTGGCGCCGGTGGCGTGCGAGAAGACGTTGTTGCGGATGGCGCCGCCGCCGGAGTACATGACGTAGACGCCGACCGCGTTGTCGTAGAAGCGGTTGCCCTCGACGATGTTGCGCGCGGCGAACATGAAGTGGATCGAGTAGCGGCTGCGGCGGCCGACGTTGTTCAGGTAGTGGTTGTCGTGCGAATACCAGGCGACCATGTCGCGCGAATCGACGATCTCGTTGGCCTCGATGCGGTTGTTGTTGCTGTACCAGAGGCGCAGCGCGTCGCCGCGCGTACCGAGGTCGTTCGCCTTCGACGAGATGCGGTTGGCGCGGACGAGGTTGTCGTTGGACTGTTTCAGGTCGATGCCGAACAGGCAATCGTCGATCTTCACCCGCTCGACGGTGTTGCCGTGCTTGCGCAGGTTGAGGCAGGCGTCGTCGGTGTCGTGCGAACCGCCGGAGGCGGTCAGCCGGATGTCGCGCAGCGTCGAGTTGCCGCCTTCCATGACCAGCACCGTGCCCTTGCCGCCGCCGTCGATGACAACGCCGTTGGCGCCGTCGATGATGAGCGGCTTGTCGACGACGACCGGGCCGGCGTAGGTACCGGCCGGCGGTTTCAGCACGGAACCGGCCGGTGCCGCGTCGACCAGTTCCTGGAACCACTGGAGGTCGCTGCGGTGCGGCGCGACCGGACGCGGCGTCGACTGGTCGGAGCTGCCCCAGTTGGCCGAGCTGGGCAGGCCCATGCCCTGCTCGCCGCGCGCCGGTGCCGGTTCGTCGTCGTCGAAGATCGACGAGGCGACGGCAACGCCAGCCATCAGCAGGAAGGCCAGGCCGGCACTGCGAAGGAGAACGACTGAACGCTTTGCTGCCGGTTTCATGAGGCCTGCCGCGAATCGAAAGCCGTCTATTCTACTATTCGGCCAGGCCTTCCCGGACCTGCTTGCGGCGGATCAGGATCGCCAGCAGCAGTGCCAGCATGGCCAGCACCAGCAGGCCGTAGCCCCAGTAGGGATAGGAATAGGTCGAGAACTGGGCGACCTTGCCTTCGCCGAACACCGTCGGCATGAACGGCTTGACGGTGAATGCGCCCCACGGGTGCAGGTTGTGGCCGAAGAACCACAGCCAGCTGGCGTAGGTAATGACGAAGAAGGCCGGCAGCAGCGCCGGCACCAGCGCCAGCAGCAGCGTGAACTGCTTGATCCGGGCGACGCCGGCGATGACGACGAGCATGGCGGCGATCAGGCCGGCGACGACGACATGCGTGATGTTGCGCACGTTGTCGCCCCAGACGGCGATCTTGTCCGGCTCCTTGAAGAAGGTGCCGGTTTCCTTGACGTACTGGGCGACGTGCGCCTCCAGATGGCCCATGCCGTACTGGTGCACCAGCATCCAGGCGGCGACGCCGGTGAAGCCGGCGGCGAGGATCGCCAGCCGCGGCTTCTTCTTCGGCACGGCGAAAGCCAGCAGCATCACCGCGAAGAAGCCGAAGAAGAACTTGGCCAACGGCTTCTCGACCGGCGCCCCGGAGGCGATCGGGAACATGCCGACGTAGTGGTTGATGGTGTTCATCTCGTGCACGCAGTCGAGGCCCTGCGCCCCCTTGTTCACGTCGGCCTTGCCGTCGGTGATCGGGTTGTAGCGCTCGACGGAGTGGTCGATGTCCTTTTCCAGGATTTCGGTAGCCTGGCGCGAGCCCTTGGCGGCGGCACGGCAGCCATTGTGCACGCCGTCGAAGTGGAAATGGATGCGGATGCCGTCGGGGAAGGCGTCCTTCGGGTAGTTCGGCGCCGTCAGCGACACCCACCAGATCGGCGAGAAGTAGGCGGCGACGATCATCGCCAGCGCGAACAGGGAAAGTCCGGCGACGATCAGGTTCTGTTTGTTGGGCGTTGCGCTCATGCGTGCTGTCCTCATTGGCGGTGCTGGCCTGGACGTCGGCCGTCTTGTCGGGCCCTGGGCGATGCGTTGGCTGTGGGGCAAAGCCTACAGCATATGGTTATCTGCTAATGCAGCGGGGGAAGCAAAGCCCGCCATCCGGGAATGGCGGGCTTTGTCTGGGCGTCGAAGCGACTTACTTCTTCTTCGCGCCGGCCTTCGGCTTGCACATCGAGCCAGGCATCGTCAGGCTGGCCTGATAGGCGGAGATGGCCACCAGCTGGTCGTTGGTGTAGGGCTTGATGACCTTGACCATGTCCGGGTTGGCGTTGCGGCGGTGACCGTCGCGGATTTCGGTCATCTGGCGCAGCAGGTACTTGTAGTGCTGGCCGGCGATCACCGGGTAGAACTTTTCCTTGTTGCCTTCG
>JANJTW010000250.1 GCA_024710925.1 Rhodocyclaceae bacterium | reverse complement strand
CCATCAGTCGCAACCGCGAAGAGCCGCTGCGCGCGCACGCCGACGAGGCCTTCGCCGTCGGCCTGATGGACATCCAGATGCCGGTGAGGCGCGGCGTCGAGGCGACGCGGCGCATCCGCGAGGCCGAGGCGGGCAGCGACCGCCACCTGACGATCATCGCGATGACCGCCAACGCCATGCGCGGCGACCGCGAGCGCTGCCTCGAACTGGGCCTCGACGGCTACGTGTCGAAGCCGATCCGCCAGGAGGAAATGTTCGCCGAGATCGCCCGCTGCCTGCCCGATTGCGTGGTCGACGCCGACGCGGCGCCGCTGGCGTCGCCGCTGCCCGTGGCGGCGGCTGCCGCCGCCGCGCTGCCGGAGGATTTCGACCGCGCCGGCATCGTCGCTCGCCTCGGCGGCGACGAGGAGCTGTACCTCGCCGTCGCCGCCATGTTCGTGCAGGACGCGCCGGGCTACGTCGCCGCGCTGCGCGCCGCGGTCGATGCCGGCGACGCGCCTTCGCTGCAGCGCGAGGCGCATACCTGCAAGGGGCTGCTGACGACCTTCTCGCGCGACGCCGACGGCGCGCTGGCGCAGGAAGTCGAGAAGCTGGCCGGCGCCGGCGAATTCGACGCGGCGGCGGCGCGCACGCCGCAACTCGTCGTCGCCGTCGAGCACCTGGCCGCGCTGCTCGCCCGCGACGTGCCCGACGCCTGATGGATGCGCCGCGCGCCGGTCGCTGCTATCTCGTCGAGCTGTGCAGCGGCGAACTGCGCCGCTGGCGCTGTCTCGGTACCGACGCGCGCGGGCAGGCGTGGTGGCGCGACGAGGAGCGCGGCGTCGAATTCAATGAAGGCAGCCTGATGTACGCCTGGCAGATCGTCGGCGAGGCGCCGGCGGAGGAATAGCCAGAGGCGCCGGCGGAGGAAGGGTCGGTTTCCGGGCCGGGGCGGCAACCGCCCCGCCGCCCGGTGAACGACGGTGCCGTCATTCGCGGCGGCACGCTCCGGCGGGCCTTGCGCGGCCGGCCGCGAGGTCTGCCGCTCAGTCCGGCAGCCGCAGCAGCGCGCCGGCCGTGGCGCCGCCGATGCCGTGCGGGATGACGCCGAGCAGCGGCGCGTCGAGGCGGGCCTGCAGGGTCGCCAGATTCTCGTCGAAGCGGCTCATTTTCGGATCGACGCGGTTGGCGATCCAGCCGGCCAGCCTGAGGCCGCGCGCGCGGATCGCCTCCTGCGTCAGCAGCGCGTGGTTCAGGCAGCCAAGCCGCATGCCGACGACCAGGATCAGCGGCAGCGCCAGTGCGACGGTGAGGTCGGCGGCGTCGAAACCGTCGGCGAGCGGCACCAGGAAGCCGCCGACGCCCTCGACGACGACCACGTCGGCCTGCCGGCCGAGCTCGGCGAAGGCGGCCAGCACCGGCGCCGCCTGCATCTCGACGCCGGCCTCGCGGGCGGCGATGTGCGGCGCGATCGGGTCGGCGAAGCAGTAGGGATTGACCAGTGCCGACGGCGCCGCGAACGACGACGCGGCGACCAGTGTGACGACGTCCTCGTTGACGCCGGCGGCATCGACGCCGGCGGCCACCGGCTTCATGCCGAGCGCGCAGAGGCCCCGCGCGCGGAAGGCGTGCAGCAGCGCGCAGGCGGCGTGCGTCTTGCCGATCTCGGTATCGGTGCCGGCGATGAAGTAGGCGTGTTTCATTTTCAGCTTTCCCTGTCCGAAGGTCCGGCGCGGTTCGCGTTGCCGCGCGCGGCGGCCGGCATGCGTGCGCCCGGCGCGTCCGTGGCTATTTCCTCGCCGTCAGCAGGATCACGTCGTAGCTCGCCGGCAGCCCGTCGGCGTCGCGCTGCCGCTCGTAGGCGGCGGCCAGCGCCTGCCACGCGGCCTTGCCCATCATGCCTGGCCGGCGGCCGGCGCCGAGCGCGTTGGCGCCGATCGCCTTGACCGCGCCGAGCAGGGCCTTGAGGTCGGGATAGTGCAGCGTCAGTGTTTCGCGCGCCAGCGCCACGTCGTGCAGGCCGGCGGCCGTGGCCGCTTCGGCGAGGCGTTCGGCGGCGGCGAAGTCGAGCGTGTGGCGGTGGCGGTCGACGGCGGCGAAGGCCGTGCGCAGCTCGGCGAAGGTGCCGTCGCCGAGCGTGGACAGCGCCAGCCGGCCGTCGCCGCGCAGCACGCGCGCGGCTTCCGCGAGGACGGTGGCGGCGTCGCACCACTGCACGGTCAGGCTCGACCACCACAGGTCGAAGGTCGCGTCGGCGAACGGCAGCGCCTCGATGTCGGCGACCGCGCAGGCGGTGCCGGCCGGCGCCTGGCGGCGGGTCGTCGCGGCCATCGTCGCGGCGAAATCGGCGGCGACGATGGCCGCCTGAGGCCAGCGCGCGTGCAGCAGGCCGGCGCCGTAGCCGGTGCCGCAGCCGGCGTCGAGGATGTGCGCCGGTGGCGGCTCCGTCGCGGCGTCGAGGCGCGCCAGCAGGCGCGCGCAGACCTCGCGCTGCAGCACCGCCGCCGCGTCGTAGCTGGCGGCGGCGCGGGCGAAGGTGGCGCGGATGCGCTGCTTGTCGGGCAGGCTCACCGGGCGGCCCTCCGTACGCCCGGGCGGACCTTCGCCGCGGCGGGCCACGCTGCGCGGCACCGCTTGGCGGCAACTTCCGGTCGGCTCCGGACGAAGCTCATCGCGGCGCCTCGCAGAATCCGGCCAGCGTCCGCACGAAGTGTTCGGGGTCGGCGAGGAAGGGGGCGTGCGCGCTGCCGGCGAAGCGTTCGAGGCGCGCATGCGGCAGGTTCGTTGCCAGCCATTCGCCGGCGGCGAACGGCATCAGCGGATCGCAGTCGCCGTGCACGACGAGCGTCGGCGTCGCGATGCCGGGGACCGCCGCGCGCAGGTCGACGTTGCGCAGCCAGTCGAGGCCTCTGGCCAGCACCGGCGCCGGTGGCAGCCCGGTGGCGAGGAGCGGCGTCAGTGCGCGGACGACGGCGCGCGCCTTGTCGTCGCCCTGGTTGAAGAGCATCACGAAGCGCGTCAGCGTCGCCGCGGCGGCTTTCGCCACGGCGCGCGTGAAGGTGGCGTGGTTCTCCGGCACCTGCGCGCACGGCCAGCCGTCGGCCTGGACGAACTTCGGCGTCGTGCCGACCAGTACCAGCCGGGAGAAATGGCCGGGCCGCGCGGCGGCGGCGGCGAGCGCCAGCATGCCGCCGAGCGACCAGCCGCACAGCGTCGTGCCGGCCGGCAGCGCGTCGGCGATGGCGACGGCGGTCGGCGCGAAGTCGCCGCCGTCGTCGGCGCTGCCGTCGTAGCCGGGCAGGCTGACGCGGTGCACACGGAAACGTTCGCCGAGCGCGTCGGCGACGCCGTTCCAGGCGCCGGCGCCGAGGCCCCAGCCGTGCACCAGCGCTAGGTCGGGGCCGGCGGTACCGGTGGTGGCGACGCTGATCGTCATCGGGGCATCTCTCCCTCGTGCCCGCCGCCGGGAGGGATTGTGCGCCGCCCCGGCACGGCGCCGGTTGCGGCCTGTGCCGCCCCTGCGGTAGCCCGGTGGACGGTGCTCATGCCAGTGCCTGCAGCGCGTCGACGAGCTGCGCGACGTGCGCTTCGGTGTGCGCGGCGGAGAGCGAGATGCGCAGCCGCGCGGTGCCCTTGGCCACCGTCGGCGGGCGGATCGCCGGCACCCACAGGCCGCGCTCGAAGAGCGCGCCGGCGACGGAGAGCGCTTCGTGGTTGTCGCCGATGATCAGCGGCTGGATCGCCGTTTCCGACGGCAGCAGGTTCCAGCGCAGGTCGGCGACGCCGGCGCGCAGTTGCGCGATCAGCGCCTGCAGGTGCGCGCGGCGGTCGTCGGCGGCTTCGACCAGCGCCACGCTCTTCGATACCGTCGCGGCGAGGATCGGGCTGGCGGCGGTGGTGAAGATGTAGCTGCGCGCCTTGTTCACCAGCCAGTCGATCACCCGCCGGTCGGCGGCGACGAAGGCGCCGGCGACGCCGGCGGCCTTGCCCAGCGTGCCCATCAGGATGACGCGCGGATCGGCCGGCAGCGCGAAGTGAGACAGCGTGCCGCGGCCGTTGTCGCCGAGCACGCCGAAGCCGTGCGCGTCGTCGATCACCAGCCAGGCGTCGTGGCGCTCGGCCAGTTCGTAGAGCTGCGGCAGCGGCGCGATGTCGCCGTCCATGCTGAACACCGCGTCGGTGACGATCAGCTTCCTTTTCGCGGTGCTCGCGGCGAGCATCGCCGACAGCCCGGCGACGTCGCCGTGCAGGTAGCGGTGGCTTTCGGCGCGGGAGAGCTGCACGGCGTCGATCAGCGAGGCGTGGTTCAGCTTGTCGGCGAAGACCGCGTCGCCGCGGCCGACCAGCGCCGGGACGATGGCCAGGTTGGCCATGTAGCCGGTGGACAGCGTGATCGCCGCCGGGAATTCGACGAAGTCGGCGAGTGCCCGTTCGGCGTCCTCGTGCGGGCGCAGGTGGCCGGAGACGAGGTGCGAGGCGCCGCTGCCGACACCCCACTGTGCGGCGGCGGCCTGCGCGGCGGCGACCAGTTCGGGATGGTTGGCGAAGCCGAGATAGTCGTTGCTGCAGAAGCTGACGACCGGCTTGCCGTCGACCACGGATTCCGGGCCGCAGGGCGAATCGAGCAGGCGCCGGCGGCGCTGCAGGCCGTCGGCGGCGAGTTCGGCGAGGCCGCTTTCCAGTTCGTCCCAGATCATCGCAATGCGTCCTCCAGCGCGGTGGCGGCGCCGGCGGCGAGGAAGGCCGCGTCGTCGTCGGTCAGGATGTAGGGCGGCATGAAATAGACGGTGTTGCCCATCGGCCGCAGCAGCAGTTCGCGGTCAAGCGCCGCGCGGTAGAAGCGGCGGCCGAAGCCTGCATCGGCCTCGACGTCGAACGCGAGGATCATGCCGCGGCGGCGGAAGTGACGGACCTTTTCATGGTCAGCGAGCGGCGCCAGCAGCGCCTCCAGTTTGTCGCCGCGCGCCCGGTTCTTCGCCAGCACGTCGTCCTCGGCGAAGAGGTCGAGCGTCGCCAGCGCGGCGCGGCAGGCCAGCGCGTTGCCGGTGTAGGAGTGCGAGTGCAGGAAGCCCTTCGCCGTCGCGTCGTCGTAGAAGGCTGCGTACACGCGGTCGGTGGTGAGCACGACCGAGAGCGGCAGGTAGCCGCCGGAGATGCCTTTCGACAGGCACAGGAAGTCGGGTTTGATGCCCGCCTGCTCGTGCGCGAAGAAGGTGCCGGTGCGGCCGCAGCCGACGGCGATCTCGTCGCAGATCAGGTGCACCTCGTAGCGGTCGCACAAGGCACGGGCCAGCCGCAGGTATTCCGGGTCGTGCATCGCCATGCCGGCGGCGCCCTGCACCAGCGGCTCGACGATCAGCGCGGCGATGCGCTCGTGGTTGGCTGCGAGGAAGGCTTCCAATGCGGCCGCGGCGCGGCGGGCGACGTCCGCCGCCGTCTCTCCTGGTGCGGCCTGGCGCGCGTCGGGCGACGGCACGACGTGCGCGGCGCGGATCAGCGGCGCGTAGGCGTCGCGGAAGATGGCGACGTCGGTGACGGCCAGCGCGCCGACGGTTTCGCCGTGGTAGCCGCCGGCGAGTGCGACGAACTCGCGCTTCTGCGCGCGCCCGGTGTTCTGCCAGTAATGGAACGACATCTTCAGCGCGATCTCGGTCGCCGAGGCGCCGTCGGAGGCGTAGAAGCAGTGGCCGAGCGCGTTGCCGGTCAGCGCCGACAGGCGCTCCGACAGCTGCACCACCGGCTCGTGCGTGAAGCCGGCGAGGATCACGTGTTCCAGCTTGTCGAGCTGGTCGGCAAGCGCGGCGTTGATGCGCGGGTTGCAGTGGCCGAACAGGTTCACCCACCACGAGCTGATGCCGTCGAGGTAGCGGCGGCCGTCGGCGTCGTAGAGCCACAGCCCTTCGCCGCGCACCGCCGGCACCAGCGGCAGGTCGCGCTCGTGCTGCTTCATCTGCGTGCACGGGTGCCAGACGGCGGCGAGGCTGCGCCGCAGGAGTTCCTCGTTGCTCATCGCGTGTCGTTCAGTGCAGCGTCTGCGGCGGCGCGTCGTGGCCCTGTTCCGGCATTTCCGGGTGCACCACCTCGCCCTCGGCGTTGGGGTAGAGCGGCATGCCGCAGTCGTCGCAGAACTCGAAGGGGAAGGGGTGGTCGTGGAAGACGATCTCCTTCAGCCCGCATTCGCGCAACACGGCCTCGATCTCGCCGACGACGTCGGTGTTCTCGTCCTCGGTGCCGAGCAGCGGCCAGACGACGCCGTGGTGCAGGTTGTCGCGGTCGCGCGGGCCGAAGCCGATGCGGTATTCCTCAAGGCGCTGGTCATGGAAGGGGCCGATCACCGCGCGCAGCTTGTCGGCAGAAATCCCCAGCGTGGTCTGCAGGAAGGCCACCGAGGCGCGCAGCGAATACGGGCGCGAGGCCTTGTCGGCGGCGCGGCAGGCGGCGTGGTAGGCGTCGGGCAAGAGCGGCTGGTAGGCGCAGCCGGTGAGCAGCGGTTCGAGGTTCGGACCGCCCTGCTTGATCCATTCCTTCTGCGCCGATTCGCGCGAGCCGTCCTTCTCGTTCCAGCGGAAGATCGGCTGGTCGCGGCGGATGACGACGGCGCCGACCAGGTAGCGGACGTCGGAGAGGAAGCGGTTGGTCTCGTCGAGGCCGCGCGTGTCGAGGGCGAGTGCGCGGCCTTCCAGCGCGGCGGCGGCGAGTTCGCGCGTCAGCTGCCAGGTGTCGCAGAAGCTGCGCGGCAGCTGGTCGGGGCTGAACAGGTAGTCGGCGATCGCTACCTGCGTACCGGCGGCGAAGGCGTGCGCGCCGAGTTGCGTCGTCAGCGCCTCGACGGCAGCTTTCGGCAGCGCGCCGGAGGGAATCGAGTAGCGCGACCAGGCGAGCACCGGCGCGGCGAAGAGCAGGATGTCGAAGTCCTGGCCGGCATGCGCCAGCGCGCCGGTCTCGGCGCGCGCCTCGATCATGTCGGCGAGTTCGTCGTGGGCGGTCGGGTTGGTGTCGAACAGGCGGTCGAGCGCGGCATTGAGGTCGTCCTCGGCGCCGGACTGCAGCAGGCTGTCGACCAGTTCGGCGAGGCGGCCTTCCCAATAGGCGTCCTCGATCTTGCTGCCCGATTCGGCAAGGCCGGAAGCGAGGCGGGAGAGTTCGGTGGCGTCGGCGGAGATGCGGCTGCGGGAGGCGAAACGGCTGCGTTTCATGGAAAACGGCTTTCTCGGAAACAATCGACAA
>JANJTW010000242.1 GCA_024710925.1 Rhodocyclaceae bacterium | reverse complement strand
TGGAGACGAGATGACCGCCTTCGAGCTCGATGACGGCGGTGATCAGGCCCTGGTTGGAGGCGAGCACCGTTTCCGGCGCCTTCACCCGCTCCCAGTCGACGCGGATGATGCGATCGACGTCATGGACGAGAAAGCCGAGCGTGCGCTTCGAGTACTCGGCGACCATCATCGACTTGCCGAGTCCGGGCGGGGCGCTGCCTTCGAGGTCGAGGAAGGACGACAGCGACAGCACCGGGATGACGTTGCCGCGCAGCGAGATCAGTCCCTCGACGCCGCGCGGCATGTTCGGCGTGCGCGTGATGTGCGGCGTGCGGCCGACCTCGCGGACCTTGAATACGTTGATCCCGAAGGTCTCGCGCGTGCCGAGCGAAAACAGCAGGATCTCCATCATGTTCGAACCGGCGAGCCGCGTGCGGGCATCGACGCTTTCGAGCAGATTCTTCTTTTCCGACATATCCATGCTCATACTCCTGCGAAGGGTTCCCGGTCAGGCCGGCACGGGCAGATCGGCCGACTGGCCGAGGATGCGCCGCGCCAGGGCTTCGGAAAGCTTCTGCGGCTCGAACTTGGCGACATACTCGTCGACGCCGACCGACTTGCCGAGCTGCTGGTTCGACATGCCCGACAGCGACGAATGCATGATCACCGGCACGCCGGCGAAGCGCGGATCGCCCTTGATCTTCTTCGTCAGGATGTAGCCGTCCATCTCCGGCATCTCGATGTCGGTCAGCACCAGACTGACCAGTTCGGACACCGGCTTGTTGATCGTCGCCGCGTACTTGGCGATTTTTTCCAGCTCCTCCCAGGCAAGCCGGCCGTTCATCGCCGCCGCGTATTTCACACCCATCAGCTGCAGCGTCTTCTCGATCTGCTTGCGGGCGACGATCGAGTCGTCGGCAAAAACAACCATCGCATCCGGCTTGTCGAGCGCGACGACGCTGCGGTAGGCAGCCTCGTCGTCGTAGCGCGCGGTTTCGGCGAGCACCTTCTCGACATCCATCATCATCACCAGCCGGTTGTCGGCCAGTTCCGTCACTGCCGTCACCAGTCCGCCCATCTCGGCCATCAGCATTTCCGGCGGCACCCGCATCTGGCTCCAGTCGAGGCGCAGGATGGTATCGACGCCCTCGACCAGGAAACCCTGAGTATGGCCGTTGTATTCGGTCACGATCATGATGTCGCGCGGCGTATCCGTCTGCACGCCGGCGTACTTGGCCAGGTCGATCACCGGCACCAGCACGCCGCGCAGGCTGACCATGCCCTCGACCGCCGACGGCATCTCCGGCGCCGCCGTGATCGGCGGCGTACGCATCACCTCGCGCACCTTGAAGACGTTGATGCCGAAGGTCTCCTTACGCCCCGTTCGGGTATCCCGGCCGAGGAAAAAGAGAAGGATCTCCAGCTTGTTCGTGCCCGCAAGCTTCGTGCGCGCATCAATGCTTTTCAGCAGTTCGGACATATCTATCACCCCCTCGCTAGACGAGGCGCCTCATTTCACTTGCTGTATGTTAACCCATCGCCACGGTCGGCACCATGCCGCCGCCGCTTTTCCGGGCATGCAACCGCTCACGCTTCCGTCCGGTAGCCGATCCGGAAGCCTCCCCAATGGCGCCCCTTGACCATCACCGGCGCCGAAATGTCATGCATGATCTCGCCGGTATCGCGCCGGTAGGTCTGCAACAGGAAGGGCTGCAGATGGTCGCCGCAGCGCTTGCCGACCGGATCGTCAAAAATCCGCTTGGTGCGATTATTGACGAAATCGACCTTTTCGTCGCCGCTCAGCGGCTGCGAGAAGCAACGGTTGTGCGTCGGCACGTAGCCTTTCCGGTCGCAGGCGATGGCATAGACCAGCCAGCCGTGCTGTTCGAGCAGCGGTTCCTGCAGCGCCGGCAGTAACTGGTCGGTCAGCGCGTCGAAACGGGTCTTGTACTTCTGCGGCCGGGTCGCGGCGATCGGCTCGTAGCTCTCGTCGAACAGGTCCTCGATGCGGACGCGTCCGCCGTCGACCGCCTTCTCCAGCACGGCACCGACCTGGGCTGCCGCCTGCTGAACGATCGCCGGCATCCGGCCATGCGTTTCGACCGCCCGATCGCCGGCCGGCCCGAGCTTGAAGACGTTGCCGATTTCCTTGAGGTTGGTCGCCAGGTACTCCAGCTGACCGGCTTCGCGCAGCGCCTTGCCCGATGCGCTGCTGTTCGTCTCCGCCATCGACATGATGTTGCGCACATGGTCGGCGATATCGCTGCCGGAGCGACTCTGCTCGTCGATGGCGGACGCGATGGCATCGACCTTTTCCATCGTATCGCGGGCGCCGCGGTTGATCCGTTCCAGCGAATCCGCCGCCTGCTGGGCGAGCGCCGCGCCGTTGCGCGCCTGGCCGGTACCGGCGTCGATGCTGACGATGGCGCTCCGTGTCTCGCCCTGGATGGCGGCGATCATGCTGCCGATCTCGCCGGTGGCCTGCGAGGTGCGTTCCGCCAGCTTGCGCACCTCGTCCGCGACGACCGCAAAACCGCGCCCCTGCTCGCCGGCACGCGCCGCCTCGATGGCGGCGTTCAGCGCCAGCAGGTTGGTCTGGTCGGCGATCTCGCGGATGGTCTGGGCGATGCCGCTGATCGCATGCGAACGCTCGCCGAGGATGCTGACCACCTCGGACGACTGCGTCACGGAGGCGGCAATGCGCTCCATCTCGGCCGAAGCGTCGCGCACGATAGCCATCCCCTCGGTCGACAGACCGCTCGCTGCTTCGGCGATATGCGCGGTCTCGGTGGCCTTCTGCGCTACCTGGTGCATGTTGGCAGTCAGCTGGTTCATCGCCGAGGCCGCCGAAAGGGCGGCGTCGTGCTGACGGTTGGAGCCGGCGGCGACAGCGTTTGCCTCATCGATGAGCTGCGTCGAGGCGCGGGCGACCTCGACGGAGTTGAAGAAGACCTTGCCGATGATCGTCTGGAAACTCGACATCAGCCGGTTGTAGGCGCGCGCGGTGGCGGCCACCTCGTCGCTGCCGGCCTCCGGGGCCCGCCGCGTCAGATCGCCATCGACGTAGGTCTGCTCGATGACCGCACGCAGCGCGCCGAGACGGCGCAGTATCCTCCCCTCGACCGACCGTGCCAGCACGGCGGCCGCGGCGGCAAGCACGGCGACAGCGGCTGCGGCGCCCGGCAACCCCGTGCCGAGCATGGCCGGCCCCCAGACGACCAGCGCGCCGCCGAGCGCGACCATCACCAGGAACGCGCCCCGGACCCTCCATGCCAGACCATTCATGCAGCGACTCTCCCCCGTATTTTTTTGCCGCGCCGGCCGAGCCCGCCGGACGGTTTGCCTGTCAGACGATGCGGAACAGCTTTCCGAAGTTGGCGATTTCGAGCACCTGCTTCACCGGTCCGCGAACGTTCTGCAACGCCAGCGCCTTGTTCACCGCACCTACCTTGTCACGCAGCATGAGCAGCATGCCCAGGGCGGAACTGTCGAGATATTCGACGCCCGCCAGGTCGATGTTCAGCGTGCGCACCTGCGCGTCGGCAAGCAGCGGCTCGTAGGCGTTGCGGAAGTCCCGGTGGGCATTGAAATCGAAACGCCCGGACAGGCGCAGATCGGCCGTGCCGGCATTCTTGACGAGATTGACCTGCATGGAACGTCTCCGTGTATCGCTTCGTTATCGCCGGCCACTATGCCACAGCACGCGCAACCGTGGCGAGTACGCGGCGGGCCATCGCGTCGAGCGGCACCACCTCATCGACGGCGCCGACCAGCGCGGCCTCGCGCGGCATGCC
>JANJTW010000237.1 GCA_024710925.1 Rhodocyclaceae bacterium | reverse complement strand
GCTGTTGCGGCTGTTGCGGCTGTTGCGGCTGTTGCGGCTGTTGCGGCTGTTGCGGCTGTTGCGGCTGTTGCGGCTGTTGCGGCTGTTGCGGCTGTTGCGGCTGTTGCGGCTGTTGCGGCTGTTGCCGCCGTTGCCGCCGTTGCACCTATCGGACCATTCGCAGGAGCGACAGCCATTACCGGCATTTCGACGGGGGCGTCCATTTCCGCCGTCGTAACGACAACGGAAACAGCGGGCATTGCCGTCGGCGCTTCGGTGGCTGCGGAAACGGTCGGAGGCGACTCTTCCACGGCAGGCACGGGCACCGCCGCGACATCGACCGTGGGCACGGGCTGCGGTGCCGGCATCTCCCGGGAAACGACAGGGGCAACGACGACGCGGGCAGGCGGCGCGGCCGGCAGGCTCGTCACGCCGCCGACGTCGCGATAGCTCAGCGTACTGGCAATGGCCACGGCCGGCGGCAGCTGGCGGATCGCCGAGCGCGTATCGGTGACCGGAACCGGTTCGAGGACAACGATGCCCGCCGGCGGCGTGGCCGCGGGTGCGGACTGGGCGGAAACGGCCGGTGCGGCCGGCTTTTCCACCGCATCGGCCGGCGCCGATGCAGTGGCCTCGACCGCCGCCAGTTGCGGCGGCGGTTCGACGATACCCGATGCTTCCAGCGCTGCGGCCAGGTTGCGGCGCACGTTCGCATTGTCCTGATCGAGGCGGAGCCCTTCCTCAAGCACGGCGATCGACTCGGCATGCTGGCCCTGCAGCAACAGGACCCGGCCCAGATTGCCGTGGATGTGGGCAGCCCCGGGCGCCGCACGCAGCGCCGCGCGGAACTCGCCCTCGGCCGCCGCCAGCATGCCGCGTCCGGCGAGAACGGCGCCCAGCGCGTTGCGCGCTTCGGCATGGCCGGCATCGACGCGGAGGGCGCGGCGGAACGCTTCTTCCGCCTGGGCCAGCCGCTCCTGCCCCTGGTAGTAGCGGCCAAGACGGTACCAGGCGTCGGCCCCGCCCTCGCTGCTGATGCGCTGTATCGGCTTGATGAAGGAATAGGCGCCGCTCGACGACCCCGTCCCGGTTGCGCAACCGGCAACGGCGATTGCCGCCAGTGCCGCCTGTACCGCCAGCGTCAGTTTTCTGTTCATGATTGATAGCCTCCTTGCCCGGAAGAACGTCACCGCGCGCCGGCAAGCGTCGGCAGCAATATGCGGTAGATCTGGATGAAGCCGGGCCCGAGCAGCACCAGCAGCATCGTCGGGAAAATGCAGAAGATCAGCGGGAAGAGCAGCTTCAGCGCGATCTTCGCCGCGGCCTCTTCGGCGCGCAGGCGGCGCTTCGTGCGCAGCGTATCGGCATGCACGCGCAGCGAATCGGCGATGCTGGTGCCGAAACGTTCGGCCTGGATCAGCATCGCCACCAGCGTGTCGACATCCTCGACGCCGGTGCGCAGCGCCAGGTTGCGCAAGGCGTTTTCCTTGCTGCTGCCGGCGCGCAGTTCAAGGGTGACCAGGGTCAGTTCCTCGGCGAGCGGCGCACTCTTCAGGCGCATTTCGTCGGCCACGCGCTGCAGCGCCGCGTCGAGCCCGAGACCGGCCTCGACGCAGACGGTCAGCAGGTCGAGCGCATCGGGGAACGACTCGAAGATTTCGCGCTTGCGCGACTCGACCAGGTGCGAAAGGATGCCGTTGGGAAAGTAGTAGCCGAAGGCGCCGAGCAGCATCAACAGGAGGAAGACCGTCTGCGGCTTGACCGCCGCGCCGGACAGCGTGACGTAGAAGAAGAGAAGCAGCGGCAGGCCGACCGAGAAAACGATCTTCGCCGCAAAGAACAGCGTCGGCGCCGTCTTGCTGCGGAAGCCGGCGTTCATGAAGCGGATGCGCAGCGCCGAGCCTTCCCAGCCGGTTTCCGGCAGTTGCAGGCGGGCGATCGGGCTCGCCGCCTTGACGATGCGCTCGATCCACTGCCCCTGCGGCGGCACCTTGGGCACCTCCAGCTCGTTGCCGAGCATCTCGCGCAAGCGCTGGCGGACCGGGTTGGGCGTCATCAGCAGCATGACCCCCATCACGACGCCGAACACGAAAAGGAAGATCAGGACGAGGAAGACGATCTGCAGGGTGTTCGCGGTATCCATGATTTGGCCTTTTTCTTCTTGAGCGATCCCGGATCAGACGTGGATGCGGATGATCTTGCGCATCCAGACGAGGCCGACCAGCATCATCACCACCGCACCGGCGATGAATCGCTGGCCGATCGAATCGGTCCACAACACGCCGATGAAGGTCGGGTTGATCAGATAGATGATGAAGCCCGTGGCAAACGGTAGCAGGCCGAGAATCCACGCTGACAGCCGACCCTCGGCAGAGAGGACACGGATCTTGCCGAGCAGCTTCAGGCGGTCGCGGATGATGGTGCTGATGTTGCCGAGGATTTCCGAGAGGTTGCCGCCGGTCTCGCGCTGGATCAGCACGGCGATGACGAAGTAGCGCAAGTCCATGCTGGGCACCCGCACCGCCAGGTTGGTCAGCGCCGCCTGCATCGAGATGCCGTAGTTGACCTCGTCGAAAGCGATGCGGAATTCGTTGGCGATCGGATCGGACATTTCATCGCCGACCATCTTCAGCGCGCTCGGAAAGGCGTGCCCCGCACGCAGCGCCCGGCCGATCAGATCGAGCGCCTCGGGCAGCTGCTCCTCGAACTTTTCGAGCCGCTTCTGGCGCCTGCGCAGCACGTAGAAGAACGGCAGGGAGGCCACCGCCGACGCGACGATGAGCGGGAAGAGGAGCGCCGGCGACAGGATGCGGCCGACGACGAAGCCGACGACGAAAGCGACTGCCGACAGCGCGAGGAAGCGGCCGACCGTCCACGGCAAGCCCGACTGCTCCAGCAGGCGGTCGATCTGGTGCACACGCGGCACCTGCAGCAGCACCTTGGCCAGTGCCGGCGCTTCGGCGAGCAGGCGCTGCTTGAGCAGCAGCGGCTGGTCGTCGCCCTTGTGGGCACCAGCCGACATCAGGCGGATGCGCCGGGCGATGCGCTGCGCTTCCGGACCACGGGTGGTGTTCCACCAGATCAGCAGCGCCTCTGCCAGCAAGGTGACGGCGATGAAGATGAGCACGATGAAAAGGTAGAAGAGGTAGTCCATGAGCCAGCTCCCGGGGGTTCGCCTCGCCTATTCGAAATGTCGCGACGGATCGAACAGGTTGTCGGAAATCTGCACGCCGAAGGTGCGCAGGCGCTCGACGAAGCGCGGGCGCACGCCGCTGGCGGCGAAATAGCCCGCCACCCGGCCGGCGGCATCGATGCCGGTCTGGTGGAAGGCGAACACTTCCTGCATCGTGATGACCTCGCCTTCCATACCGGTGATCTCGTGGATGCTGGTCACCTTGCGCTTGCCGTCGGTCAGCCGCGAGGTCTGCACGACGACCGAGATCGCCGAACTGATCTGCTGCCGCATCACGCGCGACGGCAGGTTCAGGCCGGCCATGCCGACCATGTTCTCAAGGCGCGTCAGCGCGTCGCGCGCGGTATTCGCGTGGATCGTCGCCATCGACCCCTCGTGGCCGGTATTCATCGCCTGCAGCATGTCCACCGCCTCCGGGCCGCGCACCTCGCCGAGGATGATGCGATCGGGGCGCATGCGCAGCGCGTTGCGCACCAGCGCCCGCTGCGCCACCTCGCCCTTGCCCTCGATGTTCGCCGGCCGCGTTTCGAGACGGACGACGTGCGGCTGCTGCAGCTGCAGTTCCGCCGCATCCTCGATGGTGATGATCCGCTCATCCTCCGGGATGAAACCCGACAGGATATTGAGCAGCGTTGTCTTGCCGCTGCCGGTGCCGCCGGAGACGAGGATGTTCACCTTCGACCTCGCCAGGCCTTCCAGAATCTCCGCCATCGGCCCGGTCAGCGTCTTGAATTCGAGGATGTCGGCCATCGTCAGCGGCGTCACCGAGAAGCGGCGGATCGACAGGATCGGCCCGTCGATCGCCAGCGGCGGAATGATCGCATTCACCCGCGAACCGTCGGCGAGGCGGGCATCGACCATCGGGCTCGATTCGTCGATGCGGCGACCGACGCGCGACACGATCTTGTCGATGATCTTCATCAGGTGGGCGTCGTCGTAGAAGCTGACGTTGGTCTGCTCCAGCTTGCCGCGGCGCTCGACGAA
>JANJTW010000221.1 GCA_024710925.1 Rhodocyclaceae bacterium | reverse complement strand
GTGCCGAGCACGGCGGCGATGAAGCCGATCGATCCCCACAGCCGGATGCGGCTGTAGCGTCCGGGATCCTGCCGCAGGTGATCGAAGGTGACGGTTTCGACCAGCGGCAGCGCCGCGCTCCAGAAGAAGGCCATGATCGCCATGGCGACCAGGAAGGCGGCCAGGCTCTGCGCCGCGAAGAAGACGGAGAACCCCAGCAGGCTGATCACCCCGGCCAGCCGCACGATCGGCAGCCGGCGCCCCAGCCGGTCGGCGAGCGCGCTCCAGAGGTAGGGCCCGAACAGGCGCATCAGCTGCATCTGCGACATCAGCAGACCGATATCCCAGGCGGAAAAGGAAAGCGACTGCAGGTACAGCCCGAAATAGGGCGAGAAGGCGCCGATGAAGGCGAAGTAGAAGAAATAGTAGCCGGAGAGTCGCCAGTACGGCAGGTCGCGGGACGAAGCGGGAAGTGGAACGGACATCCGGCGATTTTACCGGATGCCCGGGAACGGCGGGTTCAGCCGGCGGCGGCCGGCGCCGCCCGGTAAGCGACGATCATCTGGTAGAGCTCGTCCTTCAGCTTGACGCGCGTCTTCTTCATTTCCTCGATGGTGAAATCATCCACCGGCACATCCTCCTCTTCCAGCCGTTCGATCTCGCGGGTGACGCGCTCATACTCGTCGCTCAGCTTGGCGAAATGGTTGTGCTGCGCCTTCAGCGCGTGAATCTCGTCGGTGAGGTTGGGGAATTCGTGGTTGAGGTCGTGGTGTTCGACTTGCATGATGCGCTCCCTGGCAACTGATCGCCCGAACGCCGGGCAATTCCGATTCTATGCCGAAGCGATGCGCCGTCAAACCCCGCCGACGCTGCCCCGGCCGGCCGGGATGCGCGGCGTCGCGCAGGCCACGTCGCCGCATTGCGCGCGATGCCGGAGCGCGTGGTCGATCAGCACCATCGCCAGCATCGCCTCGGCGATCGGCGTCGCGCGGATGCCGACGCAGGGGTCGTGGCGGCCGTGCGTCTCCACCGTCGCCGGGTTGCCGGCGCGGTCGATCGTCTGCCGCGGCAGGCGGATGCTGGAGGTCGGCTTGATCGCCAGGTTCACGACGATGTCCTGGCCGGTCGAGATGCCGCCCAGCACGCCGCCGGCGTTGTTCGACAGGAAGCCCTGCGGCGTCATCTCGTCGCCGTGCTCGCTGCCCTTCTGTGCCACCGACGCGAAGCCGGCGCCGATCTCGACGCCCTTCACCGCGTTGATGCTCATCATCGCGTAGGCGATCTCGGCATCCAGCCGGTCGTACACCGGCTCGCCCCAGCCCGGCGGCACGCCGGCGGCGGCGACGGTGATCTGCGCGCCGACCGAGTCGCCGGACTTGCGCAGCTCGTCCATGTAGCTCTCCAGCTGCGGCACGATGCCGGCGTTCGGTGCGAAGAACGGGTTGTTGCCGATCTCGTCGGCGCTCTCGAAGGGGATGGCGATCGGCCCGAGCTGGCTCATCCAGCCGCGGATGGTCACGCCGTAGCGTTCCTGCAGCCACTTGCGGGCGATGGCGCCGGCGGCGACGCGCACCGCCGTCTCGCGCGCCGACGAGCGGCCGCCGCCGCGATGGTCGCGGAAGCCGTATTTCTGCGTGTAGGCGTAATCGGCGTGGCCCGGGCGGAAAGTCTCGGCGATGTTGCCGTAGTCCTTGCTGCGCTGGTCCTGGTTGCGGATCAGCAGGCCGATCGGCGTGCCGGTGGTCCTGCCCTCGAAGACGCCGGAGAGAATCTCGACGGTGTCCGGCTCGCGGCGCTGCGTCACGTGGCGCGAGGTGCCCGGCTTCCTGCGGTCGAGCTCGGCCTGGATGTCGGCTTCGGAGATTTCCAGCCCCGGCGGACAGCCGTCGACGATGCAGCCGATCGCCGGCCCATGGGATTCGCCGAAGGAAGTGACGGTAAACAGGGTGCCGAGGGTATTGCCGGACATTGGAGGGCGCGCGGAACAGGGACAATGGGGAGCAGGAAGTTTAGCACAGGGGCCGCCTCGTCCCGGCCGCCGGGGGACGTGCCGGGGTAAAGCGGCGGCACCGCCGGGAGCGAACCGGCGCAATGGCGCGGCCGTGCTACAGTGAATTCACGAGCCACTCCCTTCCACCGCCATGGGCAAGAAACCGCCATCGCCGCCGCTGCCGAAGCCGGCGAAACAGCCGCCGCCGCAAGGCACGAATCCGCGCCCGTCGGAAGACCAGCGCTGGCAGCGCACGGTGCGCTTCAACTGGGACAAGGGCGGCAGCCAGGGCGGGCGGCGATGAGCGATGCCGTCCGCGTCGACGTCGTTTCCGACCTCGTCTGCCCGTGGTGCTTCATCGGCCGGCGCCACCTGCAGGCGGCAATCGCGGAATTCGCCCGGCCGGTCGCGGTGCGCTGGCTGCCGTTCTTCCTCAATCTGGAGACGCCGCCGGCAGGCGAACCCTACCGTCCCTTCCTCGAACGCAAGTTCGGCGGCGTCGATGCGCTGGAGAAAATCTGGGCGCGCGTGCGCGACGCCGGCCGGCAGGCCGGCATCGACTTCGCGTTCGAGAAGATCGAACTGCGCGCCAACACGCTGGCCGCGCACCGCCTGATCCACCGCCTGCAAACGCGGGGCGGCGAGCCTTCGACGCTTGCCGACGCGCTGGTCGAGCGCATCTTCGCCGCCGGCTTCTGCGAGGGCCGCTTCGTCGGCGACCCGGCGGTACTGGCTGACCTTGCCGCCGACTGCGGCGAGGATCGCGACGAGACGCTCGCCTGGCTGCGCGGCGACGATGCGGCCGCCACGGTGCGCGAGCAGGCGGAACAGCTCCGCCGGCTCGGCATCGACGGCGTGCCCTGCTTCATCTTCGACGGCCGGCTCGCGGTTTCCGGCGCGCAGCCGCCGGCGGTGCTGGCGGACGCGCTCCGGCAGGCGGCCGCTCAGGCCTGAAAGAACTCCTCCAGCCGCTCGAACACCGCGTGGTCGGCGCCGTGCCGGCGCACCGCGAGCACGTCCTCCAGCTTCTCGACCTGCTTGATCATCTGCGGCAGGCGGGCATCCTCGTTCACCAGCAGCCAGATGCGGCTCTTGCCGCCGTCGCCGACCGGCATCACCAGGATGCCGTCGACGTTGTAGGCGCGTCGCGAGAAGAGGCCGACGACGTGGCTCATGACGCCGGCGTGGTTGTTGACGTCGAGTTCGAGCACCGCGCGGGCGAGTGCGTTGCGTTCGTTCTGCGTGAGTGCGTTCATCTTCAGCCTCCGATCATGTCCTTGTTCGAGGCGCCGGGCGGCACCATCGGATAAACCTTTTCGTGCCGGTCGATGCTGGCGTGGATCAGGCACGGTCCCGGCGTGTTCAGCGCCTCGGCCAGGGCCGCGCGCGGCTGATCCGCCCGGTCGAGATCGACGGCGCGGATGCCGAAGCCTTCGGCGACCTTGATGAAGTCCGGCACAGCCTGGAACTTCGAGGCGTAGATGCGCTCGCCGTAGAACAGCGTCTGCTGCTGATACACGAGGCCGAGCGTGGCGTTGTTCATCAGCACGATCTTGACGTTGGCGCCCTCCTCGGCCGCCGTCACCAACTCCTGGATGTTCATCAGGATCGAGCCGTCGCCGGTGAAGCAGACGACGGTGCGCTGCGGCTCGGCGAGCGCGGCGCCGATCGCCGCCGGCACGCCGAAGCCCATCGTGCCGAGGCCGCCCGAGGTCAGCCACTGGCGCGGCCGGCGCAGCGGGTAGGCCTGCGCCACCCACATCTGGTGCTGGCCGACATCGGTGGCCACCGTCGCCTCGTCGTCGAGCGCGGCGGCGACCGCCGCGATCAGGCCGTAGTGCGTGCGCGGATCGTCGATTCCCGGCGTCTGCAGCGGATGCGCCACCTTCAGGCCGGCGACGTGCGACAGCCAGCGCTTCCTGAGCGTCGGCTGCACCAGCGGCAGCAGCGCCCGCAACACCTCGCCGACGTCGCCGGCGATGCCGACGTGCGCGGTCTTGATCTTGTCCAGTTCGGACGGGTCGATGTCGATGTGGATGATCTTCGCGCCCGGGCAAAAGGCGGCGACCTTGCCGGTGGCGCGGTCGTCGAAGCGGGCGCCGACGGCGATCAAGAGGTCGCATTCGTCGAGCGCGAGGTTGGTGCAGCGCGCGCCGTGCATGCCGAGCATGCCCAGCGACAGCGGGTGGTCGACCGGCATCGCGCCGAGCGCCATCAGCGTCATCACCGTCGGCAGCGAGGCCTTTTCGGCGAGCGCGACGGCGAGCGGCGCGGCGCCGGAATGGACGACGCCGCCGCCGAGATAGAGGATCGGCTTCTCGGCCTGCGCAATCATCTCGACCGCCGCCAGGATCGCCGCCGCGTCGGCGGCCGGCGCCGGCTCGGGCAGGCCGGGCGCCGGCCATTCCGTCACCTCGATGCGCTGGTTCTGCACGTCCTTGGGGATGTCGACCAGCACCGGGCCGGGACGGCCGGAGGCGGCGATGGTGAAGGCGCGCGGAATCACGTCGAGCAGTTCCTCGGCCGACGAAACGAGGAAATTGTGCTTGGTGATCGGGATCGTCAGTCCGTAGGTGTCGACTTCCTGGAAGGCATCGGTGCCGATCATCGCCTTCGGCACCTGGCCGGTGATGGCGACGATCGGGATCGAGTCGAGCTTGGCGTCGGCGATCGCCGTCAGCAGGTTGGTCGCCCCCGGCCCCGAGGAGGCGAGGCACACCGCCGGCTTGCCGGTGGCGCGCGCCATGCCCTGCGCCATAAAGCCGGCGCCCTGCTCGTGGCGGGCGAGCACGTGGTGGATCCGGTCGGTTTCCGACAGGGCGTCGTAGAGCGGCAGGATGGCGCCGCCGGGAATGCCGGCGACGGTGGTGATGCCCTGGCGTTCGAGCAGGCGGACGACGATCTGTGCGCCGCTCAGGGTCTCGACGGCAGATCGACAGGCGGCTTCTGCGGCCGCGTTGCGAATTTCGGTTGGGGTTGCTGACATCTGGCGCTCCTTTCGGTGGTTGCCTTCCGGGTTCGCCGAGGAGGGCCAGAAACGAAAACCCCCGCTCGGTTTGCACCGGCGGGGGTTTCTGGAAACTGGTCTTGCTCTTGCTGCTAAACCCGCGACGGTGCGTGCGTTACGACGCCTACGACTACGCGTACGACCGATACCGCAACGGCGGGCACTGCCAGGGCGGCAGGGCGGGCGATGTCGGAGTGGCGGTTCATGGCAAGCGGCGTCGGTTGCAGGTTTTCGAAAAACGAGCGTCGATTATGGCGGCAGCGACCAGCGACTGGCAAGGGCTTTTTTCGGGCGCGGCCGTTCCCGGGCGGGCCGCCTTGCCTCTATCATCTTGCCGACGAAACGACCATGGAACGGAGACACGCGATGAGCGACAACCCTTTCGCCGACCTGCCGCCGCTGGACGAGGAAGCGCTCGATGCCTGCGCCGCACGTATCGCCGAGCTGCCCGAGGAACATGCCGACTGGGTTGCGCAGCTGCTGATCGAATGCCGCCGCGCACGCGCCGCCGGCGGACCGGCGCCGCAAGCCGGTAGCGCGGCGACGCCGGAAACGCTCGATGCCGACCTGACGCAGGTCGTACTGGACGCCGCCGAATGGCTGCGCACGCTGTGGGACGTCGGCTACATGGGCGCGGCGACGCTGCCGGTGCCGCCGCGCACGCACTTCCCGCTGATCGAGGTCGAGGACGTGACGAAATCGGTGCTCTTCACGCGCATCCGCCACGGCAAGCACCCGCTGCCCTTCCCCCCGCCGACGCGCTGGGGCAGTCCCTGGCACGAAGTGGTCGAATCCGAAGAGGCGCAGTCGGTCGACGCGGAGATCATCGAGGACGAGGGACGGCCGGCGTTCGCCGTCATCGACGGCTGCAACCGCTGGCGCATCGTCCGCAGCGACGGCGACGGCCACGTAGTCCAGCACGCCGGCAAGGGGCCGCTCTACCGGCTGACGCCCGATCCGTTCCTGTCCACGCTGCAACGGCTGCCGCCCGAGGCGACGTGTCGCATCGTCGTACGCGAGCGGGCCGGCCTGCGCAGCTACGCGCTGGAATGGCGGCACGCCGACGGGCGAGCGGAGGAAATCCCGCTGCGCGCGGCGACGCGCGACGGCGCGGAAGCCGCCGCCAACGCCTGGATTGCCCGCAACCACCCGGCCCACTACGGCCGCATCGGCTTCACGCACGCCTGAGTGATGCGCGCGCGCATCACGAGGAAGTCCTCTTGGGGGGGCGCCTGAGTGATGTGCCATGCACATCACGAGGAAGTCCTCCTGGGGGACGCCTGACTAATGCACCTGCACATCGCGAGGAAGTCCTCTTGGCGGGCGAGGATGCGTAAAACGCATCGCGTGAAACCCCTCACGAAAGGCGCGCCCGAGCACCCGACGCCGGAACGGCGAAGGCCGGGCATCGCCCGGCCTTCGCGCATGCCTGCGGAGCCCGCGATCAGCCGGCCTTCGCCTCGTCCTTGAGCGCCCGGCGCAGGATCTTGCCGACGTTGGTCTTCGGCAACTCGCTGCGGAACTCGACGTGGTGCGGCACCTTGTAGCCGGTCAGGCTGTCGCGACAGTGGGCGATGATCGCCTCGGCGGTGAGGCCCGGATCCTTCTTCACGACGAAGACCTTCACCGCCTCGCCGGTGCGCTCGTCCGGCACGCCGATGGCAGCCACCTCGATGACGCCCGGATGCATGGCGACGACATCCTCGACCTCGTTCGGATAGACGTTGAAGCCGGAGACCAGGATCATGTCCTTCTTGCGGTCAACGATGCGCAGGAAGCCCTTTTCGTCCATCACCGCAACGTCGCCGGTACGCAGGAAACCGTCGTCCATGAAGACCCTGGCCGTCTCGTCCGGGCGGTTGTAATAGCCCTTCATCACCTGCGGTCCGCGCACGCACAGTTCGCCCGGCTGCCCCTGCGGCACGTCGATGCCGTTGTCGTCGCGGACGACGACTTCGGTCGACGAAATCGGCAGGCCGATCGAGCCGTTGTACTCCTTCAGCGTCAGCGGGTTGATCGTCACCGCCGGCGAGGTTTCGGTCAGCCCGTAGGCTTCTAGCAGCGGCTTGCCGGTGACCTGCTTCCACTTCTCGGCAACCGCCTTCTGCACGGCCATGCCGCCGCCCAGCGTCACCTTCAGGTTGGAGAAGTCGAGCCGGCAGAACGCCTCGTTGCGCAGCAGCGCGTTGAACAGCGTGTTCACGCCGGTGACGACGGTGAACTTGTGCTTGGCAAGCTCCTTGACGAAGCCGGGAATGTCGCGCGGATTGGCGATCAGTACGTTGCGCGCGCCGATCTGGAAGAAGGTGAAGCAGTTCGCGGTCAGCGCGAAGATGTGATAGAGCGGCAGCGCAGTGATGATGCACTCCTCGCCCTCGCGGATCGCCGGCTTGATCCAGGCATAGGCCTGCAGCACGTTGCCGACGATATTGCGATGGATCAGCATGGCGCCCTTGGAGACGCCGGTGGTGCCGCCGGTGTATTGCAGGAAGGCGATGTCGTCGTGGCCGATCTCGACCTTCTTCAGCTCGGCGCCGGCGCCCTTGCCCAGCACCGATTTCAGCGACAGCGCGCGCGGCAGGCTGTAGGCCGGCACCAGCTTCTTCACGTGCTTGACGACGAAGTTGACGAGGGCGCCCTTGAGGCCGCCGAGCAGGTCGCCCATCTTCGTCAGCACGACGTGCTTGACCGGCGTCCGCGCCAGCACCTCGGCCAGCGTCGCCGCGAAATTCTCCATGATGACGATGACGTCGGCGCCGGAATCCTTGAGCTGGTGCTCCAGCTCGCGCGGCGTGTACAGCGGGTTGCAGTTGACCACGACGTAGCCGGCGCGCAGCGCGCCGAACATGCAGACCGGGTACTGCAGCGTGTTCGGCATCATCAATGCGACGCGCGCGCCCTTCGGCAGCTTCAATACCGACTGCAGCCAGGCGGCGAAATCGCGCGACAGGCGGTCGACGTCGCCGTAAGTCAGTTCGACGCCCATGCTGACGTAGGCGACCTTGTCGCGATACTTGGCGACGCCCTGCTCGAAGAGGTCGGCGACCGACTTGTAGGTATCGATGTCGATCTCGGCGGGAATGCCGTCCGGGTAGCTCTTCAGCCAAATCTTGTCCATCTGTCCTCCAGGTGTTTTTCAGGTTTATTTGAATTTATTCAGGGCCGCCCCTCGCGGAACGGCCCTGCGGGCCCTGCTACCCGCAATCAGCCTTGAGCCTGCTCGCCCTCCGGCCAGTTGCGGATGTAGTTCTTGAGCATGCGGTTCTCGAAGCCCTGCTCTTCGAGCACCGCCTTCGCCACATCGAGGAAGGAAATCACGCCCTGCAGCACGTTTCCGTCCATCACCGGCAGGTAGCGGGAATGCTTGTCGATCATCAGCCGGCGCAGTTCGTCGACCGGCATCGACGGCGGCACGGTAACCGGGTCGCGGACCATGACATCGCCGACGGTGACGCCTTCGAGTATGCCCTTGCGCTGGTTAACCGCCTTCAGCACTTCCCGGAAAGTAAGCATCCCGACCATCGCGCCGTCGGCCATGACCACCAGCGAACCGACGTCGTTATCCGCCATCACGCTGATCGCCTCGGCCAGCAGTTCATCCGGCGTTGCCGTGAACAGCGCCGCGCCCTTGACGCGAAGAATTTCCCGCACTTGCATTTTGTAATCCCCTGTTACCGGTGTTATTGGAACGGCATCTCAAACGACCGTTTGCCCTGCGATCCTATCCCAAGTCACTGCTTTGCGGAAGGACTTGCCGCGCGTCCCGTCAATTGATTTCGAGCAGCGTCGCGTCGGCGAAGATCAGGGCGCCGCGCACCGGTTTGCCGACGAAGATGGCCGCCACCGCGCGGCAGTAGGCGGCGACCTGCGCCCGGTAGTCGTCGAGGCGCGGCGTGTCCGGAGCGGAGCTCTTGTAGTCGAGCACCCAGAAGGCCTCGTCATCCTCGACCAGGCGGTCGATGCGGCCGACGGTACCGTCCTCGCCGGCGATCTCCATCTCGTTCCAGGCGCGCCGGTAACGGACCGGATCGAAGAAGCGGCGCAGCGCCGGCGCCGCCAGCAGGCGTTCGGCCACGACGCCGGCACGCTTCACCTCGGCATCGGCATAGCCGAGCGCGCGCCACCAGCCGTCGCCGGCGCGATCCTCGGTGCGCCGTTCGAGAATCGCGTGCACCAGGATGCCGAAGCGCGCCGCCGCATCCGGCGCTTCGCGCCGCTCGCCGACCGCCGGCACCGCCGGCGGCAGCGCTGCCGCGGCCGCCGACCCGGCCACCGGCGCAGCGGGCGGTGCCGCCGCCAGCTCGTCGCCGTACGCCGCCGCCGCGCCGAGCCGCGCCAGCGCCGCCTGCAGCCGGTCGTAGGCGCTCGCCGCATCGCCCTTGCGCGCGTTGGCGATGCCGCTGGCAATGAATATCTGTTTGGCGCGGGTGATTGCCACGTAGAGCAGGTTCAGCTCCTCGCGCGCGGCAGCGGCGGCCTCGGCCTCGAACAGCGCCTGGCGCGAGGCGCCGCGCTCGTCGCGGCGGCCGACGAAGGAGAAATGGGTCGGCCGCGGCGCCTCCGGCGGCCACGCGACGAGCACCTCCCAGGCCTTGTCGGACGGTGGCAGCGCATTCGCGTCGAGCAGCCAGACCAGCGGCGCTTCCAGCCCCTTGGCGCCGTGGATGGTCATGATGCGCACGCGGCCGTCGGCGGCGACCGTCTCGTCGGCAGCAAGCTCGCCCTCGTCCGGCGCATCGTCGCCGGCGACGCGGGCAAGCGCGCGCAACTCGTCGATGAAGCGCGGCAGGCTCGGATAGCGGCCGCCGTCGAGGTCGAGCGCGAGCAGCAGGAGCGCCTCCAGGTTGGCCAGCGCCGCGCCGCGCCGCGCCTCCGGGACGGCCAGGCGGTAGCGCGCGAGGACCTCGCCCTCGGCGTAGATGCGGTCGAGCAGGTCGTGCGCCGGCAAGTGCGCGGCGGCGGCCAGCCAACCGTCGAGCAGGCGTGCCGCACGCGCCAGACGCGCACCGCCGCCTCCTTCGCCAACCAGTGCGGCGAGCCGCGCCCGCCAGCCGGCCTCGGGGCGTGCCGCAAGGCGCAACAGATCGTCGTCGCTGCAGGCGAACAGCGGCGACTTCAGCGCGTGCGCAAGCTTCAGGTCGGCCGCCGGCGTCACCAGGAATTCGAGCAGCGCGACCAGGTCCGTCACTTCCAGCGTGCCGAGCAGGCCGCCGCGCGACGCCGCGGCGAAAGGGATACCGGCGGCGGCGAGCGCCTTCTCGACCGGCTTGATGCGCGCGCGCGTGCGCACCAGCAGCA
Source organism: Rhodocyclaceae bacterium (assembly GCA_024710925.1). Classification (GTDB taxonomy): domain Bacteria; phylum Pseudomonadota; class Gammaproteobacteria; order Burkholderiales; family Rhodocyclaceae; genus Proximibacter. Next base: position 20,955 of record JANJTW010000221.1, on the reverse strand, counting down.
GCACATCGCCCGGGCGCAACGGCCGCTCGTCCGGCCCGTCGCGCACCAGCGTACGGCCGAGCATGTCGCCGAGGCGCTCGGCGAGCAGCGCGGCCTCGCGCTCGCGGCGGCAGTCGACGGGATCGGTTGCCGCTTCGCGCAGCGGGTCGCGCAGCCCCGCCGGTATCGCCGCCGCCTCGGCACCGGTAGCGGCGGCATCGCCGGCCGCCGCCCCATCGGCGCGCCCGTCGCCCGCCTCGTCCGCGCACAGCGGCAGCAGCTCGACGCGTCCGGGCAGGCCGGCGGCCAGCGAGACCTGCGGCCGGAACGGCTGGAAACCGGGCTCGGCGCCGAACAACGCATTGACCACGTCGACGATTGCCGGCGCGTTGCGCCGCGTCGCATCCTGCGTCAGCCGCGCGGCGGCAAAATTCGCGGTCAGGAAATCGGCGGCGCAGGCGAACAGGCGCGGCTCGGCGCGGCGGAAGCGGTAGATCGACTGCTTCGGGTCGCCGACCAGGAACACCGACGGCCGCACGGCATCGCTGTAGGCGGCCAGCCAGGCAAGCAGTATCTGCCACTGCAGTGGGTTGGTGTCCTGGAACTCGTCGAGCAGCACATGCCGGTAGCGCGCATCGAGTCGCGCCTGCACGAAGGCAGCGCTGGCCTCGTCGTTGAGCATCTCCAGTACGCGCCATTCGGCGTCGACGAAGTCGATCTGCCGGCGCTCGGCCTTGAAGGCGTCAAGGTGCGCGAGGAAGGCATGGTGCACGGTCAGCGCGTCGCGGTTGAAGGCGAGGTTTTTCTCCTCCTGCTGCTGCGCGAGGCAGTCGAGCAGGCGCGTACCGAGTGCCGTGTGCAGGTCGAGGAAGCGCGCCGCGCCGTCGGCGCCGAAGCGCTTGTCGAGCGTCTTCGACGGCTTGCGCGAACGCAGCGTGCCGCTGCCGGTAAGGAAGACGCCGGCGACGGCAGCGAAGCGCGCAGCCGCCGCCGGCTCGCCCGCCAGTGCCGCGGCCAGCTGCGCGCCGAGGCGGCGGTCGCTGTCCAGTTCGCTCATTTCGAGGAAGCCGAGGTAAGCGTGGAATTCCGCATCCCAGCCCGGCGCGAAGAAGGCGGCCAGCGCCGCGCCGTCGCCGGCGACGCCGAACAGTTCGCCGAGGCCGCCGACCACCGCCACCACCGGCTCGGCCTCGCCGCCGACGTGCGCCAGCCACTCGCCGCGACGGGCCATGCCGCGCGCCAGCAGCGTGCGCGTGCTGGCCAGCCCGAGCGTGGCGAGGAGGCGAACGAAGGCCTGCGCCGCGGCGCTTGCCGGATCGCGCTGCAGGCGGCGGGCGAAGGTCTGCCAGAGTTCCTCGAAGCGGCGCGCGCCGTCGTCGGCGAGCGTCGTGCCGGCAAGGTTGGCCGACAGCGGCGCCACCGCGACCAGCTGCAGGAACCAGCCGTGGAAGGTGTTCACCGCCAGCCCCGGCAGTGCGCCGGTGACCCGCTCGTAGAGGCCGCGCGCACGGCGCAGCGTATCCGCGTCGTCGCCGGCGCCGCGCTCGGCGAGGAAGCGCCGGGCCTCGTCGTCGTTGGCGGTGGCGAGCAGACGCAACCAGTCGACGACGCGCTCCTCGATCTCGGCGGCGGCCTTGCGCGTGAAGGTGATCGCCAGAATCTCGGCCGGCTGCGCGCCGGCGAGCAGCAGGCGGACGATGCGCGATGCCAGCAGCCAGGTCTTGCCGCTGCCGGCGCAGGCCTCGACGACGGCGCTGCGCGCCGGGTTGAGCGCGGCGGCGAAATCCGGGGTCGGCTCAGTCGTACCCCCAGGGCACTTCTTCGCGATACGCGTTGCGTATTGCTCAGGCGTCGACGACATGGTCCCTCCGGCACAATCCGCGCGCCTCGCACCAGGCGCAGACGCGCTCGCTGCCGTGCGCTGGCAGCGCTGCGCCGGCACGCAGCGCGGCAAACGTCGCGGTCAGGCGCGCCCCCTGCGCGGCCGCGGCGGCGGCGAGGTCGCCGGCGCCGCGGACGACGTCGATGCGCTCGTCGTCAAGTACGACGTAGGCCGCCTCCACCGCACCGTCGTGCAGCAGCGCGTAGGCCGGCAGCTGCAGGTCGTCGGCGAGGCCCTTCCTCAGCTCGGCGAGCTTCTTCGTCTTGTAGTCGAGCAGGCCGGCGCCGTCCGGACCGGCGTCGATGCGGTCGATGCGCCCGTAGAGCTCGACGGTGGCGCCGTCGGCGAGCGGCAGCGACTTCGCCACGCGCACTTCGGCGGCCTGCCAGCGCCAGCCGGCGGCCTCGCGCTCGCGCTGCCAGGCGAGATAGGCGGGCAGCCGCTGCTGCCAGCGCAGCCGCCAGCCGAGCGCCAGCCAGTTGTCGGCCTCGGCGGCGGCGAAAACTTCCTCGACGGCGGCGGCGAGCGCCGCCAGCGCGGTCGCGTCGTCGACCGCGGCGAGACTGGGGTGTGCCTGGTGGAAGCGCTCCAGCGAGCGGTGCACAAGCTGGCCGTAGTCGCTCTTCTCCAGCTCCTCGACGACTTCGTCGAGCTCGTTCAGGCGCAGCACGTGGCGGGCGAAGAACTGGTAGGGGCAGGCCACCAGCGAGGCCAGCCCGCTGACCGAAACGCGTGCCGGCACCAGTGCCGCCGGCACGGCGGGGGCCGCCCGTCGCAGCGGAGTTGGCGCCGTCGCGGCAGCGGGCGGCGCGTCGGCGTAAGCCGGCAGCGGCGGCCGCCTGAGGTCGTCGCCCCAGGCCAGCCAGTGCAGCGTGGACAGCAGGTCGAATTCCGGCGCCAGCAGCCGGGCCTCGCCGGCCTCCTCGCGCCGCCAGGTGACGACGATGCGCGGCACCGTCGCCAGCAACAATTCGAGGTCGCGACGCAGCGCACGCTCGGCGTCCTCGCGCGTCGGCAGGCCGAGGTCGCGGCGCACCGCCTGGTTGAAGAAGCTGCCGCCGGTCGCCGCCGACAGCTGCTCGGCATCGGCGCCGAGCACCAGCGCCGCCTCGAAGCGGCGCAGGCGGACGTCGTGGCGCGGCAGCATGACGACCGGGCTGGCGATGCCGCGGTCGCGGAAGGCGCCGGCCTCGAACTCGCGGTCGAGCCAGTCACGCCACGCGGCGAAGGCGAACACCGCCTCGCTGCCGGCGAGCTCGGCCTGGCGCTGCGCCAGCAGTTCGAGCAGTTCGCCGCCGGCGGCATCGGCCGCCAGTGCGGCATCGGCGCCGACCGCCTGCAGCGCGCGCGTCAGCCGGTCGAGCCAGCGCGACAGCGGCACGGGTTTGCCGCCGAGGATGCGCAGCGCGACTTCGAGCCGGTCGAGCAGGGCTGCGGCGAGCGCGCGCACCGCGCCGGCCTGCGCCCCGTCGTCGCGGCAATCGGACAGCGCGCCACGGAAAGCGGCGCCCCCGCTGCGCACGCCGGCGGCGCGGATCACCCGCTCCAGCAACAGCACCGCCGCCGCACGCGCGGGGCCGGGGACGTCGGCGAACAGGTGCGGCGATTTGCAGAGATCGAGCAGATCAAGGTGGTAGGCGCCGCCGGCGGTGGTTTCCAGCAGCGCGTCGATGGTCGCCGCGGCGCGCGTGGTGGACAGCTTCCAGCCGGTCTCGTCGGCCGCCAGCACGCCGCGCCGCTCAAGCAGCGCACGCAGCCGGCGCGCGCTCAGCCGGTCCTCGGCGACCAGCGCGATGCGCCGCAAGCCGGCGCCGAGCCAGGCGCAGACCTGCGCCGCAGCGGCTTCCGCCTCCTGCTCGCGGCCGCTGACGGCGACGAGTTGCAGCCGCCCCGCCAACGGCGAGGCGGGCAACGCCTCGGCCAGCCGCAGCGCCCGCTCGCGCAGCGGCGGTGCCTCGGCGGTGGCCGCCGGCCAGGCGGCGGCGAGCACCGCGGCGAGCGGCGTCGCTGCCGCGTCGCGTGTCGCCGGTGCGCACAGCACGACCGGCTGCCGCACCGCGTAGCGGTCAACGAATTCCAGTTCTGCTGGTGTCAGCCGCTCCGCCGGCGGACCGTCGAGCAGCAGGAACAGCGGCCGCGCCGCCACCTCGGCCAGCCGCGCGAGACGCAGGCGATAGACCGAGGGGGCGTCCGGACGGCCGGCGGCGGCAAGCGCGCGCCACATTTCATGCACCACGCGCGCCTCGAAATTGAGTGGCGCCGAGGCGCGCAGCGCGTAGGCCCGCTCCAGCTGCGCGCACAGCGCCGCCTCGTCGTCGGGCAGGCGCACGGCAGCCGCCGACAGCTCGTCGGAGAGCGCCGCCAGCTCGCCAGCGATGCCCCACAGCGCGCGGTCGTCGAACCAGCCGCGGGCAGCCAGCGCCGCATGCAGCAGCACCAGCCGCTCGCTCTCCGGCAGCGGCGACGGGATGTCCGGCAGCGGCGCGCCGTTCGCCCAGCGGCGCAGCGTGTCGAACTGCGGCAGCAGCAGCGGCCGGCCGGCGGCGCGCGCCAGCGCCGTGCGCAACTCGGCGGCGAGCGGCAGCGAGGAAACGAGGACGAGGTGGCGGGAAAGGTCGGGCAGATCGGCGGCGGCGGCCTGCAGCAGCAGGCCGGCGACGCGGTCGAGAAAGCCCTCGCCCGGCGGCAGGGAATGTACCGTGGGCGCCGAAAGGCTCATCGGCAGATCAGCGCTGCAGGTCCTTGAGCTTGTCGGGAACGCCGTTCTGCTCGTCGGCGTCGGGCAGCGCCGGCTTGCGCTCGGCGATCACCGGCCAGGTCTTGGCCAGCTCGGCGTTGAGCGCGGTGAAGGCCTGCTGCGCATCGGGTACGTCATCCTCGGCGAAGATCGCCTCGGCCGGGCATTCCGGCACGCACAGCGTGCAGTCGATGCACTCCGCGGGGTCGATCACCAGCATGTTCGGCCCCTCGCGGAAGGCATCGACCGGGCAGACGTCGACGCAGTCGGTGTATTTGCACTTGATGCAGTTTTCGGTGACGACGTAAGTCATGGATGCGCTCTCCGGCCGGGGAACGAACTATAGCGCATCCGCCCGGCGGCCACAGCCGCCGCCGGCAACGCTCAGGCGGTATCGGCGCGGGCTTTCCGGGCAGCCGCCTCCAGGCGCGCCTTCTCCGCCAGCACCTTCGTCGCGTAGCGCCGCTCCGGATCGTCGGCTGCACCGGCGAACTGCTGCAGGCCAGCGATCAGCCCACCGTTGCGACTGATGGACTCCTTCAGGATGCGCGTGCCGATCTGCACGTTGAGCACGGGATCGAAGAAGGACAGATCGTCCGCGCCTTCCGGCAACTTGTCCTGATGCCAGCGCGGCATCACCTGCATCAGCCCCTGCGCCCCGACCACGCTCTGCGAGAACGGATTGAAGCGCGATTCGACGGCGATCACCGCAATCACCAGCAAGGGGTCGACCCGCAGCGTGCGCGCCGAGTCTTCGGCGGCCACGAAGATCGGTTCGAGGACGTCGCCGGAAACGCGATAGCGCCGGGAAACGAATTCGAGCGCGCCGCGCATGCGCGGCGTCAGCGGATCGGCGTCGGCGACCACCATCGGCATCTCCGGCCCGGCGCCGTCGGCGGCGAGCACGACCGCCGGCGCAAGGCCCTGCAGCCGTTCCATGACCAGGCCCTCGCCCCGGTGGGAATCAAAGAGGGCGACCAGCAGGACGAGTCCGGCCACCATCAGCAGCGCCTGGAACATCCGGAAGAGGCCGACGACGAGCGCGGGAGCGCGCGGCCGGCGGGATTTGAGCACGAACGTTGCGGACATGCTTCTCTCCTTTAATGTGTCACCGCGAAAAACTGCGGACGACAAACGGTTAAACGAGACGGCGCAGCACGAAGGAAGAAGGGGGAGATCGCCCCGGGGGAACAAGGCAATTCGGCGCATACGGAGGCGCCGACAGGGTTGCTGCGCCGCAGCAACATTTGCATGATATTGATTTGAATGCTATTTGTCAAATTCAACGACTTTTCCAGACAACCAGATACGGCAGCGCAGCACCGATCCAGCAGGCGAAACCGCCCGTTTCCGGCGCATCCCCGGCCGAATTCCGGTGCGGGAAGACAGCGACGACTTCGCCTTCCCATGCCCGGCGTTTTTCGCTAGCATTCCCCCGTCAGACAGATGCCGATCCGGATTCCCTTCCCGGCCCCCACGATCCCCTTCGATTTGAACGAGGCTTTTTGATGAGCGAACACATCCATTACGTCACCGACGACAACTTCGCGACCGAGGTGCTGCAGTCGCAGCAGCCGGTGCTGGTCGACTACTGGGCCGAATGGTGCGGTCCGTGCAAGATGATCGCTCCGATCCTCGACGAAGTGGCCAAGGAATACGCCGGCAAACTCAAGGTGGCCAAGCTCAATATCGACGACAACCAGAAGACGCCGGCGCAGTACGGCATCCGCGGCATCCCGACGCTGATGCTGTTCAAGGGCGGCAACATTGAGGCGACCAAGGTCGGCGCACTCTCCAAGGGCCAGCTCACCGCCTTCATTGACAGCAACCTGTAATCCCGCTAGTCTCAACCCTGAAAGCCCCGCACGGCGCGGGCAGAGCAACAAGAACGCCGTCCCCGCCCCCGGGCTTTCAGGTGCAGTTTCCGTAGCCGCAACATCCTAATCCCGAACCTCCCGATCTTCCCCGCAGCCGTTCGCGCTGCGCCATCGCCACAACTCCACTCGCCTTATGCGCCTCTCCGAACTCAAGAATTTCCACGTCAGCCAGCTGCTCGAAATGGCCACGGCCAACGGCATCGAGAATGCCAACCGCCTGCGCAAGCAGGAACTGATCTTCGCGCTCCTCAAGAATCAGGCCAAGAAAGGCGAGAGCATCTTCGGCGACGGCACGCTGGAAGTGCTGCCGGACGGCTTCGGTTTCCTGCGCTCGCCCGACATCTCGTACCTGGCCGGCACCGACGACATTTACGTCAGCCCGAGCCAGATCCGCCGCTTCAACCTGCATACCGGCGACACGATCGAAGGGGAAATCCGGACGCCGAAGGACGGCGAGCGCTATTTTGCGCTGGTCAAGGTGGACCGCATCAACTTCGCACCGCCGGAAGCGACCAAGAACAAGATCCTGTTCGAGAACCTGACGCCGCTACACCCGACGCGCCACCTGCAGCTCGAGCGCGACATGCGCGGCGAGGAGAACAAGACCAGCCGCATCATCGACATGATCGCGCCGATCGGCGCCGGCCAGCGCGGCCTGCTGGTCGCGCCGCCGAAGTCGGGCAAGACGGTGATGCTGCAGCATATCGCCCACGCCATCTCGGAAAACCATCCGGAAGCGGTGCTGATCGTGCTGCTGATCGACGAACGCCCCGAGGAAGTGACCGAGATGTCGCGCACGGTCAAGGGCGAGGTCGTCGCTTCGACCTTCGACGAACCGGCCACCCGCCACGTGCAGGTCGCCGAGATGGTCATCGAGAAGGCCAAGCGCATGGTCGAGATGAAGAAGGACGTGATCATCCTGCTCGACTCGATCACCCGCCTCGCCCGTGCCTACAACACCGTGCAGCCGGCCTCCGGCAAGGTGCTCACCGGCGGCGTCGACGCCAACGCGCTGCAGAAGCCGAAGCGCTTCTTCGGCGCCGCGCGCAACATCGAGGAAGGCGGCTCGCTGACGATCATCGCCACCGCGCTGATCGACACCGGCAGCCGCATGGACGACGTCATCTACGAGGAATTCAAGGGTACCGGCAACATGGAAATCCACCTCGACCGGCGCATGGCCGAGAAGCGGATCTACCCGGCGATCAACGTCAATCGCTCGGGCACCCGCCGCGAGGAACTGCTGTTGAAGCCCGACGTGCTGCAGAAGATGTGGATCCTGCGGAAGCTGCTGTACAACATGGACGACCTGGAGGCGATGGACTTCCTGCTCGACAAGGTCAAGGCGACGAAGAACAACAACGAGTTCTTCGACGCCATGCGCGGCGGCCGCTGACCCCGCGGGGCAGCGCGCGGGCAGCCTCCCGGCCGTCACCTGACGAAGCGCTGGACTTTGCCCGGATTTCCCGGGATAATCGCGCGTTTTGCTGGGGCCGGTCACATCCGCCGGCCGATAGAACCGAAAGGAAAACCCATGAAAGCCGGTATCCACCCCGATTACGAAGAAATCCAGGTAACGTGCTCCTGCGGCAACGTTTTCGCCACCAAATCGACGATGAAGAAGCCGCTGCACATCGAAGTGTGCTCGGCCTGCCACCCGTTCTACACGGGCAAGCAGAAGATCGTCGACACCGCCGGCCGCGTCGAGAAGTTCAACCAGAAGTTCGGCAACCTGCGCAAGTCCGCCTGATCGCGGACCGCGCCGGCAGAAAGGCAGCCTCCGGCTGCCTTTTTCATTTGCCCTGACCGATGATCGCGCGCATCGCCCGCGGTTTTCCCTTCCCACCCCGGGGCTGGCCCCTGGTGGCCCTGCTCGCCCTCTTCGTCTTCGCCGGCCTCGTCGGCCACGACCCCTGGAAGGGCGACGACGCCCTCTCGATCGGCGTCGCCGCCGACATGCTGGCGCGCGGCCACTGGCTCGCCCCGCACCTCGCCGACCAGCCTTGGCCGGCGCCACCGCTCTACTACTGGACGGCAGCGCTGACCGGCGCGCTCTTTTCCTGGCTGCTGCCGCTGCACGACGCGATCCGGCTGGCCAGCGGCTTCTGGGTCGCGCTGACGCTGTTCCTGCTCTACCGCGCCGGCCGCGAATGGCACCACGACGAACCGGCTCCGCACGAATTCGCCATTGCCAGCGTACTGGCGATGGCCGGCTGCCTCGGTTTCCTCGTGCACGCGCACGAGGCGCAGCCGATGCTCGTCTCGCTCGCCGGCCATGCCGCCGCCTACTGGGCGCTGGCGCTGATGCCGCGCAAACCACAGCGTGCCGCGCTAATCTTCGGCCTGGCGCTCGGTCTCGGTTTCCTCGGCAACGGCTTCGCACCGATGCTGGCACTGCTGCCGGTGGCCGTCGCCGCCTTCTGGCTTACCGAAGAGCGCGCTGCCGCCGGCAAAACCCTGCTCGGCGGACTGGCCATCGGCGCACTGATCGCCGCCCCCTGGCCGCTGCTGCTGGCCGCATTGCAACCGGGCCACTTCGCACAGTGGCTGGCGGCGGAATTCGGTCAGATCGGCAAGCCGGCGAGCATGCTGCACACTGCCTGGAACTACCTCGCGATGCTGCCCTGGTTCGCTTGGCCGGCGCTGCCGCTGGCGCTGTGGACGCTGCGCTCGAAGCGGCGCTTCCTGCGGGCGCCCTGCTACCGGCTGCCGCTGCTCGCCGCCGCCGCCGTCTGGCTGACGCTCTCCGTCACCTTCGAGGCGCGCAGCAGCTCGGCGCTGCTCCTGCTGCCGCCGCTGGCGCTGCTCGCCGCCCCCGGCGTCGCGACGCTGCGCCGCGGCGCGGCGAACGCCTTCGACTGGTTCGGCATCATGAGCTTCAGCTTCTTCTGCCTGCTCGTCTGGGTCGGCTGGAGCGCGATGGTCGCCGGCTGGCCGGCCCGCCTCGCCGAACGCGCGGTCAAGCTGGCGCCGGGTTTCGTCGGCGAATTCCGGCCGCTGCCCTTTGCCGTTGCCGTCGCCGTCACGCTGGCCTGGGGCTGGATGCTGACCACCGGTCAGCGCCAGCGCTCGCCCTGGCGCGGCCTGGTGCACTGGCTGGGCGGACTGACTGCGCTGTGGCTGCTGCTGATGAGTCTGTGGCTGCCGTGGATCGAGTACGGCAAGAGCTACCGCTCGGTCGGCCTCGCCGTCAAGGCGGCGCTGCCGGCAAAGCCCGGTTGCGTGATCGGCCGCAACCTGTCGGATTCGCACCGCGCCTTCATCGACTACTACGCCGGCGTGCCGCTGCGCGCCGAGGACGACCGCCGCAACGCGCGCTGCGGTTGGCTGCTGGCCCTGCGCGACGCCAGCCAGCGGCGCGACCTGAGCCTGCCCGGCTGGGAAGTGGTAAACGAGATGCGCCGGCCGAGCGAGCGCAGCGAGCGCTTCGTCCTCTACCGGCGCGCCGGCTGAGCAGCCGGCCGGCAGCGCCGCAGGACGTGCGGCCCCCCCGGCGGCAGGCCGGGCGCAAAACGTGGCGCAGCGCGTCAGCTCGCGCCGCCGCCGTCCATCTGCGACTGCAGATAGTTCTTCAGACCGACCATGCCGATCAGTCCGAGTTGCTGCTCCAGCCAGTGGGCGTGGTCTTCCTCGGTATCGTCGAGCATCTTCTCCAGCCCTTCGCGCGTGACGTAATCGCCGAGCGCCTCGCAACGGGCGATCACCGTCTTCAGATCGGCGACGACCTGATGCTCGACGGCAAGGTCGTTCTTCAGCATCTCCGGCACGTCGCGGCCGATCTTCAGCGGCGAGGCCGGCTTCATTTCCGGCGTGCCTTCGAGGAACAGGATGCGGCGGATCAGCCAGTCGGCGTGCTCGGTCTCGTCGTGCATCTCGTGCCAGATACGCTCGAACAGCCGCTGGTAGCCCCAGTTCTCGTACATTCTGGCGTGGATGAAATACTGGTCGCGGGCGGCGAGCTCGCCGGCGAGCAGGCGGTTCAGCTCGGCAATGATTTCCTTGTGGCCCTTCATCTTCGCTCCTTATAGCTTGAGGAAGTTGTCGCGGTAGTAGCGCAGTTCGGCGATCGACTCGCGGATGTCGGCCATCGCCGTGTGGTCGGCCTTCTTGACGAAACCCTTGGCAAGCTCCGGCTTCCAGCGCCGGCACAACTCCTTCAACGTGGACACGTCGAGGTTGCGGTAGTGGAAATACGCCTCCAGCGTCGGCATGTGGCGCGCCATGAAGCGGCGGTCCTGGCAGATCGAGTTGCCGCACATCGGCGACACACGCTGGCCAACCCACTCGACCATGAAGGCCTGCGCCTCGGCAGCGACCACCGCCTCATCCTTTGTAGACGCCCGCACGCGCTCGATCAAGCCGGAGCGGCCGTGCGTCGCCTTGTTCCAGTCGTCCATCGCGTCGAGCACGGCGTCGGGCTGATGCACGACCCACACCGGCGATTCGGCCAGCGTTTCCAGATTGACGTCGGTGACGATCATCGCCAATTCGATGATGCGGTCGCGGTCGGGGTCGAGGCCGGTCATTTCCATGTCGAGCCAGACCAGGTTGTTTGCGTCTTGTGCCATATAATCCGTTTGAACTCGTAAAGACGACATTTTGTCACAACGGCATGGCCGACACCTTCACCTCGCTTTTCCTCGCCGCCCTCGCGCTCTCCGTCACCGTCCGCATCTGGCTCGCCCGCCGCCACATCCGCCATGTGCGCGCGCACCGCGAGACGGTACCGGCCGGATTCGCCGAGCGGATTCCGCTCGCCGCCCACTGGAAGGCCGCCGACTACACCGTCGCCCGCGTCCGCTTCGGACTGGCCGGGCTGGCCGTCGAAACCGCGCTGTTGCTCGCCCTCACCCTCGGCGGCGGACTCGCGGCGCTGAGCGCCTTCTGGTCGGCGCACGCGGACGGCCTCTGGTACGGCCTCGCGCTGATCCTCTCCGTACTGGCGATCTCCGGCGCCGTCGATGTCCCGCTCAGCGCCTGGCGACAGTTCGTCATCGAGGAGCGCTTCGGCTTCAACCGCATGACGCCGGCGCTGTTCGTCGCCGACCTCGCCAAGGGCGCCGCCCTCGGCAGCGCCATCGGCACGCCGCTGGTACTCGCAGTGCTCTGGCTGATGGCGGCGATGGGCGGACTCTGGTGGCTGTACGTCTGGGCCTTCTGGAGCGCCTTCAACCTGCTCCTGCTATTCGTCTATCCGACCTGGATCGCGCCGCTGTTCAACAAGTTCGCACCGCTCGCCGACGGCGAGACGAAGACGCGCGTCGAGGCCCTGCTCGCCCGCTGCGGCTTCCGCTCGGAAGGCCTCTTCGTGATGGACGGATCCAAGCGCTCGGCGCACGGCAACGCCTACTTCACCGGCTTCGGCAACAACAAGCGCATCGTCTTCTTCGACACCCTGCTCGAACGCCTGCAGCCGGCGGAAATCGAAGCGGTGCTGGCGCACGAGCTGGGCCACTTCCGGCACCGCCACGTGCAGCAGCGCATCGCGCTGATGTTCGCCGCCTCGCTCGCCTTCCTCGCCGTCCTCGGCCAGCTGGTGGATGCGCCCTGGTTCTTCGCCGGCCTCGGCGTCGCCGACGCCGCCGCGCACGGCCAGGCGATGGCACTGGTGCTCTTCTTCCTCGCCCTGCCGGCCTTCACCTTCCCGCTGACGCCGCTCGGCAGCCTGCTCTCGCGCCGCAACGAGTTCGAGGCCGACCGCTATGCCGCCGCGCACGCCCGCGCCGACGACCTCGTCCGGGCACTGGTGAAGCTCTACGAGGACAACGCGGCGACGCTGACGCCCGACCCGCTACACTCGCTGTTCTACGATTCGCACCCACCCGCGGCGATCCGCATCGCCCGTCTGCAGCAGGCGGACGCATGAGTGGACAGAAACTCGCACCAGGCCTCATCGTCGCCGCGCACGGGCGCCAGTACCTCGTCGAGCGGGCCAACGGCTCGACGCTGTTGTGCTTCCCGCGCGGCAAGAAGAGCGAGCTGGCCTGCGGCGACCGCGTGCAGATCGGCGATGCCGGCGACGGCCGCGGGGTCGTCGAAAAGATCGCCGAGCGCAGCAGCCTGCTCTACCGCTCCAACGAATTCCGGCAGAAGCTGATCGCCGCCAACGTCACGCAGATCGTCATCGTCGTCGCCACCGAGCCGTCGTTCTCCGACGAACTGGTCACGCGCTGCCTGGTCGCCGCCGACAGCCAGGGCATCCGGCCGCTGATCGTGCTCAACAAGTGCGACCTGGAAGCGCGCCTGCCGGCCGCGCGCGACGCGCTGGCCATCTACCGCCGCCTCGGCTACGCCGTCGTCGAGCTGTCGGCCCGCGCCTGCGGCAAGGCGCTCTTGCCTTGGCTGCACGGCCAGACCAGCGTGCTCGTCGGACAGTCCGGGATGGGCAAATCGACGCTGCTCAACGCGCTGATCCCCGACGCCAACGCCGCCACCCGTGAAATCTCCGAAGCCCTAGACTCCGGCAAGCACACGACGACGCACGCCCGCCTCTACCACCTCGATGCGGATTCCGACCTGATCGACTCGCCCGGCCTGCAGGAATTCGGTCTGCACCATCTCGACCTGGCGACGCTGGAAGGCGCCTTTCCGGAATTCCAGCCGCTGCTCGGCCGCTGCCGCTTCCGCGACTGCCGGCACGACCGCGAGCCGGACTGCGCCCTCACCGCCGCGCTCGCACGCGGCGACATCGACACCCGCCGCTTCGCCTGCTACCGGGCGCTGCGCGGCGAGACCGCCTGAAGCCGCCGCGCAATGAAAAATCCCCGCCGGATCTTCCGATCCGACGGGGATTCGCATGATGTACTGCCGAGGTCGTCTGCGGGTCTTATTCGGCGCCCGGCTTTTCGTCCATCTTCTTCTTGAAGAAGCGCGCGTAGTAGATCGACATGCCGGCCGTGAACACGATCACGAACAGGCTGAACAGCCCGATGTCGCTACCGAACAGCAATTCCCAAGCCATCGTTGGTACCCCCTTAGCTAGTTGGAAACCGTCGCCGCCCGCAAGCGGGCAGCCCCTTGCTCTTGCGGATGCCAGTCGCCGGCGATCCGCCAGCGATGACCTTCATCTTCGAGCAACACATGCCAGCGACCGCCTTGCAACGGCGCCGTCAGCTGGCCGACGTAGAAGCCGGCAGCGTCCCGCTTCAGCGTCACGACCTGGTCGGCGCCGGCGCGCGTCGGATGCACCACGCGCAGCTGCAGCGCCTCCGGCGCTATCGGACCGGCATTGCCGATCAGGAAGAGTCTCAGGTCCACGCCATTGCCCCCCGCCACCAGCTCCGCACTCAGTCCGAGGCTAGCCGCCGCCTGGTCGCGAGCCAGGCGCTGGCTGACTGCCAACCCCTGCTTGTAGTAATCGTCCTCGACCAGACCGTCGTTGCTGGTCACCGCCAGCCAGGCGGTGACGAAACCGGCGACGACGACGATGGCCGGTCCGGCCATCAGAATCCACGGCCAGGGTTCGCGGTACCAGGGTTTGGAGCGGGTATTGAGGGTGTTCATGGCAGGATGAAGGAGGCTTTCTCGCGGACGGCGATCTTTTCGTGATTCAGTGCCTTGACGTCGAAATGGATCGGATGCGATCCCTTCTTGCCGGCACCCGGCTCGACGAGGACGACGACGCTGACGGACTTGGAACTGGCCGCCGGCACTTCGACGACGCGCTCGCCGGCGATGTCGATGCCGTCGAGACCGCTCACCGACAGCGCGAAGCGGTGCCCTTCCTCGCTGGCGTTGATGACGTGCAGGGTGTAGAGGTTCTCGATACGGCCGTCGTCGGCCTCGCGGCTCAGCACCGAGCGGTCGCGGATGATGTCGACCTTGAGCGGCACGCGGGTGGCCATCGACCAGGCGGTGGCAACGATGATCAGCATCAGGATGGCGCCATAGAGCAGCGTGCGCGGCCGCATCAGGTGGGCGACGATGTCCTTCGACGTGTAGTGCTTTTCCAGCGCCGCCTCGGTCGAGTAGCGGATCAGGCCGCGTGGGTAGCCGACCTTGTCCATCACCTGGTCGCAAACGTCGATGCACGCCGCGCAGGCAATGCACTCCATCTGCAGGCCGTCGCGAATATCAATGCCGGTCGGGCAGACCTGCACGCACTGGTCGCAGTCGATGCAGTCGCCGAGCCCCTTCGCCTTGTAGTCGGCGCCTTTCTTGCGCGGCCCGCGCGGCTCACCGCGTTCCGGGTCGTACGAGATGATCAGCGTGTCCGGATCGAACATCACGCCCTGGAAGCGGGCGTACGGGCACATGTACTTACACACCTGTTCGCGCAGGAAGCCGGCCTGCATGTAGAGGAAGGCGGCGTAGAAGAGGATCCAGAACCATTCCCACGGACCGAACGACAGCGTTGCCGCCGAGGCGACCAGTTCACGGATCGGCGTGAAATAGCCAACGAAGGTGAACCCCGTCCACAGCGCCACCAGCAGCCAGAGCGCATGCTTGACCGTCTTCAGGCGCCACCAGCGGGCATCGCGCGGCCCCTTGTCCAGCTTCATCCGCGCCGGCCGCTCCCCCTCGATCCTAGCTTCGATCCAGAGCAGGATTTCCGTGTAGACCGTCTGCGGGCAGACATAGCCACAGAATAGCCGGCCACCGATGGCGGTGACGAGAAACAGCGCATAGGCCGAGATGATCAGCAGGATGGCCAGGTAGAGCACGTCCTGCGGCCAGAGGACCAGACCGAACAGGTAGAACTTACGCTCGACGACATGGAAGAGGATGGCCTGACGGCCGTTCCACTCCAGCCAGCACGTGCCGTAGAAGATGAGTTGCGTGAACCACACCATGCCCCAGCGCCAGTTGGCGAAGAGACCGGTCACGCTGCGCGGGTAAACCTTCTTGTGCTTCTCGTAGAGGCTTTGGGTATTGATGACGGCGACCTGGGCGCCGCTATCCTTTTGCTGGCTCATTTAGGGTCCTGATCTTCTTCAGAATTACACGAGTTACTAATATTCAAAGAAAGCACTCATGTAATTTTGACGGATATCAGCAGCGGAGTCTTGCGGAAAAAGGCGCGGACCCGAACGGGTCCGCGCCGCACTGCTTACTGCTTGTCGCCAGCCGACAGGCCGAAGACGTAGGCGGAGAGGACGTGCACCTTGCCGTCGCCGAGGAATTCCTTCCAGGCCGGCATCTTGTTCTGGCGGCCCTTGGTGATGGTCTCGACGATAGCGGCCTCGCTGCTGCCGTAGAGCCAGACCTTGTCCGTCAGGTTCGGCGCGCCGAGGGCATGCATGCCCTTGCCGTCCGGACCGTGGCAGGCGGCGCAGGCGGTCTCGAACTTTTCCTTGCCCTTGGTCGCCAGCAGCGAATCGTGGGCCAGGCCGGAGAGCGAGCGGACATAGTGCGCCACTTCCTTGGCGCCGGATGCGCCGCCGACGGCTTCCGGATTGCCGCCGTAAGCCGGCATGACGCCGTTGCGGCCGTTGGCGATCGTTTCGACGATCAGCTCCGGTTCGCCGCCGTACAGCCAGTCGGCGTCGGTCAGGTTGGGGAAGCCCTTCGAGCCGCGCGCATCCGAACCGTGGCACTGCATGCAGTAGGTCAGGTACAGGCGCTTGCCCATTTCCATCGCTTCCTTGTCGGCGGCAACGGCCTTCAGATCCATCTGCAGGTACTTGTCGAACAGCGGCTTGACCGCGGCGTCGGCCTTCTCGACCTCAGCCTTGTGCTGACCGGCCGACGACCAGCCGAAGACGCCCTGGAAGCTGCCCAGGCCCGGATAGAGTACGAGGTACACCAGCGAGAAGACCACCGTGATGTAGAACAGCCAGCTCCACCACTTCGGCATCGGGTTGTTGTATTCCTCGAGGGTTTCGTCCCAGACGTGACCGCAGGTCTTGCCGGCAGTGAAATTCGCCTTGCTCTGCACCCAGAGAAGAACCGCGCAGCCGATGACACTGACCAGCACCGTCACGATGACGTACCAGTTCCAGAACTCATTCACAAAATCGCTCATGATGTCTTCCTTTGTTCTTGGCGGGCCGCGCCTGCGTGGACGCGGTCGCCTTCATCTTCTGCGAACGGCAGGTTGGCGGCTTCATCGAAGCGCGCCTTCCTCTTCCCGCCGTAGGCCCACCAGACGATACCGATGAATATCGCGAACGACAGCACCGTCACGATGGAACGCAGATCATTGATGTCCATGATCTTACTTGGCGTCCTTGAGTGCCGTGCCGAGGCCCTGCAGGTAGGCAATGAGGACATCCATCTCGGTCATGTCGCCGATGGCCGCCTTGGCGCCTTTCATGTCTTCCTCGGTATAGGGCACGCCAACCTTGGACAGCGCCTTCATCTTCGCCTCGATATCGGCGCCGACCGAATCCTTGGCGGCGCGCTGGGCGAGCCACGGATAGGCCGGCATGTTCGACTCGGGCACGACGTCGCGCGGCTGCATCAGGTGGGCGACATGCCACTCGTCGGAGTAGCGGCCGCCGACGCGGTGCAGGTCCGGACCGGTACGCTTCGACCCCCACTGGAACGGGTGGTCATAGACGAACTCGCCGGCCACGGAATAGTGCCCGTAACGCTCGGTTTCGGCGCGGAACGGACGAATCATCTGCGAGTGGCAGTTGTAGCAGCCCTCGCGGATATAGACGTCGCGCCCGGCCAGCTGCGCGGCGCTGTAGGGCTTGAGGCCCGGCACCGGTTGCGTGGTGGACTTCTGGAAGAACAGCGGAACGATTTCGACGAGGCCGCCGACGCTGACCACGAGCAGGGTCAGCACGATCATCAGGCCCAGGTTACGTTCGATCTTGTCGTGCGTAATCATTTTGTTTTATCTCCCTGAATCAGGCGTGATGGCCTGCCGGTGCGAGCACCGGAGCGTCTTCGGTCTTGCCGCCGGCCATGGTCTTGAACATGTTGTAGGCCATGATCAGCATGCCGGAGAGGAAGAGCAGGCCGCCGACGAAGCGGATCGTCCAGAACGGATAGCTGCCCTTGACCGCTTCGACGAAGCTGTAGGTCAGCGTGCCGTCCGGGTTGACCGCGCGCCACATCAGGCCCTGCATGACGCCGGCGATCCACATCGAGGCGATGTAGAGCACGACGCCGATCGTCGCTACCCAGAAGTGCACCGTGATCAGCTTGACGCTGTGCATCTCGGGCTTGCCGAACAGGCGCGGCAGCAGGTAGTAGATCGAACCGATCGAAACCATCGCCACCCAGCCAAGGGCACCGGAGTGCACATGGCCGACGGTCCAGTCGGTGTAGTGCGACAGCGCGTTGACCGTCTTGATCGCCATCATCGGACCTTCGAAGGTCGACATGCCGTAGAACGACAGCGAGGTGATCAGGAACTTCAGGATCGGGTCATCGCGCAGTTTGTGCCAGGCCCCTTGCAGGGTCATGATGCCGTTGATCATGCCGCCCCAGGAGGGCGCCAGCAGGATCAGAGAGAACAGCATGCCGACCGACTGCGTCCAGTCCGGCAGCGCGGTGTAGTGCAGGTGGTGCGGACCGGCCCACATGTAGGTGAAGATCAGCGCCCAGAAGTGCACCACCGACAGGCGGTAGGAATACACCGGGCGACCGGCCTGCTTCGGCACGAAGTAGTACATCATGCCGAGGAAGCCGGCGGTCAGGAAGAAGCCGACCGCGTTGTGGCCGTACCACCACTGCACCATCGCATCCTGCGCTCCCGCATAGCACGAGTAGGACTTGAACAGGCTGACCGGGATCTCGCAGCTATTGACCACGTGCAGCAGCGCGACGGCGAGGATGAAGCCGCCGAAGAACCAGTTGGCCACGTAGATGTGGCTGACCGTACGCTTGGCGATGGTGCCGAAGAAGACGACCGCGTAGGACACCCAGACAGCGGTGATCAAGAGGTCGATCGGCCATTCCAGCTCGGCGTATTCCTTGCCGGAGGTCATACCCATCGGCAGCGTGATCGCCGCCAGCAGGATCACCACCTGCCAGCCCCAGAAGGTGAAGGCCGCCAGCGGTCCGCAGAACAGGCGCGCGTGGCAGGTACGCTGGACGCACCAGTAAGAGGTTGCAAAGAGCGCGCAGCCACCGAACGCGAAGATGACCGCGTTGGTGTGCAGCGGGCGCAGTCGTCCGTAGGACAACCACTCGATACCGTAAGTCAGGTCCGGCCAAACCAGCTGGGCGGCGATGAAAACGCCCATCGCCATACCGACGATGCCCCAGATTACGGTCATTACAGCAAACTGCCGCACTACCTTATAGTTGTAGTTAGATTGCGTTTCCGACATGGAACCACCTCTTTATTGATAAAAAGGAAAGCTACACATGCTACCCCCCTGATGCATCTAGGTAGCGCGTTCGAAATGGTATTTTAACCCATCTCAAGACTTTTTGACGCACATCAAGTTGCGACGCACAAAATCAAAAACGCCGGCGCTGGGCGAAAAAAAAGGGTGCGTCGCAACGCACCCCAACCCCAACAGAGAAACGAACCGGCCTGCGCTCCGCCTGAAACAGACAGAAGCAAACCGACTGGTGCGCATTCTGCCCGCCCCCCCCGGTAGCGTCTTTGATTCAGATCAATCATCAACCGTAGCGGCAGAAGGGGTTTTCTGCTGCGGCGCAGCAGGTTCGTTGCGCGGCCGATCGTCATCCATCAGGATGCGGTAGGCGGGCCCTTCCATATCGTCGAACTGGCCGCTCCGGACCGACCACCAGAAGGCGACCCCGATCAGGAAAACCAGTACGACCGACAGCGGGATGAGCAGGTAAAGACTTTCCATCAGACCTCCATACGCTGGAGACGCAGGGAATTGAGCACGACCAGCAACGAACTGCCGGACATGCCGATGCCCGCCATCCAGGGGGTGATGAACCCGAACATGGCAAGCGGCAGAGCCACGAAATTATAGACGAAGGACCAGATCAGGTTCTGGCGGACAACGTGCAAGCCACGCCGCGCGATGAGCAACCCCTTGCGCAGATGGTCAAGGTTTTCCGAAAGCAGCACGAAATCAGCCTGCGTCCGGGCCAGCGCCGCACCGCCGCCCATGGCGATCGAGACATGAGCCTGCGCCAGCACCGGCGCATCGTTGACGCCGTCGCCGACCATCGCCACCGTTTTCCCCTGCGCCTGCAGATGGCGGACGAAATCGTGCTTGCCCTGCGGCGAGACGTCCGCCCGCACGTCGTCGATTCCAAGCTGTGCCGCCACCCGACGCGCCACGGCGGCGGCATCGCCGGTCAGCAACGAGACGGCACAGCCGGCCGACTTCAGATCGGCGACCAGATCAGCGGCTTCCGGGCGCACCTCGTCACCGATGCGAAACACCGCCAGCCAGCCGCCGGCATCGCCAAGGGCAATCGCCGTATCGCCGCGCCCGAGAAGTTCGGCTCCGTCAACGGTCATGGGCTCGCCGTGCACGGCGGCCACCCATTCCGGTCGACCGATGCGCAGTTCGCGCCCGCTCCATTCGCCGAGCACGCCGCTGCCGGGAAGGCTGCGCACTTCTCCGATCCCGGGCAGCGGCAGGCCGGCAGCGGCTTCGCCGAAGGCACGGGCCAACGGGTGCTCCGAACTACGTTCCAGCGCCGCCGCCAGCGCGACGCACTCATCCGCCGACAAGGCGCCGAGCGGGCAGATTTCGAGGAGGCGCATGCGACCGCTGGTCAACGTCCCGGTCTTGTCGAACACGAAGTGATCGGCACGTGCCAGGGCTTCGATCCCGTGGCCGCGGGTCACCAGCAGTCCGGCACGCGCCAGCGCACCGCTGGCGACAGTCAGCGCCACCGGCGTTGCCAACGACAATGCGCAAGGGCAGGTGACGACGAGAACCGAAACGGTAATCCACAAGGCCTTGTCCGGATCGATCGACCACCATACGGCGGCGACAGCAGCGGCGACGAGGAGCAGCGCCGCAACGAAGCGCGTGGCGATCTTGTCGGCCAGCTCGACGATTCGTGGTTTCTCGGTTGCGGCCCGCTCCATCAGGCGGACAATGGCGGAGAGGCGGGTTTCCTCGCCGACCTGCTCGACGCGCATGACCAGAGGACTCTCGCTGTTCACCGCCCCGCCGGTCAGGCGATCGCCCGGCTGCTTGGCGACAGGCAGGCTCTCGCCGGTCAGGAGGGACTCGTCCGCGCTGCTCATCCCTTCGAGCACGACGCCGTCGGCGGGAATCGATTCGCCCGGCTTGATCAGAACGATATCGCCGGGATGCAGATCGGCAACAACCACCTGCGCCGGTTCGCGACTGTCCGGGTAACCCGGCAGGCGGGTCGCCAGCCCGGGGAGAAGCTTGGTCAGCGCCTCGGTGACGCTGACCGCCTTCTGCCGCGCCATCATCTCCATGTAGCGCCCGCCGAGGAGAAAGAAAACGAACATCGTCACCGAATCGAAGTAAACCTCGCCGGCCGCGGTCAGCGTCGCCCAGACGCTGGCGGCAAAGGCGGCGCCGACGCCGAGTGCCACCGGGACGTCCATGCCGACGCGGAGCAGGCGCAGGTCGCGCCAGGCGTTGCGGAAGAACGGTGCCGCCGAG
>JANJTW010000189.1 GCA_024710925.1 Rhodocyclaceae bacterium | reverse complement strand
TCCCTGCTGACCCTGGCCAACACCGCCCTGGCTTCGGCCGAGCGCGTCGCCGCCCTGAACCTGAACACCGCCCGCTCCGTGCTGGAAGACGGCGTTTCCAACACCAAGGCCCTGCTCGGCGCCAAGGACGTGCAGGAAGCGATCTCGGTCCAGGCCACGCTGGCCCAGCCGAACGTCGAGAAGGCCGTCGCCTACTCGCGTAGCGTCTACGAAATCTCGGCCCAGACCCAGGAAGAGTTCGCCAAGGTCCTGGAGTCGCAGTTCGCCGAGTTCCAGAAGTCGGTCGCCGGCCTGCTGGACAAGGCAGCCAAGTCGGCCCCGGCCGGTTCGGACGTTGCCGTCGCCGCCGTCAAGTCGGCCATCGCCGCCGCCAACTCGGCCTTCGACAGCATGAACAAGGCTGCCAAGCAGGTTGCCGAGATCGCCGAAGCGAACGTCGCCGCCGCGACCAACGCGACGGTCAAGGCGGTCGGCGCCACCGCCGCTGCCGGCAAGAAGAAGGCTGCCTGATAAAGGCTTGCCCGCAGAAGACCCCCGACGCGTTCGGGGGTTTTTTTCGTCCGTTTTTTGCGATTCCGGCTTGGTTAATGCCGGGTAAATAACCTATATTCAGTCTTTCTGACCCTTAGAAACGATGGAGGATGCGATGAGCACCAATCTGGACCAACTGGCCGCTGCCCAGAAAGCCAACACCGAAGTGATGATGACGCTCATGCGCACCGCCTTCGAGGGCATGGAAAAGCTGGCGGCGCTGAACATGGCGGCCAGCCGCGAATTCTTCAACGCCAGCGTCGCCAACGCGCAGCAGATCCTTGCCGCGAAGGATGCGCAGGAACTGGCCAAGATCAACGCCTCGCTGTCGCAGCCGAACGTGCAGAAGCTGATGGAGTACTCGCGCAGCGTCTACGACCTGGTGACGCAGATGCAGCAGGAAGTCACCACGGCAATGAACTCGCAGTACAGCGACTTCAGCAAGAAGGCCAGCGCCACCATCGAGAAGACCTCGGCACAAGCGCCGGTCGGCGGCGACGTTTTCGCAGCGGCGATGAAGTCGATGCTCGACGCGACCAACCAGGCCTTCGGCAACATGCAGAACATGGCCCGGCAGATGACCGAGATCGCCGACGCCAACCTGCAGGCGGCATCGAGCGCCACCGCCAAGGCGGTCGGTTCCACGGCGGCCGGCAAGAAGAAATAGGCGGCGCCGCATCGCCCCCCGAAAACCCGGCCACGCCGGGTTTTTTGTTTTCTACGGTCGGCGGGTCGGGCCTGCTCAGGAGGAAGCGTCGCGCCAGACCCAGCGAATGCCGCGCCGCTCGACCTCCTGGCGAATTTCCTCCATCGCCCGCTCGACCAGCGCCGGATCGCCTTCGACGCCGAGCTCCAGATGCTTGCGCTCCTGCCCCTGCAACGTCGGCAGCGAAAACAGCCGCAGCGTCGGGTAATCGGCGACGATGCGCTCCATCAGGTCGAGCAGCGCGCTCTCGTAGGCGCGCTCGCCGGTCAGCAGGAAGGCCTTCTCGACCGGCGCCGCGCGGAACTGGTCGCGGTAGAAGGTCTCCAGCACCCACTCGACCATCGGGTGCGCCATCTGCGGAAAGCCGGGCACGAAATAGTGCTCGCGCACCATGAAGCCGGGGATGCGGTTGAACGGGTTGGGGACGATCCGCGCCCCGGCCGGGAAGGTCACCAGCTGCAGGCGCTGCGGCGTCAGATCGTCGCCGAAGCGGACCTTCGCCTCCTCGACGCCTTCAGGATGGATTTCCAAGCCGACGCCGAGCGCCGCCGCCGCGGCCTGCCGCGTGTGATCGTCGGGCGTGTTGCCGATGCCGCCGAAGGAGAAGACGACGTCGCCGGCGGCGAGCGTGCGGCGGAAGGTTTCGGTCAGCCGCGCCCGGTCGTCGCCGAGGTACTCGACCCAAGACAGGCGCAGCCCGCGCGCGCCGAGCAATTCCGCGGCCTTGGCGAAATGCCGGTCCTGGCGCTTGCCGGAGAGGATCTCGTCGCCGATGACGATCGCGCCGAAAGTCTTCATGTGCGCTCCCATTGCGTCTTTTCGAGGGTCAGGACGGCGCCATCGCGCTCGCGGCGCAGCGCTTCCAGCCCGTAGTGGATGTAGGCCAGCGCGCCGAAGGCCGGCGCCAGCAGGCCGACAAAGGGAACATGCGCGAGCAGCCCAAGCAGCACGCCGAGCAGCAGCAGCTTGCCGCGATGCCTCTCGAACAGCGTTTTCCACTCTTCCTTCGTCGCATGCGCAGCCAGCGCGTCGTAGGCGAAGGTGCGCCGGTTCAGCCAGGCCAGCCAGTAGACCGGCAGCACCAGCCCCATGCCCGGGATCAGCCACAGCGGCAGTGTGCCGATCCAGCCGATGATGAAGCCGAGGGCCGCGACGAGGCTGTTGCCGGTCGCCGCGACGAAGCTGTCCTCGCCCATGCGCGCCACTTCCGGGTACTCGCGCGGCGCGATCTCGTTGACCAGCAGCGGCACGACGAAGACGGCGGCGAGCAGCATCGCCGTCATGTAGGCCAGCCCGAACACCGCCAGCCAGCCGCCGACCCAGGCCAGCACCTTGGCCAGCCACAGCGCGCCCCAGCCGGCGATCCAGGTCAGCGGGGGGAAGGCCAGCAGTTCGGCGACGAACCATTCGAGCGCGAAGAAGGCCAGCAGCAGCCAGACGACCAGCGAGACCACCGCCGGCCCGGCCAGCCGCAGCCAGATGCCGCGGTCCTGCAGGTTGTTCACGCTGCGCATCAGCGCGTTGAAAATTTCAACCACGGGCCAGCCCCTCCCACGTTTTCTGCAGGCGCTTCGTCGATACCGGCGTCGGCGTCTTCAGCTCCTGCGCGAACAGCGACACGCGCAGTTCCTCCAATAGCCAGCGGAACTGCTCCAGATTCTCGTCGACCACGCCCTGCTTGGCGAGTTGCCCGGCACGGCGCTCGTAGTTGGTCCACAGCGGCGCGTACTCGGCCATCAGGCGGGCATCGCGCGCCGGGTCGGCTTTCAGCTTGTCCAGCCGCAGCGCCGCCGCCTTCAGGTAGCGCGGGTAGTGCTGCAGTCGCTCGAACGGCGTCGCGGCAACGAAGCGCTTGCCCATCAGCCGCGCCACCTGCGCCTCGATGTCCTTGACCGTCGCCGCATGGACCCTGAACGCCGGCAGCTTCTTCATCAGCGCCTGCCATTCGGTGAGCACGAGGCTGACGAGGCGGCAGATTTCCTGCGACAGCAGGCCGAGCCGCGACTTCGCCTCGGTGCAGCGCGTGCGGAACTGCGCCTCGGTTTGCGACAGCGGCGCCGTCAGGCAGGCACGGGCGAAGACGAGGTCGATCAGCTGCTGCTTCAACTCGTCGACGGTCATCAGCCCCATCGCCTGGATGCCCATCTGCGGCAGGCCCGGCAGGTTCTTCTCGAAGTACTTCAACTGCTCCCGGAACTGGATCTTGAACAGCCGCACCAGTCCCTTCTCGTGCGCAGCACGCGCTTCCTCGGGTGAGTCGAAGACCTTCAGCGACACGCTCTCGCCATCGTCGGTCAGCCCCGGATAGCCGAGCAGCATCTGGCCGCCGACATCGACCTCCATCAGTTCCGGCAGCTCGCCGAAGGTCCAGTCGGTCAGCCCGGAGAATTCCGACGGCGCCTCGTGCTTCTCGGCGAACTCGGCCTTCGCCTGCCCGCCCCATTCGGCGCGCAACTCGGTCAGGTTGCGGCGCATGTCGAGCTGGCGGCCATGTTCGTCGACCAGCTTGAAATTCATCGACAGGTGCGCCGGCAGTTCGCCGGGGCGGAAGGCGTCCGGCGTCACCGCCCAGCCGCGTGCGTTCAGCCCGCGCGTTTCCATGATGAAGGCGATCAAGGCCGGCACCAGCCCCCGGTCGGAAGGCACTACCTTCTCGGCGAACTCGGCGGCGAACTCCGGCACCGGCACGAGTTTCGCCCGGATCTTCTGCGGCAGCGTCTTCACCAGCTGCTGCACCTTCTCCTTCAACAGCCCCGGCACCAGCCACTCGCAGCGTAGCGCCGGCACCTGGTTCAGGTGCGCCAGCGGCACCGTCAGCGTCACGCCGTCCTTCGGCGATCCCGGCTCGAAGTGATAGGTGAGCGCATACTCCACCCCGCCGAGCTTGATCTGCGACGGGAAGGCGTCGGTGGTGACGCCGGCCGCCTCGTGCCGCATCAGGTCCTCGCGCTTGAGGAACAACAGCTTGGCGTTCTCCCGCTCGGCTTCCTTGCGCCATTTGTCGAAGTCGGCGCCGTTGTGGATGCCTTCCGGGATCACATGGTCGTAGAAGGCGTAGATCAGTTCGTCGTCGACCAGCACGTCCGGCCGGCGCGACTTGTGCTCCAGCGACTCGATCTCAGCCATCAGCTTCTTGTTGTGCTGCCAGAACGGCCAGCGCCGCGCGAAATCCTCGTTGATCTCGCCGCCGACCAGGCCCTGCCGGATGAAGATCTCCCGTGCCTCGGCCGGGTTCATCGGGCCGAAGTTCACGCGCTTTTTCGGATTGACGACGATGCCGTAGAGCGTCGACCGCTCCCAGGCGGCGACCTGCATCGCTTTCTGCTCCCAGTGCGGGTCGAAGTAGCTGCGGCGGATCAGGTGAGCGCCCACTTCCTCCAACCACAGCGGATCGACGCGGGCAATGCAGCGGGCGTAGAGCTTCGTCGTCTCGGTGATCTCGCTCGCCATCAGCCAGCGGCCGACCTTCTTCTGCAGCGGCGAGGAGGGATGGACGAGGAACTTGATGCCGTGCGCGCCGAGGAAGTACATCGAGTCCTCGGAGCGGCAGCCGAGGTTGCCGAGCAGGCCCGTAAGCAAGGCCTTGTGGATCGCGTCGTAGGTCGCCGGCAGCTCGTTTTCCTTCCACCCCTGCTCGCCGATCAAGGCGTGCAGCTGCGAATGGATGTCGCGCCATTCGCGCATGCGGTTGGCCGAGAGGAAATTCGCATGGCAGACCTGCACCAGCTTCCTTTGAGACTTCTTGTGCTCGATCTCGTTGCCGTACCAGTTCCACAGCTTCAGCCACGACAAGAACTCCGACTTCTCATCGGCCCACTTGGCGTGCGCGGCGTCGGCCGAGCCCTGCTTCTCCTGCGGCCGCTCGCGCGGGTCCTGCACCGACAGCGCGGCGGCGATGACCAGCACTTCCTTCAGGCAGCCACCGTCGCGGCCGGCGACAATCATGCGCGCAATGCGCGGGTCGAGCGGCAGTTTGGCCAGCCCGTGGCCGATGCCGGTCAGCGTGTTGTTGCCGTCGAGCGCGTTCAGTTCCTGCAGCAGCTGGTAGCCATCGGCTACGGCGCGCGTCGACGGCGCTTCGAGGAAGGGAAAATCCTCGATGTCGCCGAGATGCAGCGACTTCATGCGCAGGATCACGCCGGCCAGCGACGAGCGCAGGATTTCCGGATCGGTGAACGCCGGCCGCGCCTTGAACCCTGCCTCGTCGTAGAGACGGATGCAGATGCCGGCGGCGACGCGGCCGCAGCGGCCGGCGCGCTGGTTGGCGGCGGCCTGCGAAATCTTCTCGACCTGCAGTTGTTCGACCTTGTTGCGGTACGAGTAGCGCTTGACCCGTGCCAGCCCGGTATCGACGACATAGCGGATGCCGGGCACGGTCAGCGAGGTTTCGGCAACGTTGGTCGCCAGCACGATGCGGCGGCCGCCGTGCGGCTTGAAGATGCGCGACTGTTCCTCGGCCGAGAGCCGCGCGAACAGCGGCAGGATTTCGGTGTGCGGCGGGTGACGTTTCCTCAGCGCCTCGGCCGCATCGCGGATCTCGCGCTCGCCCGGCAGGAAGACCAGCACGTCGCCCGGCCCCTCGCGGTGCAGTTCGTCGCAGGCATCGACCAGCGCGTCGTAGAGGTCGCGCTGGTCCTCGCGTTCGGCTTCTTCCGTCTCGACCGGGCGGTAACGCACCTCGACCGGGAACAGCCGGCCGGAAACCTCGATCACCGGCGCATCGTGGAAGTGCTTCGAAAAGCGCTCGGCGTCGATCGTCGCCGAGGTGATGATCACCTTCAGGTCCGGGCGCTTCGGCAGCAGCGTCTTCAGGTAGCCGAGCAGGAAGTCGATGTTCAGGCTGCGCTCGTGCGCCTCGTCGATGATTAGCGTGTCGTACTGCGACAGCGACGGGTCGCCCTGCGTCTCGGCAAGCAGGATGCCGTCGGTCATCAGCTTGACGAAGGTTTCCGGGATCGTGCGTTCGGTGAAGCGGATCTTGTAGCCGACCAGGCTGCCGAGCTCGGTCTTCAGTTCCTGCGCGATGCGCGCGGCGGTCGAGCGGGCGGCGATGCGGCGCGGCTGCGTGTGGCCGATCAGCCCCGTCGCGCCACGGCCGAGTTCGAGGCAGATCTTGGGCAGCTGCGTCGTCTTGCCGGAACCGGTCTCGCCGCAGACGATCACCACCTGGTTGTCGGCGATCAGCCTGGCGATCTCGGCCCGCCGCGTGTTGACCGGCAGGTCCTCGTCGTACTCCGGCTTCGGCAGCCGCGCGCGGCGCTTCTGCACGATCTCGCTCGATTTCGTCGCCAGCGCCGCGAAGTCGGCGCGCGCCTTGTCCTTCTTCGCCCCCTGCGCCGACTTCAGGTCGCGCAACAGGGCTTTGAGCCTGCGCCGGTCGCTGGCGAGGCAATCGTCGATTTCGATGTGCATCAGGAAAACAGTTTGTCGGCGCCGACGGTGAGCAGCCCGAGGTAGGTCATCAGCAGTGAACCGGCAAGGTGCGTGCACGCCAGCGCCAGCGCCCAGCCGACTTGATGGGCCAGCAGCCGTTCGACGACCTCGGCCGAGAAAGTGGAAAACGTCGTCAGGCCGCCGAGGAAGCCGGTGATGGCGAACAGCTTCAGCGTCGGCGGCAGGCCGGAATTGATGTGGAAGACGCCGACGGCGACGCCAACCAGATAGCCGCCGATCAGGTTGGCCGCCAGCGTGCCGAGCGGCAGCATGACGAACAGCGGATTGAGCGCCAGGCCGAGCAGCCAGCGCGACCACGCGCCGAGCATCGCGCCGAATCCGACGGCAAGGAATCCTGCAAGGCTCATTTCAACGGTTTGGCGAGCAAAACGTTATTCTACCGGTCAAACGAAAATACCGACGGAGAAAGGAAGCCCATGACCACGATCCGGAACAAGCCACTGACGCTGCTCGTCGCCCTCGCCGTCGCCCTGCCGGTGCCGACGGCCAGCCTCGCCGACCCGCCCGCGCACGCCCCGGCGCACGGCTGGCGCAAGAAGCACGACCCCTACTACCTCGGCTACACCGGCAAGCGCTGGAACGACGACTACGGCATCCTCGGCGGCCGCTGCAACGTCGAAGCGGTCGGCGCGGCCATCGGCGGCGCGGTCGGCGGCGCCATCGGCTCGCAGGTCGGCGACGGCCGGCCGGTCGCCATCATCATCGGCACCGTGCTCGGCGCCGTCGTCGGCGCCGCCGCGGCACGCGAACTCTCCGGCGCCGACCGGGCCTGCTTCGGCCACGCGCTGGAACTGGCCAAGGACCGGCAGCGCGTTTCCTGGCGCAGCCCGGAAAACGGCCGCGACTACGTCGTTACGCCGCTGCGCACCTACCAGCGCGACGGGCGCCAGTGCCGCGACTACGAATTCGCCAGCAACGGCGATGTTGCCCGGCAGACCGCCTGTGCCATCGGCAATGGCGAATGGCGCCGCTACTGACGGCCGTTCAGGCCACCGGCACGCGCGCCGCACCGGCGGCGAGCATGGCCTCGACGGCCGGGTGGCGGATGCGCCGCTCGCCGGAGATGGCGAACACCTGCTCGCTGACGCCGTCGAGTTCGCCAACCGCCCGCGCGCCGAACTGCGCCTCGATCTCCGGGCCGAGCATCGTCAACGCCGGGAACAGGCCGAGCCCGTGGCGGCCGAAGGTATCCATCAGCGCGGCATCCTCGAATTCGCCGACGATGGCCGGGCGCAGTTCATGCGTGTCGAACCACTGCTCAAGGCGGCCGCGCAGGGCATTGGTCCGCGTCGGCAGCATCAATGGCGCCCCGGAGATGCTCGCGGGAAAACCCGGAGCATAGCGGGCGGCCAGCGCCGGCGCCGCGTAGAGGCTGACGGCATACTCGCCGAGGGCATGGCTGAAGACACGCAGGCTGCCGCTGCTCGCCACCGGCCGGTCGGCGAGGACCACGTCGATACGATGCAGCGCCAGATCCGACATCAGCTCGTCGAGTTCGCCTTCGTAGCAGACCAGCCGTACGGGTCGGTCGAGAGCCATCACCGGCTGCAGCAGCCGGTGCGCGGTCAGCTTCGGCAGCGCATCGAGGATGCCGACGGTCAGGCGCAGCGCACTCTCGCCGGCGCTCGACTCGACCGCTTCGAGCATCTGCTCGCCCAGGCTGAAGATGCGGTCGGCGTAGGAGAGGACCGTCCGGCCGGCTTCGGTCAGCGTCAGGCCGCGCCCGGCCGGCGCCAGCAGCGAGACGCCGAGCGCCCGTTCGAGCAACGCCACCTGGCCGCTGATCGTCTGGGCGGCGACGCCGAGCTTGTCGGCGGCGCGCGTCACGCCGCCCTCCTTGGCGACGACCCAGAAATAGTGGAGATGCCGATAATTGAGCGGCGCCATAAACATCCCGTTTTTTCGAATCAAGGTTAAATTTTTATCTGCTTTTACGGAAAATACAAGATCATTATCATTGCCGCCAACGCATCACCCCGAAGGAGCCCCACCATGAAACGCATCGTGCTATTCCTCGCCACCAACCTGGCCGTGATGGTCGTGCTCGGCGTCACGGCGAGTCTGCTCGGCGTGAACAAATACCTCACCGCCAACGGCCTGAACCTCGGCGCCCTGCTCGGCTTCGCCGCCGTCATGGGCTTCGGCGGCGCCTTCATTTCGCTTCTCATGTCGAAGCCGATGGCCAAGTGGAGCACCGGCGCCCGCGTCATCCAGACGCCGGGCAATTCGACCGAGTTCTGGCTGGTGCAGACGGTCGAGCGCCTGTCGCAGAAGGCCGGCATCGCCATGCCGGAAGTTGCCGTCTACGACGGCGAGCCGAACGCCTTCGCCACCGGCGCGACGAAGAACAGCTCGCTGGTCGC
Organism: Rhodocyclaceae bacterium; assembly: GCA_024710925.1. GTDB lineage: Bacteria > Pseudomonadota > Gammaproteobacteria > Burkholderiales > Rhodocyclaceae > Proximibacter. Next base: position 25,749 of record JANJTW010000189.1, on the reverse strand, counting down.
CGTCTCCACCGGCCTGCTGCAAAGCATGACCCGCGAGGAAGCGGAGGCGGTGCTGGCGCACGAGGTGGCGCACATCGCCAACGGCGACATGGTCACGCTGACCTTGATCCAGGGGGTCGTCAACACCTTCGTCGTCTTCCTCTCGCGCGTCGTCGGCTACCTGGTCGACTCCTTCCTGCGCCGCAACGACTCGGAGTCGTCCGGTCCCGGCATCGGCTACATGGTGACGACGATCGTCTGCGACATCGTCTTCGGCATCCTCGCCAGCATCATCGTCGCCTACTTCTCGCGTCAGCGCGAATTCCGCGCCGACCGCGGCGCCGCCCAACTGATGGGCAACCCGCAGCCGATGGTGTCCGCGCTGCGCCGCCTCGGCGGCCTGCACACCGAGCCGCTGCCGCAGAACATGGCCAGTGCCGGCATCGCCGGCGGCCCGGCGTGGATGGCGCTGTTCTCCACCCACCCGCCGATCGAGTCCCGTATTCGAGCCTTGCAGTCCTGAGTGTGACCCCCTCCGCGGCCCCCGCCGCGTTCCCGAACCCGGCCCCGGCCGGGTTTTTTTTCGCCGCCGCCGCCCCGCCGTTTTCACGAAAACGTCACATTGATGTCAAAATGCCGCCCTCGCAGACGGGAAAGCGGCCGCCACGAGCCGCCCCGCCGACTGCCACAGGAGCAAGGGAAGGCCATGGAATTCAGGGATATCGCCGACATCGAGAAGGCAACCAAGCGCGGCAGCCGGGAAACGCAGCGCCTTGGCATCGGACTCATCTTCGTCGTCGCGGTGATGCTGTACACCAGCCTCACCACCGGCGCCAGCGGCCAGCACGGCGTCCTGCTGGTGATCGCGGCGATGATCGGCGGCTACATGGCGATGAACATCGGCGCCAACGACGTCGCCAACAACGTCGGCCCGGCCGTCGGCTCGCGGGCGATCTCGATGACCGGCGCGATCATCATTGCCGCCGTCTTCGAGATGGCCGGCGCGCTGATCGCCGGCGGCGACGTCGTCGCCACCGTGCAGAAGGGCATCATCAATCCGGCCGCCATCGCCGACGCCGACCGCTTCGTCTGGCTGATGATCGCCGCCCTGCTTGCCGGCGCGCTCTGGCTGAACCTGGCAACGGCACTCGGCGCGCCGGTATCGACGACGCATTCGATCATCGGCGCCGTCCTCGGCGCCGGCATCGCCGCCGGCGGCCTCGACTCGGCGAACTGGGGCACCCTCGGCGGCATCGTCGCCAGCTGGATCATCTCGCCGGTACTCGGCGGCGTCGTCGCCGCCGGCTTCCTGTACTGGATCAAGCGCACCATCACCTACCGCGAGGACATGGTCGCGGCGGCGCGGCGCATGGTGCCGCTGCTCATCGCGCTGATGGCCTGGGCCTTCACGACCTACCTGATGCTGAAGGGCCTGTCCAAGGTACTGAAAGTCGGCACCGGCACCGCCTTCGCCATCGGCGCGGCCGTCGGCGCCCTCACCCACTGGCTGGTCGCGCATTCGATCAAGCGCAAGTTCCACACACTTGCCAACACCAAGCAGAGCATCAACTCGCTGTTTACCGTCCCGCTGATCTGCGCCGCGGCGCTGCTCAGCTTCGCGCACGGCGCCAACGACGTCGCCAACGCCGTCGGTCCGCTGGCGGCCATCGCCGACGTCGTCAACAGCGGCCGGGTTTCGGCCAAGGCCGGCATTCCGTTCTGGGTCATGCTGGTCGGCGCCGCCGGCATCGCCGTCGGGCTGATGCTCTACGGACCGAAGCTGATCCGCACCGTCGGCAGCGAAATCACCGAACTCGACCAGATGCGCGCCTTCTGCATCGCCATGTCGGCGGCGCTGACCGTCATCGTCGCCTCGCAGTTCGGCCTGCCGGTCAGCTCGACGCACATCGCCGTCGGCGGCGTCTTCGGCGTCGGATTCCTGCGCGAGTTCATCAAGACCAGCTACTCGCAGATGATCGAGGAGATCAAACACCACCACATCGGCGCCGACAAGGAGGTCGTCGAGAATTTCCTCGAACGCTTCAAGGCCGCGACGCTGGCCGACAAGCGGATCATGCTCGAACGCCTCAAGGCGCACGCCGAGACGGCCGAGCTGACGAAGCGCGAGCGCAAGCAGATCCGCAAGGTCTATCGCCACGAACTGGTGAAGCGCTCGGCGCTGGTCAAGATCGCCGCCGCCTGGGTGATCACCGTGCCCGTGTCGGCGCTGCTGGCGGCGCTGCTCTACTACATGATCTTCGGCATCGTGCACGCCTGAGCGCCGCTTGACGCGGCCGCGCCGCGTGGCCCATGCTGACCCGCATGCGCACGCGCCTGCCGCCCCCATGAACGCACAGGAAACCGGCCTCGTCCTCGGCGGCCTCGGCCTTTTCCTGCTCGGCATGATGCTCATGACCGACGGGCTGAAGGCCGCCGCCGGCCCGCTCCTCGGCAACGTCCTCGCGACCTCGACGCAGACCCGGCTGCGCGGTCTCGTTTCCGGCATCGTCGTCACCACGCTGGTGCAGTCCTCCAGCGCCGTCACCGTCGCCGCCATCGGCTTCGTCAACGCCGGACTGCTCACTTTCGGCCAGTCGCTGTGGGTCATCTTCGGCTCGAACGTCGGTACCACCACCATCGGCTGGCTGGTCGCGCTGGTCGGCTTCAAGATCAAGATCGAGGCCGCCGCGCTGCCGATCATCGGCATCGGCATGGCGCTCCGGCTGTCCGGCCCGGATACCCGGCGCGGCGCCGTCGGCGGGGCCCTGGCCGGCTTCGGCGTCCTCTTCCTCGGCATCGCCTTCCTGCAGCAGGCCTTCAACGACGCCGGCCAGTCCTTCGACCTCGGCGCCTGGAGCGGACACGGACTCTGGTCGGTGTTCGGCTTCATCCTCGCCGGCCTGTTGCTCACCGTGCTCATGCAATCCTCGGCGGCATCGCTGACGATCGTCCTGACGCTCGCCGAAAGCGGCGTACTGCCGCTGCCGGAAGCGGCGGCGGCGGTCATCGGCGCCAACATCGGCACGACCGTCACGGCGCTGCTCGCCGCCCTCGGCGCCACGCCCGCCGCCCGCCGCGCCGCGGCCGCGCACATCCTGTTCAACGTCCTCACCGGCGCCGTCGCCTTCGTCCTGCTGCCGGCCCTGATCGGCATCGTCGACCTGCTCGGCGATGCCTTTGCCCTCGGTTCGTCGCCGGCGGTCGGCCTCGCGCTATTCCACACGGTGTTCAACGTCCTCGGCGTCATCCTGATGTGGCCGCTCGGCGACCCCCTCGCCGCCTTCCTGCTCCGCCGCTTCCGCACCCGCGAGGAAACGATCTCGCAGCCGCACTTCCTCGACCGCAACGTCGCCTCGGTGCCGTCGCTGGCCGCCGACGCCCTGCGCCGCGAACTGGTCCGCCTCGGCGGCATGGCCGTCGGCGGCGTCTGGGCGCGCCTCGGCACGCTTACCGGCATCCCCGGCCGCCCGGACGAATCGGCCGCCCTGCCCGGCCTGAACCGGGCCATCGCCGACTTCGTTGCCCGCGTCAACCGCGGTCCGATGTCGGCCGGTACGGCGCAGGAGTTCGCCCGCCTGTTGCGCGTACAGCGCTACTACGAGACCTGCGGCGAAGTGGCGCCGGACATCGCCACCGGCCACCCGGCCATCGCCACGCTCGGCGACACCCCGCTGCAACGCAACCTGCTCGCACTCGCCAAGCTTGCCGACGACCTGCTCGTCCAGCTCAATCCGGATACCGAACCCTTCGCACCGCTCAGCAGCGCGCAGGCCGAGGAATTCGAGGCCGGCTACCAGCGCCTGAAGGCCGACCTGCTGACGGCCGGCGCCTGCGGCGAGATCGACATCGCCGCGATGGAATCGCTGACGCGCAGCTTCAGCACGCTGCGGCGCGTCATCGACCAGGCGGCGAAGGCCGCCCGCCTGCTGGTCGAACTGCGCGGCGGCTGAACGCGAAGGAACCCGCCCGCGGCAATGCGATCCAACCGGAGAAACGCGGCGACGGACTTCCGTCGTCCGGCCACCCCGAGGGAGTCCGCCATGTCGCCCGAGCACTTCGCCCGCACGCTGATCACCACGCTCGACGAACGCGACGGCCACACGCGCGAACACAGCGACCGCGTCGCCACGCTCGCCGGCGAACTCGGCCGGGCCTGCCGGCTGAGCCAGCGCGAGCTGCGCCTGCTGCGGCTTGCCAGCGCCATGCACGACATCGGCAAGATCGGCATTCCCGATCAGATCCTGCGCAAGCCGGGACGCTTCTCCGCCGACGAGTGGCAGGTGATGCAGAGCCACGCCGTGCGCGGCGAGCGCATCCTGCGCAGCATCGGCATCGACGGCATGGACGAGGTGGCGACCATCGTCCGCCACCATCACGAGCGCTACGACGGCAGCGGCTACCCGGATGGCTTCGCCGGCGAGGACATCCCGGCGCTGGCGCGCGTCCTCGGCATCGCCGACAGCTACGACGCGATGGCCATGCCGCGCCCCTACCACCCGGCACGCACGCACGCGGAGGTGATGGCGACGCTGGAACGCGAGGAAAGCGGCAAGCACGACCCGACCATCCTCGCGCTCTTTCGCAGCCGCGTCGCCGGCCGGCACTGACGCGGGGGCCGGCCGGCCCCTGCTAGAATGCGGCTTTCGCGCCAAGCCAACGCCCCCGCCATGTCCAAAGAAACCGCCCCGGCCGTTCCCGCCGCCAACTTCATCAAGAACATCGTCGAAGCCGACCTCGCCGCCGGCAAGCACGCGCAGCGCCGCTGGGCCGGCCAGCCCGGCACCGCTGCCGACCACGCCGGCGCGCCACTCGACGCGGCGAAGATCCGCACCCGTTTCCCGCCGGAACCGAACGGCTACCTGCACTTCGGCCACGCCAAGTCGATCCTGCTCAACTTCGGCCTGGCCGAGCAGTATGGCGGCCGCTGCCACCTGCGCTTCGACGACACCAACCCGGAGAAGGAGGAGCAGGAGTACGTCGACTCGATCATCGATGCGGTGAAATGGCTCGGCTGCTCGTGGGAGAAGGAGGGGGAGAAGAATCTCTACTACGCCTCCAACTACTTCGACTGGATGGTCGAGTTCGCCGAGTACCTGATCGAAGCCGGCCACGCCTACGTCGACAGCCAGAGCGCCGACGAGATGCGCGCCAACCGCGGCACGCTGAAGGAGCCGGGCAAGGACTCGCCGTTCCGCAACCGCAGCGCCGCCGAGAGCATGGACCTCTTCAAGCGCATGCAGCAGGGCGAGTTCCCGGACGGCGCGCACATCCTGCGCGCGAAGATCGACATGGCCTCGCCCAACATCAACCTGCGCGACCCGGCCATCTACCGCATCCGCCACGCCACGCACCACAACACCGGCGACAAGTGGTGCGTCTATCCGATGTACACCTTCGCCCACCCGATCGAGGATGCGCTGGAGAACATCACGCACTCGATCTGCACGCTCGAATTCGAGGACCAGCGCCCGTTCTACGACTGGCTGCTCGAACGCCTGGCCGAAGGCGGCAAGCTGCAACGCCCGCTGCCGCAGCAGATCGAGTTCTCGCGCCTGAACCTGACCTACGTCGTGCTCTCGAAGCGCAAGCTGATCCAGCTGGTCGATGAAAAGCATGTCGACGGCTGGGACGACCCGCGCATGCCGACGCTGGTCGGCGCGCGCCGCCGCGGCTACACGCCGGAAGGCTTCCGCCTCTTCGCCGAGCGCATCGGCGTCTCCAAGCACGACTCGCTGATCGACTACGTCACCTTCGAGGACTGCTTCCGCGAAGTGCTCAACGAATCCGCCGAGCGCCGCGTCGCCGTGCTCGATCCGTTGAAGCTGATCATCACCAACTACCCGGAAGGCCAGAGCGAGGAAGCCTTCGCGCCGAACCATCCGCTCAAGCCGGAACTCGGCAAGCGGGCCATGCCCTTCTCGCGCGAGCTGTGGATCGAGGCCGAGGATTTCATGGAAGAGCCGAGCAAGGGCTTCCACCGCCTCTACCCGGGCAACATGGCCCGCCTGAAATACGGCTACATCGTGAAGTGCACCGGCTGCGAGAAGGACGCCTCGGGCAAGGTCACCGCCGTGTTGTGCGAATACCTGCCGGAGACCAAGTCCGGCACGCCGGGCGCCGACAGCGTCAAGGTCAAGGGCAACCTGCACTGGGTTTCGGTGGCCCACGGCTACACCGCCGAAGTGCGCCTCTACGACCGACTGTTTGCCGTTCCGGCGCCGGGCGCGCGGCGCGAGGGCGACGCGCCGGAGCTGGAACGCGACTACCTCGACGACATCAACCCGAACTCAAAGCAGGTCATCACCGCCCGGCTCGAACCCTCGCTGAAGGACGCCCAGGCCGAAGACTGCTTCCAGTTCGAGCGCCACGGCTACTTCGTCGCCGACCGCGTCGATTCGCAGGCCGGCGCGCCGGTGTTCAACCGCACGGTGACGCTGAAGGATTCGTGGGCTGCAAAGCCCGCGAAATAAGGGGAGCGGAACGATGACGGCGCGCACGCCGATCGCCGTCATCGTCCTCGCCCAGCTGTTCGGCACCTCGCTGTGGTTCTCCGCCAACAGCGCCGCCGACGGCCTGATGCGGCAATGGGGCGCCAGCCCCGCCGACATCGGTTCGCTGACCAACGCCACGCAGCTCGGCTTCATCCTCGGCACGCTGCTTTTCGCCGTCAGTGGCCTCGCCGACCGCTTTCCGGCGAGCCGCATCTTCGCCGTCTGCGCCGTCATCGGCGCCGCCGCCAATGCGGCCTTCGCCGGGCTCGCGCACGATATCGCCTCCGGTCTCGGCTGGCGCTTCCTCGTCGGCTTGAGCCTCGCCGGCGTCTACCCCCTGGGCATGAAGCTGATCGTCAGCTGGGAGCCGCAGCGCGCCGGCGCCGCGCTGGCCTGGCTGGTCGGCATGCTGACGCTCGGCACCTCGCTGCCGCAAGGCATCCGCGTACTGGGTGCAGCCTGGCCATGGCAGGCGCCGATCCTCGCCGCCTCGGCACTGGCGATGGTCGCCGCGCTGCTGATCCTGCTGCTCGGTGACGGCCCGCACCTCAAGCGCAAGCACGGCGCGCCCCACATTTCGCTCGGCGGCGTCTTCCGCGCCTTCGCCATTCCCGACTTCCGCGCCGCCGCGCTCGGCTACTTCGGCCACATGTGGGAGCTCTACGCGATGTGGACGCTGGTGCCGATGCTGGTCGTCCGCGCCGGCCTGCCGGAAGCGCTCGGCCTCGGTGTCGCCGCGCAGGCCTTCGCCATCATCGGCATCGGCGCGCTCGGCTGCGTCTTCGGCGGCCAGCTCACGGCGCGCTTCGGCAGCGCCCGCGTCGCCGCCGTCGCGCTCGCCACCTCGGCCGCCTGCTGCCTCGTCTTCCCGCTGCTCGGCAGCGCGCCGGCGGCGCTGATTTTCGCCGTGCTGCTGCTCTGGGGAATGAGCGTCGTCGCCGACTCGCCGCAATTCTCGGCGCTGTCGGCCAAGGCCTGTCCGCCGGAAATCGTCGGCAGCGCGCTGGCCATCCAGAATTCGATCGGCTTTGCCATCACCGTCGTCGCCATCGCCTTCGCCACCCGGCTGCTCGACGATTGGGGGCTGGCCGTCGCCTGGCTGCTGCTGCCCGGCCCGTTACTCGGACTGCTCGGCCTTTCGCCGCTGTGGCGGCGTCCGCCGCCCCCGGTTTAAGTCCCGCCGGCGCGACGGAAACCCGGCCGCCAAGGATCGCTCAGGCCGCGGCCGCCATGCCGCGCTGGCCGGCGATCTCCTCGCCAAGCAAAGCCTGCAGCCGCATGCCGGCCGGCGGCAGATCGCTCGCCGCGGCGGCGAGCAGGCGCGCCTCGGGCAGCGCCGGCAACCCCTTCTCGACGACGCACAGCCCTGGCTGCAGCAGGCTGCGCGGCAGCACACTGACGCCCAGCCCGCAGCGCACCGCGTGGCGCAGGCCGGCAAGGCTGCTGCCGGTGTAGGCGAGCAGCCAGTCGCGCTTCGCCTTGGCCAGCGCCGCCGTCGCCGCCAGCCGGAAGACGCAGTTCTCGCCGAACAGCGCCAGCGGCAGCGGCGCCGGCAGCGCCGTCGCCCAGGCCTCGCCGACGACCCACAGCAGCGGCTCCTGCCACAGCGTTTCCGCCTGCCGCGGCAACGCCCCGCCGCAGTGCTTGAAGACGATCAGGTCGAGCTCGCCGTCGGCCAGCGCATCGCGCAGGCGCGCCGCCGCATCGGCGCGGACGAGCAGGCGCATGCGCGGGTAAAGCGCGCGGAAGCGCGCCATCGCCGCCGGGAAGACGCTCTCCATCAGCTCCTCGGGCAAGCCGACGCGCAGCGTGCCGGCAACCGCGTCCGGCGCGATGCTGGCGCAGGCCTCGTCGTTCAGGCGCAGGATCTCGCGCGCGTAGCCGAGCAGCGCCAGGCCCTCGGCGGTGGCGCCGTCGACCCGCCCCTGCACGCGGCGCAGCAGCGTCTGCCCGAGCGTTTCCTCCAGCCGTTTGATCTGCAGGCTCACCGCCGACTGCGTCCGGCCGAGCTGCTGCGCGGCGGCGGAGAAGCTCGCGGTGTCGGCGATGGCGACCAGCGCGCGCAGCGCCTCGGGGTCGAGATGGCGGGTTCGCATAATTCCTTATCAGTATTTTGATCGCAGATAAATCAATTTCTGTAATTTTATCGTAGCCGCTAGAGTGGTCGTGAAGCAAGCCCAAAGGAGAACGACCATGCCTTTCATCCGCATCACCCTCGGCCGGCCGGCGGATGCCGGCACCCGGCAGCGGCTCGGCCGGCGCGCCACCGACCTGATCGTCGACCTGCTCGGCAAGCGCCGCGAAGTCACCGCTGTGCTCGTCGAAACCGCCGGCGCGGCGGACTGGTTGGTCGGCGGCGAGAGCGTCGCCGCCGGCGCGACGCCGGCGCACTGCGAGATCGCCATCACCGCCGGCAGCAACAACGCCGGGGAGAAGGCGCGCACGATCGCCGCCATGCACGCGCTGCTGGCGGACACGCTGGGCGGCGTGCCGGAAGCGAGCTACGTGGCGATCCGCGAGCTGCCGGCCGAAAGCTGGGGCTACGCCGGCCGCACGCAGGCGGCGCGGCGGCTGACGGCGACGACGCCATGAAACGCATATTCGGCTGGCCGGCGACGCTACCGCTGCTCTTCGTCGCACTCTCCGGCTCCGGCTTCGTCGGCGCCCGCCTCGGCCTGCCGCACGCCGAGCCCTTCCTCTTCCTCGGCCTGCGCTTCGCGCTGGCGGCGGCGATCCTCGCCGGCATCGCCGTCGCTCTGCGCGCGCCGTGGCCGCACGACCTGCGCGCGGCGGCGCACATCGGCGTCGCCGGCCTGCTCGGCATCGGCCTCTTCTCGGCCGGCGTCTTCTACAGCATCGCGCGCGGGGTGCCGCCGGCGGTGTCGGCGCTGATCATCGCGCTGCACCCGATCCTGGTCGCGCTCGGCGCCGGGCCGCTGCTCGGCGAGCGCGTCTCGCCGCGGCAATGGCTCGGCCTGCTGCTCGGGCTGGCCGGCGTCTATCTGGTGTTGCGCGGACGGCTGCAGATCGACCCCGCCTATCTCGACGCGGCGCTGCTGTCCGGGCTCGGCCTCGTCGGCATGTCGGCCGGCAACCTCTACCAGAAGGCGCGCTGCCCGGGGATGCCCCCGCTCACCGGCAGCACGCTGCAGCACGCGCTGTGCGCCGTGCCGATGTTCGCCGGCGCGGCGCTGTTCGAATCGGGAACGGCGGACTGGAACGGCGAGTTCGTCGTCGCGCTGCTGTGGATGGCGCTGCCGGTCTCGGTCGGCGCGGTGACGCTGCTCGGCCTCCTGATCCAGCGCGGCGAAGTCAGCCGGGTGGCCAGTATCTTCTACCTGATGCCGGTGAGCACGGCGATCGTCGCCTACCTGCTGTTCGGGCAGACGATCGAGAGCGCGGCCTTCGGCGGCATCGCGCTCGCCGCCGCCGGCGTGCTGCTGGCGGTGTTGAAGCCGGGCGCCGGCAGAAGCGCTCAGCCCCAGCGCTCGATCATCGCCAGCGAGCGTACGTAGCTGTGCGCGATCTGCGCGTCGTCGTAGCGATGCTCGGGGCGCACCGGGCAGCTGGTGCGCGCGACGCAAGTGACGCGGCAGCGCGAATCCGCTTGCCGGCGATAGGCGATGCATTTCGCCAGCGAGAACGCGCGCTCGCGCAGCGCGTCGGCCGGGCAGGCGGACACGCAGGCTTGGCCGGCGCACGCGGCGCACGGCGATTCGCCGGCCATCGGCGGGGTCACGGCCAGATCGGCATCGACCAGCAGCACCGCCCGGTAGGCGAACCACGAACCCCATGCGGCATTGACGCCGACGCGGAACGGCGATTCGTGGTGCCAGCCGGCGAGCCGCCCGAGCGCCTGCAGGCCGACCGGGCCGTCGCCGGGATAGACCAGCGCATGCGCCACCCCGGGCAGCTGCCCGGCGAGCCAGGCGACGACGGTCGCCCGCGTGAAATCGTCGATCGGATGTTCGGACGACAGGCGTGCCGCCTGCACCCGTTCCCACAGCGTCCGCCCGCCGTGGCCGATCAGGATCAGCCGCCGGTAGGCGCCGGCCGGATCGAGCGGCGCGCGCACGTCGGCCGGCAGGGCGGCGAGATCGAAGACCGCCTGCAGGTTGAGGCCGGCGGCGTCGAGCGCCGAGAAGTCGATGGCGCTCATGCGATGCGCGCCAGCGCCGCGTCGATGGCCGCGACCGCGGTCGGCCGCACCAGCCGCGCCACCTCGGCGCCGTCGCGCAGGAAAACCAGCGTCGGCCACAGCTTGACGCCGAAGCTGCGCCCCAGCCGGCGGCCGGGGCCGTCCTCGATGCGCAGGTGGCGCACCTGCGGATAGCCGGCGAACGCCGCCTGCACCAGCGGCTGCGCCGCCTGGCAATGGCCGCACCAGCCGGCGCCGAATTCGAGCACGACCGGGCCGGGCAGCGCATCGACCGCCTCGCGCGTCGGCGCTTCCTCGACGAACCGTTCGCTGTAGCTCATTCCGTACCCCCGCGACCGCTCACACCGCGACCAGCGTCTGCCGGCCGTACCATTCCTCGCCGGCTGCCACCGTCACCGGGTTGCGCGCCACCGCCGCCTCGACGCAAAGCAGGTGCCGCCAGCCGTCGGCCGGCAGGTCGGCGATCGCCGCGCATTTATCGACCCACGGGTTCCACACGACGACATCGGGAAAGCCCTCCTGCGCGATGCCCGTGGACAGGTTCGCCGCCTTCAGCAGCAGCGGCCGCTTCGCCCCGAAATAGGCGCGATCCGTCTCGTCTTCGACGATCAGCTCGGTGCCGGTCTCGCGCACGATGCCGCCGCCCTTGGCCGCATCGCGGTAGTCGTAGCCGCGCAGCCCCTCCAGCGCCACGTCCTCGACCTGCACCACGCGCAGGTAGGAATGCAGCGCGCCGGTGAAGGCGAGCGGCGCCTCGCCGGTATTCGCCACGCACAGTTCGAGATCGATGCGGCCGGCCTCGATCATCAGCGTCAGTTCCAGCCGGAACGGATGCGGCCACAGCACCCGCGTCGCCGCGTCGTCGCTCGTCGCCAGCGTCGCCAGCGCGTAGTCGTCGCCGGCACGCTGCGCGCTCACCTGCCACGGCCGCGTGCGCACGAAGCCGTGCTTCGGCAGGGGGCCCTGCGCGGCGAACTGCGGAAAGCAGACGGGAATGCCGCCGCGCACCGGCACGCTGCCGTCGAATACGGCCCGCTCGGACAGGTACAGCCGCTCGCGGCCATCCGGCGTCCGCCAGGAGAGCACCTGCGCGCCCTGCAGCGCGATCACCGCGGACGCACCGTCGGGACCGGTCAGGCGCAGCGCGTCGAGGCCGTGGAAGGAAATCGGTTCGATGGAAGGTTTCATGCGGAATGCCCGGGCGGAACGAAGGGCCGCCATGGCGGCGGCGGGGCGGCCATTCTACCCGAGGCGCGGCTCAGGCCGTCGCGCCGAGCAGCCGCACCTCGCGCTGCGGGAACGGAATCGCCACGCCCTGCGCGCGGAAGGCTTCGAGCACCGCCTGGTTGATTTCCCGGCGCGCCGCCACGTAATCCGGCACGGCGACCCACGGCCGGATGGCGATGGCGACGGCGGACTCCGCCAGCTGCTCGACGCCGACCACCGGCACCGGGTCCTGCAGCACGCGCGGGTTGGCGCGCAGCACCTCGTCGATCAGGCGATGCGCGAGATTCACGTCGGTGCCGTAGGCCACCCGCACGGCCAGGTCGAGCTGCCGCAGCTTGCCGTAGTTGTGCAGGATCTCGCCGACGATCTTGCGGTTCGGGATGACCACCTTCGAGCGGTCGGTGTGGCCGAGCGTCGTGCTGAACAGCGTGATGTCGAGCACCTCGCCCTCCTCGTCGCCGATGGAAATGTAGTCGCCGACGTGGAAGGGGTGCGTGAAGATGATCGTCAGCCCGGCGACGATGTTGCCGAGCAGGCCCTGCATGGCCAGCGCGACGCCGGCACCGGCGACACCGAGGCCGGCGATCAGCGGCAGCAGCTCGACGCCGAGGTTCTGCAGCGCCATGATCGCGAACAGCGCCAGCACCACGAGGTAGGCAACGCGCACCAGCAGCGAGCGCACCGGCGCCTCCAGCTGGAAACGCGCGAGCAGACGCAGCAGCATGCGGCCCGTCCAGCGACCGGCGAAATGCCCGGCGACCATGATGACCGCGGCGACCAGCGCCTTCGGCCCGAACTTGACGACCATGTCGATGGCCGAAGCCTTGACCATGTCGAGGGACTGCAACGGGTCAGCCATGATCTCTCTCCCTGTCGGTGCGATGATCCATTGTCGCGCATTCCGGAGGCATCGGTGAATCGACATCTGCGCGACGCCCGCTCAGTGCACGATGGTCGCCCCCCCGGTCGTAACGCTCCGAATCGCCTATCGCCGTGATCGCATGCGGCTTGGCCCGGGGAGGAGCGGCTTCGCTGCCGACCTTTCCGGCAACGGACCTGCGCAGGAACGGCACGGGATCCCTGCTTGTCGTAAGGAATAAGGCGAACGGAAAGCGTCAGCGTGACGCCGTGGAGGACTTGCGCATGGGCATCGCGACAAGCGGGGAGATTCTCGATTTCTGGTTCCTGCCGCCGGGCGCGCCGGGGCACGGCCGCTTCCGCGGCGAGTGGTTCCGCAAGGACGCAGCGTTCGATGCGGCGATCCGCGCACGCTTCCTGCCGACTGTGGCGGCGGCGCTCGCCGGCGGGCTTGCGGAATGGGAAGCGGCGCCGCGCGACGCGCTGGCGCTGCTGCTCGTGCTCGACCAGTTGCCGCGCAACCTGTTCCGCGGCGAGGCGCGCGCCTTCGCCGGCGACGAGCGGGCGCGGCGGCTCGCCGGCGGAATGCTGGAGAAAGGCTGGGACCGTGCGCTGAACGGCGTCGAGCGCCTCTTCGTCTATCTGCCGTTCGAGCACGGCGAGTCGCTCGCCGACCAGGCGCGCTCGCTGGCGCTGTTCGCCGCGCTGGCCGCGGAACAGCCCGGCTTCGACGACGTTCTCGACTATGCGCGCCGGCACCACGAGGTGATCGCCCGCTTCGGCCGCTTCCCGCACCGCAATGCGGCGCTCGGCCGGGAATCGACGGCGGCCGAGGCCGCCTACCTGGCGCAGCCGGGCAGCGGCTTCTGAGCGCCGCTCAGTCCTTGACGGGGGCCAGCCAGTCGGCGGAAATGGTCTCCCGCTGCGGCTTGCCGATGTAGTAGCCCTGCGCCAGATGCACGCCCATCTGATGCAGTTCGTCGAGCACTTCCTGCGACTCGACGAATTCGGCGACGATGGTGATGCCCATTTCCTGCGCCAGCGACTTGATGCTGGTGACCACCGCCCGGTCCTTCTGGCTGGTCAGCATGTTGGCGATGAAGTCGCCCTCGATCTTCAGGTAGTCGATCGGGAAGCGGCGCAGGTAGTGGAAGGACGAGAAGCCGGAGCCGAAGTCGTCGATGGCCAGCTTGAACCCTTCGAGCTTCAGTTCGTTGAGCAGGCGTTCGAGCATCGAGATGTTCTTCACCGTGTCGCGCTCGGTGATCTCGAAGACGATCTGGTCGTTGCGGAAGCCGCTGGCAGCGACGATCTGGCGGACGTTGCGGCCGAATTCACTGAGCACCAGCGCGCGCGGCGAGAGGTTGATGAAGACGCGGCCGTCGTGCTCCATCTCGCGCAGGCGGGCGAGCGCGGCCTCGATGACGAGCGCGTCGAGGCGGTGGATGACGCCCATTTTCTCGGCGATCTCGACGAACTCGTCGGCGCGCATGATCTCGCCGTTGACCTCGATGCGCGACAGCACCTCGTAGGCGACGATGTGTTTCGTCGCCACGTCGAGGATCGGCTGGAAGAAGGGGATGACCCGCTTCGACTCGATGGCTTCCAGCACCAGCGCGCTCTTCTCGGTGATGTCGCGGAAAGCGTCGACGACGTCGTCGGCGGTCGGCACGGCAACCCGGTCCTTGCCGCCGGCCTTGGCCTTGTACATCATGTTGTCGGCGAAGAGGAAGAGATCCTTGGCGTTGTCGGCGTGCTCCGGGAACACCGCCATGCCGATCGAGCCGGTGCCGCGCAGGCGAACGCCGTCGTCGAGTTCGAGCTGCATCGCCTCGATCGCCGCGCGCACGCGCTCGGCGACCATCGCCACGCCGTTGAGGTCGGCCTCGGGCAGGATGGCGACGAACTCGTCGCCGCCGTAGCGGGCGAGCACGTCGCCGGCGCGCAGCGCCTCCTGCACCTCGCGGGCGAACTGCTGCAGGTACCGGTCCCCGACCGGATGGCCGTGGCTGTCGTTGATCACCTTGAAGTTGTCGAGGTCGATCAGCAGCAGGCCGAAGGAATAGCCGTGGCGCGCGGCGCGGCCGATCTCGTAGTTGGCCAGCTCCCAGAAGACGCGCTGGTTGAAGAGGTCGGTGAGCGGGTCGCGCGTCGCGTAGTACTCAAGGTCGCGGGTGTACTTGTAGATCGCCTTGACCGAGCCGACGACGTTGAGCAGCGTCGACAGCACGCTTTCCATCACCAGGTGCCGCGTCTCGTCCTCCAGCACTTCGGAATGCACGCCGATGCCGACGATGCCACCGATTTTCGGCGAATCGACGAAGAAGGATTTCACGCGCACCGCCACCGCGTCCTCGCTGAGCACGACCTCGGCGAGGTCGCCGTCGACGACGTGGTGGTTGAGCGAACAGGCGGTCATGTCGGAGAAGTTCGGGCTGTCGGCGAGTGCCGCGCGGATGTGCGTCTCCATCATCGACTTCGTCGCCGGCGACGGCCGGCCGCGCCAGAAGATCTCTAGGTCGAAGACCTCGTCGTCGATCTTGAACACCGAGAACAGCACATGCGCCGGCATCACGCGATTGATGTCGGAGAGCAGCTGGCCGACGTACTCGCGCCAGTCGCGGACGACGTCGGAGGTGATGACGAATTTCTCGAGCAGGCCGATCTCGAAGGTCAGGATGTCCTTGTCGACGGCCACCGTGCGCAGCTTGTTCACCAGCACGTCGAGCGAGCCGACGAGGCGGTTGAGTTCGAGGAAGCGCAGGTCGTGCCGGTCGAGCGCGACCTGGCGCAGGTCGCTCACCGAATTGACACGTTCGAGGCTGGCACCGAGGTCGTACAGCGAATCCTCGATGCGCCGGCAGACCCACCAGACGACGACGCTGGCGAGCGCGACGATCAACGGCAGCAGCGCGCCGAGCGCGACGACGAGGTCGCCGCGCGCGTCGGCGACGACCGGGCCGAATTCCTGGCGGATCTCGATGGCGCCGAGCACCGAGCCCTCGGTGGCGTTGCGGTGGCAGCGCAGGCAGCGCTCCTCGGCGACCAGCGGGTAGATGTGGCGCACCGAGTTCTCGCCTTCCAGATGGCGCCGGCGACCGTCGGCGAGGGCGCCGAGGATCTGGCTGTCCATCGGCGCCTGCTCGATGGCGTCGTAGATCGCCTCGACCAGCTTGCCGCGGTAAATCTCGATATCCAGCCCGGACTCGGCGCCGGCGCCGTGCGTCGCCTTGAGGAAGGCTTCGGCCTGGGCGCGCTTCCAGCCGGCGCTCATCAGCTGGTACATCGAGGTGAAGGTGACGCGGGCGACGGCGTCGGACGTGCGCACGGCGTTGGCCTTGACGACCTGGTCGAGGATGCCGCCCATCATCAGATAGGTGCCCCCGAAGAATAGGATTCCGACCGCCGCGGATGCGGCCAGAATGAATGTCCTGATACGCATAACCCCCCCGAGTCGCTGCATTGACGTCCGCCGGTCGGCGACCACGGGATCGTAAGGCCGCGATTCGGGCTCGACATTGATCTGGGTCATATCATGGCGTCATTTCAGGCCGCGGAACGAAGATCCGCGGAAGAAGCTCGCAGCGCAGGCATGCACGCGCCGCGAGTCGGTGCGAAAATACCCCCTTTGCGGAGGAAGGAAGAAAGATGGCCGGAGGCTGGGGCTGCCCCCACGAGGTAAACGACCGCTGCAGCAAGATCAACGATCTGCCGTGCGATCCGGGCATGAAGGGCTGCGAACTGTCCGGCCGCTTCCGCTTCGCCGACGAAAGCAAGAACGCCCGCTTCCGCGAAAAAATCGCCCGCCGGCAGGCCGCCGAAGCGGCCGCCGCACAGAAAACGGAGAAAGACGCATGACCTTCATCGAATCGCTCAACGCCGCCTGGACCCGCAACGACTCCCTGCTCTGCGTCGGCCTCGACCCGGACCCGACGAAATTTCCGGTGCACCTGCAGGGCCGCGACGACGCCATCTTCGAGTTCTGCAAGAGCATCGTCGACGCCACCGCCGACCTCGTCTGCTGCTTCAAGCCGCAGATCGCCTACTTCGCCTCGCGCCGCGCCGAGGACCAGCTGGAGGCGCTGATCGCGCACATCCGCGTCACCTACCCCGGCATCCCGGTGATCCTCGACGCCAAGCGCGGCGACATCGGCAGCACCGCCGAGCAGTACGCCATCGAGGCCTTCGAGCGCTACGGCGCCGACGCCGTCACCGCCAACCCGTACATGGGCCGCGACTCGGTCGAGCCCTACCTCGCCTACAGGAACAAGGGCGTCATCCTGCTCTGCCGCACCTCCACCCCCGGCGGCAGCGACCTGCAATTCCTCCACGTCGGCGGCATGAAGCTCTACGAGCGCGTCGCCCGCCTGGTCGCCAGCGAATGGAACGCCAGCGGCCAGTGCGCGCTGGTCGTCGGCGCCACCTTCCCGGCCGAGATCGCGCGCGTGCGCGAGCTGACCAGCGACATGCCGCTGCTGGTGCCGGGCATCGGCGCCCAGGGCGGCGACATCGAGGCGACGGTGAACGCCGGCCGCACGGCCAACGGCACCGGCCTGATGATCAACTCCTCGCGCGCCATCCTCTACGCCGGCCGCAACGAGGATTACGCAGCGGCCGCCCGGCAGGCGGCGCTGGCAACGCGCGACGCGATCAACCGCTTCCGCTGACCGGCCGCCGGCCCGGGCTGCGCACGCATGGAACAGCCGCTGCGCCTCGCCCCGCCGGCCCGCCGGCTGATCGTCAACGCCGACGACCTCGGCAGCGGCCCCGGCCGCGACGCCGGCATTTTCGAACTGTTTGCCGCCGGCGCCGTCACCTCCGCCTCGCTGCTGGTCAACGGCCCGACCGCCGTCGCGGCCGCTACCACCGCCGTCGCCGCCGGACTGCCGCTCGGCCTGCACCTCAACCTGAGCGAAGGCCGGCCGCTGACCGACGGTGCGCTGGCCGGCGCCGACGGCCGCCTGCGCGGCAAGGCCGGCGCGCGCCGCGCGCTCGCCGCCGGCGACATCGACGCCGCGTCCATCGCCCGCGAAATCCGCGCCCAGTTCGACGACTTCGTCGCGCTCACCGGCGACCTGCCGAGCCACGTCGACGGCCACCACCACATCCACGTCGAGCCGGCGGTCGCCGCCGTGCTGGCGCCGGTCATGGCCCGCGAGTACGGCGTCTGCTGCGTCCGCCTGCCGCGCCAGCGCGGCCTCGCCGACATCCCCCCCGACGCCGAGTTCGACGCCGCCTTCCACCGCGCCGTCGCCGCCGCCGCCGAAGCCGCCGCGCCGGTCTTCGCGGCACACGGCGTCTATTCGACGGCGGCCTTCCTCGGTCAGTCGACGATGGGCGGGCGGCTGCGGGCCGAGACGGTCGCTGCGGCGCTGGCCGGCCTCGCCGCGGAGTGGCGGCCGACGCCGGAAAATCCGCTGTCCGTCGAACTGATGGTGCATCCCGGCTACCCGGAAAGCGATGACGCCGCCGACGATTTCGCCCGCTCGCCGGCGCGCGCGCACGAGATGGCGGTGCTGGCGAGCGGCGACTGGCAGACCGCCGTCGCCGGCTGGCAGCGCTGCTCGTACCGCGAACTGCCGCGCCCCGGCGCCGGCGAACGGCCGGCGCTGCTGATCTGCGGCAAGCTGACGCCGGCCACCGGCAATGCCGAGACGGCGCGGCGCTACGCCGCGGCCTGGTCGGCGCTGGCCGACGTCCGCTTCCGGCCGCTGCCCGCCGCCCCGGATGCGGCGACCTCGCCGGCGGTGCTGGCGCGCGAAGCCATCCGGCTGCGCGAACTGGCCGCGCGCGAAGGCATCGACCTCGCCTTCGGCATCCACCTCCACCGCGCCGGTGCGCTGCTGCACGCCGCCTTCGCCGGCGAGGAAACGCCGCTGCCCTACGGCCTGCTGGCCAGCGGCACCGACGTCAACGCCGACCTCGCCGAAGCGGCGAAGCGGCCGGCGATCGCCGCCGCGCTCGCCGCCGCCGACTTCCTGATCTGCCTCAACGACGGCCAGCGGCAGGCGCTCGCCGGGCTGCCCGCGCCGGCCGAGACGACGGTGCTGGCCAACGGCATCGACGTCGCCACCGCCTCGCATTTCTCGCTGCGCGCCGCCCTCGACCTGCCGGCGGACGCCCGGCTGGTGCTGCTGCCGGCCGCGCTGCGGCGCCTCAAGGGCGTGCTGCCGGCCATCGAGGCGCTGGCGGCGCCGCTCGCCGAAGATTTTCCCGAACACGTGCTGGTCGTCCTCGGGCCACCGCTCGAAGCCGACTACGCGGCGGCGCTGCGCGCGCGCATCGCCGGACTCGAAGCCGAGCGGCCCGGCCTGCGCGGCCGCCTGCGGCTGCACGACGGCCTGCCGCGCGCCGACTACCTGGCGGCGCTGCGCGAGGCCGACCTCGTCATCAACGCCTCCGAGCACGAAGGCCTCAGCCACGCGCTGGCGGAAGCGATGGCCGCCGGCGTGCCGGTGCTCGCCCGCGACATTCCCGGCAACCGCCTGCTCGTCCGCGACGGCGAGAACGGCCGCCTGTTCGCCGGTTTCGCCGCGCTGCCGGCGGCCTACGCCGCCTGCTTCGCGGCGCCGGACGTCACCGCGCGCCGGGCCGCGCAGGCCCGCCGCGACATCGCCGGGAGCGCCGCGCCGGAAGCCGAGCGGGCGGCATTGTCGGCACTGCTCGCGCGCACGCTGGCCCGTCGCCAGGCGACGCTGCCCTTCGCCGGCGGCGCGCCGCTGCGCCTCGACCTGGCACCCGGCACGCACCCGCTGTCGGCGGAGAACGTCGACCTCTTCCGCCAGGTCGCGCCCGGCGTCGTCGCGCCGGCGCTGGCCATCGACGTCGGCTGCGGCTGCGGCGCCTTCGGCCTGGCGCTGCTCGAAGCGCTCGCCCGGCAGGGCAAGCGGCTACCGCGGATCATCTTCAGCGACCCGCACCGGCCGAGCCTCGCCGCGCTGGCACGTACGCTGACCCGACACCGCCGACGGCTGGCGATGGCCGACGAGGCGCTGCTCGTCGACGGCAGCCTGCTGCAGCCGCTGCTCGACCGCGGCGAGCGGGCTGCGCTGGTCTGCGCCAACCTGCCGCAGACGCCGGGGCCGGCCGGCTTCCGCCTCGACCGCTACGGTGGCGCCGACGGCGCGGAGCTGCTCTGCGCACTGATCGCGCAGTTGCCGGCGGCGCTTGCCGACGACGGCGAGGCCTTCGTCCTGCACATCGGCTTGGCCCATCCGGCGCGCGTGCGGGCGACGGCGGCGGCCGCCGGTTTCGCCGTCGACACCGTCGCCGCGCAGACGCGCCGCGCCGCCCTCGCCGACTACGAGGCGCTGCAGCCCGGGCTCGCCGACTACCTGCTGGCCGAGGGCGCCGCCGGCCGCGCCCGCTTCGTCCGCGACGGGGACGAAATCGTCTTCGAAGCCGCCCTGCTGCTCCTGCGTCGCGCCGGGGATGCGCCGGACGGCGGCCGATGCGACAATATCAACGTTTCCTGATTTTCGACCCGAACCGGAGAACCCGCCGCCATGACCCTCGGCACCTGGAGCCGCCGCCTGCCCCTCGCCCTCGTCGCCCTCGCCCTCGTCGCCGCCGCCGTCTGGTGGGCCGGCCGGCCGCAGCCGGTGGCCGTCGTCGTCGCCGAAATCGACCGCGGCAAGGTCGAATCGAGCATCGCCAACACCCGCGCCGGCACCGTCGAGGCCTGCCAGCGCACCAAGCTGTCGACGATCATGGGCGGTCGCATCGAACTGCTGGCGGTGAAGGAAGGCGACCGCGTGCACAAGGGCCAGCTGCTGATGAAGCTGTGGAACGACGACCAGCAGGCGCAGGCGACGCTCGCCGGCGCACAGACGGAGACGGCGCGGCGGCGCGTGAACGAGGTGTGCACGCTGGCCGCCAACGCGGCGAAGGAAGCCGAGCGGCAGGCCTCGCTGCGCGCGCGCGGCTTCGTCTCCGGCTCGCGCGAGGAAACGGCGCGCGCCGAGGCGGATGCGAAACGCGCCGGCTGCGAGGCGGCGAAGGCCGACGTTGCCGCCGCCGAGGCAAAGCTCAAGGCGACCCGCGTCGAGCAGGGGCGCACCGTACTCTACGCGCCGTTCGACGGCACCGTCGCCAAGATCGTCGGCGAGGTCGGCGAGTATTCCACCCCGTCGCCCCCCGGCGTGCCGACGCCGCCGGCGATCGACCTGATCGACGATTCCTGCCTCTACGTGAAGGCGCCGATGGACGAGGTCGACGCGCCGAAGATCGCCGCCGGCCAGCCGGTGCGCATCAGCCTCGACGCGCTGCCGAAGCAGAGCTTCCCGGGCACGGTGAAGCGCGTCGCGCCCTACGTCTCGGCGGTCGAGAAGCAGGCGCGCACGGTCGATGTCGAGGCGCTGTTCGACGACCCGGCGGCGCCGGGCAAGCTGCTCGTCGGCTACAGCGCCGACATCGAGATCATCCTCGACGTGCGCGCGGACGTCGTCCGCGTGCCGACCTCGGCGCTGCAGGAGGGCGGCCGCGTGCTCGTCGCCGGCGGCGACGGCCGCCTCGTCGAGCGGCAGCTGAAGACCGGGCTGGCCAACTGGGAATACACCGAGGTGGTGGACGGGCTGGCCGCCGGCGAGCGCGTCGTCACCTCGCTCGAACGCGAGGGCGTCAAGGCCGGCGCCGCCTGGGTCGCCGACGAGAAGAAGAACGGCGGCAAGTGATGGCGGCGCCGCTGATCGCGCTGTCCGGCATCGAGCGCGTCTTCCATCTCGGCGACAGCGAGGTGCACGCGCTGCGCCGGCTCGACCTGCAGATCGACGCCGGCGAATACGTTGCGGTGATGGGGCCATCGGGCTCCGGCAAGTCGACGCTCCTGAACCTGCTCGGCCTGCTCGACCGGCCGAACGCCGGCAGCTACCGGCTGGAAGGGCGCGACGTGACGACGCTCTCGGCCGAGGAGCAGGCGCGCGTCAGGAGCGAGCGCATCGGCTTCGTCTTCCAGAGCTTCCATCTCGTGCCGCGGCTGACCGCCGCCGAGAACGTCGCGCTGCCGATGACGCTGGCCGGCATCGCGCCGGCCGAGCGCGCCGCGCGCGTGGCGCAGGCGATGCAGGACTACGGGCTGGCCGACCGCGCCAACCACCGTCCGGACGAGCTCTCCGGCGGCCAGCGCCAGCGCGTGGCGATCGCCCGCGCGACGATCATGCGGCCGGCGGTGATCCTCGCCGACGAGCCGACCGGCAACCTCGACCGCGCCACCGGCGACGAGGTCGTGCGCCTGCTCGAAGGGCTCAACGCGCAGGGCGTGACGCTGATCGTCGTCACCCACGACGCGGCGCTCGGCGGCCGCGCCAGGCGGCGGCTGATGATGGAGGACGGGGCGCTGAAGCACGATTCGGCCACCTGACCCCCGCCCCATGCGCGCCCCCGACCTGCTCCGCTTCGCCCGCGACGCCGCCACCGGCAACCCGCTGCGCACCGTGCTGCTGGTGCTGGCGATGGCCATCGGCGTCGCCGCCGTCGTCGTCCTCACCGCGCTCGGCGACGGCGCGCGGCGCTATGTGATCGACGAGTTCTCGTCGATCGGCAGCAACCTGGTCATCGTCCTGCCCGGCCGCTCGCAGACCGGCGGCTTCAACCCCGGCAACGCGATCACCAACACGCCGCGCGACCTGACCGTGGACGACGCCGAGGCGCTCCTGCGCGCACCGGCGGTGAAGAACGTTTCCCCGATCGCCGTCGGCACGTCGGAAATCAGCGTCGGCGGCCGGCTGCGCGAGGTGATGGTGGCCGGCACGACGGCCGAATACACGCAGGTGCGCAAGCTGGACATGGCGCAGGGCCGCTTCCTCGCCGCCGGCGACTGGCGGCGCGGTGCCAGCGAGGCGGTGATCGGCGCCACGGTGCGCAACGAGATGTTCGGCAGCGAGCCGGCGCTCGGCCGGCTGGTGCGCGTCGGCGACCGCCGCCTGCGCATCGTCGGCGTGCTCGCGGCAAGCGGCCAGGGCCTGGGCATGAACACCGACGAGATCGTCTTCGTGCCGGTGGCGCTGGCGCAGCAGATGTTCAACAGCAACACGCTGTTCCGCGTGCTGGTCGAGGCGAAGAGCCGCGAGGCGATCGAGCCGGCGAAGGCGCAGGTGACGGAGATCGTCAAGGTCCGCCACGACGGCGAGGAGGACGTCACGGTGATTACCCAGGACGCGGTGCTGGCCACCTTCGACCGCCTGCTCGGTGCGCTGACACTGGGCGTCGCCGGCATCGCCGCGATCAGCCTGGCCGTCGCCGGCATCCTGGTGATGAACGTGATGCTCGTCTCGGTGACGCAGCGCACCGCCGAGATCGGCCTCCTGAAGGCGCTCGGCGCCACCGGCGGCACCATCCGCGCCGCCTTCCTGACCGAGGCCGGCATGCTCTCGCTGGCCGGCGCGCTCTTCGGCTACGCGCTCGGCCACGCCGGCGCGGCGCTGATCCGCCACCTCTATCCGGCCTTCCCGGCCTGGCCGCCGGCCTGGGCGGTGATCGCCGGACTCGGCACGGCGCTCGTCACCGGCCTCGTCTTCGGCGTGCTGCCGGCGCGCCGGGCGGCCCGGCTCGATCCGGTGCAGGCGCTGTCGAAGCGGTGAGCGCGCGATGATCCGCCCGGCCGACTCCGTCCAGCTCGCCCTGCGCGCGATCACCGCGCACCGGCTGCGCTCCTTCCTGACGCTGCTCGGCATCGCCGTCGGCATCGCCGCGGTGATCCTGCTGACGTCGATCGGCGAAGGCATCCACCGCTTCGTGCTCGCCGAGTTCACGCAGTTCGGCACCAACGTCATCGGCATCGGCCCGGGCAAGACGAAGACCGCCGGGCCGCACCCTTCGGGCATCCCGACCTCGGTGCGGCCGCTGACGCTGGCCGACGCGCAGAGCCTGGAGCGGCTGCCCCACGTCACCGGCGTGACGCCGACGGTGTGGGGCAATACCGAGGTGAACGCCAACGGCCGGCTGCGCCGGACGACGGTCTATGGCGTCGGCGCGGCGATGGCGAAGATCTTCAGCATCAGGGTGAAGAGCGGCCAGTTCCTGCCGGTCGAGGATGCCGAGAATCCGCGCGCCTTCGTCGTCCTCGGTGCGAAGCTGAAGCAGGAACTGTTCGGCGCGGCCAACCCGCTCGGCGCCAAGCTGCGCATCGGCAGCAACCAGTTCCGCATCGTCGGCGTGCTGGAGAGCAAGGGGCAGTTCCTCGGCATTGACCTCGACGACACCGCCTACATCCCGGCGGCGCGCGCGCTCGAACTGTTCAACCGCGACGGGCTGATGGAAATCCACGTGTCGTACGCCGAGGGCGTGCCGGCGGCGCAGGTGAGCGCGGCGATCAAGTCGACGCTGATCGCCCGCCATGGCCGCGAGGACTTCACGATCACGACGCAGGAGGACATGCTGAAGACGCTCTCCAAGATTCTCGACGTCCTGACCATGGCCGTCGGCGCGCTCGGCAGCATCTCGCTCTTGGTCGGCGGCGTCGGCATCGTCACCATCATGACCATCGCCGTCAGCGAGCGCACCGGCGAGATCGGCCTGATGGTCGCACTCGGCGCGCCGCGGCGGACCATCCTCGGGCTGTTCCTCGGCGAGGCGGTGACGCTCTCCGCGCTCGGCGGGCTGTTCGGGCTGGCGCTCGGCGTCGGCCTGGCGCAGCTGATCCATCTGGCGGTGCCGGCGCTGCCGGTGCACACGCCGCTCAGCTTCGTGCTGCTCGCCGAGGCGACGGCGATCGGCATCGGCCTCGCCGCCGGCGTACTGCCGGCGCGGCGGGCGGCGCGGCTCGACCCGGTCGAGGCGCTGCGCGCCGAATGACGCCGCCGGCCGCACTTTCGCCGATCCCGCCGCGGCCGGCCCGGGCTGCGACCGCCTGGCGAGCCGCGGCAACGGCGCGCCAAGCCTTCCCGCCGGTGGCGGTGCCGGCTGCGCGTCCCGGCGTTCCCGCAAGGTTCTGTTCAGGATGAAGCCGGGGCGCGGCGACGGGAACGAGGACGGCGTGGCTAGCGCAACGGCGGCGGCGCGAATCGTCCTGCTGCACGCAGCAGCACCGCCGAAGCCGCCGGCCGGCGCGCCATGCAACGGCTGCGGCGTCTGCTGCGCCGCCGAGCCCTGTCCGCTGGCGATGATCGTCTTCCGCCGCCGGTACGGGACCTGCCCGGCGCTCGACTGGCAAGGCGAACGCTACGCCTGCGGATTGCTGCTCGCGCCGGAACGGCATCTGCGCTGGCTGCCGCGCTGCGGCCGCCGCCTTGCCGTGCGCTTTGTCGCGCGCTGGATCGCCGCCGGCCGGGGCTGCGATTCCGGCGCCCCGCCCAGCTGAGCGGGCGAGCGAACGTTCAGCCGCCGTCCGCCTCGTCGATGGAGAATAGGCCGAGGCCGCCCTTGCCGAGGCCGATGGCGCCGGCGCCATGTTCGCCGACGACACGGTAGCGGGCCGTCCCCATGACCACTTCGACGCCTTCGTGGATCGCCTCGCTGGCGATCACGCGCGACTGCTGCGCCAGTTCGATCTTCTTCGCCAGCGCCTGCTCCTCGTCGCGCAGCGCGGCGATCTCGGCCGACAGCGAGGCGGCGGTGGCACGTGCCTTGTCGAGCATTTCCGGCCGGATGCGCTGCGGGTTGTGGACGGCGAAGTCGAGCAGCTTGCTGATTTCGAGCAGTTGCGTCTCCTTGCCGTCGCGCGCCTTCGCCTTCTCCTGCGCCTGCTTGTGCAGATTCGGATCGACGCCGATCTCGAAGCGCGTGACGACGCGGTTCGGCGAGCCGAGTACCTTGCCCTTGATCGACAGCGTCGCCTGCGTCCGGCCACCGATGATATGGCCGCGCCGCTTGTTGCCGACGAGGACATGGTTCACCGCGATCAGCTCGCACTGCATCGCCGTATCGTCGATGAAGATGCCGTCGCCCGCCTCGATCCGTGCCTGCTGCACGTAGGCCGCGTTGAACGAGCCGCCGCAGCGGATGACGTGCTCGCCGCCTTCCTTGCGGCCGAGGCTGCCGACGACGCCGCCCTTGACGACGATGCTGCCGCCGGCCTCCAGCGTCGCCGCCTCGACCATG
>JANJTW010000188.1 GCA_024710925.1 Rhodocyclaceae bacterium | reverse complement strand
GATGCGCTTGACGAGGGGCGCGAAGCGCTGCACCAGTTGCTCTTTCTCGAGCTGCCCTGCAGCGGTATACATGGGATTCGGGTTCTATCCGGCGTGGATGGTGACCGGGTCTATGCGTTGGCTCAAGTGTAGCAGTTGCTGAACGAATTGTTCGAGTCCGCCCGCCTCACTCTCGGCAGGCGGCCAGTGCAGCATCTCGCCGGCGACAGCGCGCAGCGCCGCCGCCGCCGCGGACTCGGGGTAGGCGGCAACGACCGGCTGGCACAGCTTGGCAGCGTGGCGCAATGCATCGTCAAGCGGCACGTGGCCGGCGTAATCGAGCAGCGCGACACCGCGCTGACGGGCCAACTGCGCCAGATTGGCGTGAATCGCCCGGGCGTCGGCCGCGCTCTTCACTTTGTTCACCAGGATGCGGAAATGACGCCGGGCATAGCCGAGGCTGACCTTCTTGATCAGCGCGTAGGCGTCGGTGATTGCCGCCCCGCTGGCCGATGCGACGACGACGGTTTCCTGCGTCGCCAGACCGAGGGGTGAAAAACCGAGCGGGTGGTCGGTCGATGCATTGACGAGGATGACGTCGGCCGGATGTTCCATGGCGCCGAGGGCCTCGATCAGCGCATCCTGCTCGTAGCGGGCGAGCTTGCCGAGCTTTTTCACGGCGCGCGCGGCAGGCAGCACGCGGACGCCCGGCGCGACATGGACAAGCACCTCGCCGAGACGCCGGTCGCGGTTGATGACGTGATAGAGATCGTACTTCGTCGCCGTTCCGAAGACGGCGGCGACGTTGCCGGCGGTGTTCTCGTCGAGGACGAGCACCTCCTTGCCCTGGCGCGCCATCGCCGCCGCGATGTTGGCGACGGCGACGGTCTTGCCGACGCCCTCGCCGCCGGCGGCGAAGGTGATCACGCGCAGGCTTTCCTGGCTGAACAGGCGGCGCAGACCGGCCGCCTGATCGCCGCGATACTCAGCCACGACGTCCTCCCATCGCGGCGACGCCGGCGTTGGCCATGACTAGTCCCGGTTCGACGCCGGCGAAACGGTGCGGCGACGTTTCCGGCGCATCCTTGAAGGCGCGGTGCAGGAGATAGGCGCGGTTCGGCAGGTGCAGGTCCTCGGGCACGCGCTGGCCGTTCGAAACGTAGTGCAGCTTGAGGTTGTGACGCATCGCCACGTCGAGCGCCGGCGCCAGGCTGGCCGCCTCGTCGACCTTGGTCAGGATGCAGCCGGCCAGCCCGCTGCCGCGGTAGGCGCGGACGACGTCGTCCATCGTGTCGCCGCGGCTGGTGGCGTTGAGCAGCAGCAGGCGCTGCACGTTGCACTCGGCGAGCATGCCGATCTGTTCGGTAACCATCTGGTCGCGCTGGCTCATGCCCATCGTGTCGACCAGCACCATGTGCTTGTGCGACAACTCGGCCAGCGTCTGCCGCAGGTCATCGCCGTCCTTCACCAGATGCACCGGCACGCCGAGGATGCGGCCGTAGATGCGCAACTGCTCGTGGGCACCGATCCGGTAGCCGTCGGTGGTCACCAGCGCCAGCTTGCTGGCGCCATGGCGCAGCACGCAGCGGGCGGCCAGCTTGGCGGTGGTGGTGGTCTTGCCGACGCCGGTCGGGCCGACCAGCGCAAAGACGCCGCCGCGCTCGATGATGTCATGGTCGCTGCCGAGCGTGCGCAGCGCACGGTCGGCGGCGCCCTTCGCCCAGGCCTGCGCCTGGCGCGCATCGAGATCGCCGGGCAGGTCGTCGAGCAGTTCGCGGGAAAGCTGCGGCGAAAAGCCGGTGTCCAGCATCTGTCGCAGCAGCTCGGTCTTCACCGGCTCGGTACGCGCGGTCTCGCCCCAGGCGAAGCCGGCCAGGTGCTGCTCGACGATCTGGCGCAGCGCGCGGATTTCGGCCATCACCGACGCCGGAACGACCTCGGCCTCGCTACGGGCGGACGCGGCGGGCGGCGGCGCCTCCATGCGCGGCATCGGTCGCGAGGCGATCGGTGCCACCGGCCGGGTCACGGCCGGTGACGGCGACGGCGACGGCGCGCGCGGTGTCGGCGCGACGGCTGCACCCGACAGGCTGACCTTGTAGTCGGCGAGGTCCGGTACGCCGGCGGTCGCGGGGGCACTGTCGAGGCGCGGCGCCACGTCGCGCAGCGGCGTCGGCGACGGTGCGATCGCCGCCATGTCGCGCGAGGCGACGGCCATGATCTCGACACCGCCGCCGGGCAGCCCGCGGTTGGAGAGGATGATGGCGTCCGGCCCGAGGATTTCCTTTACTTTGCGCAGCGCATCGCGTGCGGTGGGGGCGACGAATTTTTTGACGTTCATGCTCTACCTCCGATGATCGAGGTGACCTTGATGATCTTGGTGTCAGGCACTTCGCTGTGGGCAAGCACCTTGAGTTGCGGGATGCTGCGGCGCAGGAAGCGCGACAGCAGGGTTCTCAGATTGGCGGGAACGAGCAACACGGCCGGCAGGCCGAGCTCCTCTTGGCGCTGGGCGGCGCCCGCCGCCTCGCGCATCAGCGTGTCGGCCATGCCCGGCTCGATCGCCGCCGCGTCGCCACCGCCGGAAACGGCCTGGACGAGGATGCGTTCGAGTTGCGGATCGAGCGACATGACCTGCATCTCGGAACTGCCGGCGTAGAGCTGCTGGACGATGGCGCGACCGAGGGCGTTGCGCACCTGCGCGGTAAGCACCTCGATGTCCTGCGTGCGCGTCGCGTGGTCGGCCAGCGTCTCGACGATGGTGCGCATATCGCGGATATGCACGCCCTCTTCGAGCAGGTTCTGCAGCACCTTCTGCACCGTGCCGAGCGGCAGGACCTTCGGCACCAGATCCTCGATGAGCTTGGGCATTTCCTTGGCGAGGTGGTCGAGCAGCGCCTGCGCTTCCTGGCGCCCGAGCAGTTCGGCGGCGTGCGACAGGATCAGGTGGTTGAGGTGCGTGGCAACGACGGTGCTGGCGTCGACAACGGTGTAGCCGTAAGCCTGCGCCTGGTCGCGCAGCGTCGCCTCGATCCACAGCGCCGGCAGGCCGAACGCCGGGTCCTTGGTCGCCGTGCCGGGCAGCGTGCCGGCGACGCGCCCCGGGTTGATCGCCAGCAGCTGGCCGGGGAAAGCCTCGCCCTGGCCGATCTCGACGCCCTTCAGCAGGATGCGGTAGGCGTTCGGCTTCAGTTCGAGGTTGTCGCGGATATGCACCGGCGAAACGAGATAGCCGACTTCCTGCGCGAATTTCTTGCGGATGCCGCGGATGCGGCGCAGCAGCTCGCCGTCCTGCGACTTGTCGACCAGCGGAATCAGGCGATAGCCGACTTCGAGGCCGAGGACATCGAGCGGTGCAACGTCGGCCCAGCTCGCTTCCTGCGTTTCCGTCGGCACGGCCGGTGCCACCGGTACCGGCGCCGGCAGAGGGACTTCGGCACGCTTGCTCAGATGCCAGGCAAGCCAGCCGAGCGCACCAGCGAGCAGCAGAAAAACGAAGTTGGGCATGCCCGGGATCAGGCCGAGCATGCCGAGGATGCCGGCGGTGATGGCGAGCACGCGCGGCTTGTTGAACATCTGCGCGATGAACTGCTGCGAGATGTCGCCCGCTTCCGCGTCGCCGACGCGGGTAACGACCATACCGGCGGCGATCGAGATGATCAGCGCCGGGATCTGCGCCACCAGGCCGTCGCCGATGGTCAGCAGCGTGTAGGTCTTGGCCGCCGCACCGACGTCCATATTGTGCTGGAGGACGCCGACGAAAAGGCCGCCGATGACGTTGATCAGCATGATGATGATGCCGGCGACGGCATCGCCGCGGACGAACTTCGAGGCACCGTCCATCGAGCCGTAGAATTCGGCCTCGTGCGCGATCGTCGAGCGGCGCTTCCTCGCCTCGTCCTCGCCGATCAGGCCGGCGTTGAGGTCGGCGTCGATGGCCATCTGCTTGCCGGGCATCGCATCCAGCGTGAAGCGGGCGGACACTTCGGCAACGCGGCCGGCGCCCTTGGTGATGACGACGAAGTTGATGATCACCAGGATGGCGAAAACGATGATGCCGATTGCGTAGTTGCCGCCGACCAGGAAGTGGCCGAAAGCCTCGATCACCTTGCCGGCGGCGTCCGGTCCGGCGTGGCCGTGCAGCAGCACGACGCGGGTCGAGGCGACGTTCAGCGCCAGGCGCAGCAGCGTGGTGACCAGCAGGATCGTCGGAAAGACCGAGAAGTCGAGCGGCTTCAGCGTGTAGATGGCGACCAGCATCACGATCACCGAGATGGCGATGTTGAACGTGAACAGCAGGTCGAGCATGAACGGCGGCAGCGGCAGCACCATCATCGCCAGGATGAGGATGATCAGCAGCGGCGCCGCCAGCTGCTGATAGCCGAAGCGGCCGAAGATGTTCTGCATGGTCAGTGCCGGATTAGCCATTTACCGCCTCCGGCACCAGTTCGGGCGGCACCTGCAGGTCGCGCGGCGGCACCGGGTACTGCCCCCCCTGCTGCCGCCAGGTAGCCAGCTGGAAGACCCAGGCCAGGGCCTCGGCGACGGCCGCGTACAGCGCGCCCGGGATTTCCTGGTCAAGCTCGACGTGGCGGTGCAGCGCGCGCGCCAGCGGCGGTGCTTCGAGCAGCGGCACGCCGTGTTCGGCGCCGATCTCGCGGATGCGCCGGGCGACCTCGCCGGTGCCCTTGGCAACGACCTTGGGCGCCCCCATGCCGTTCTTGTAGGCGAGCGCGACGGCGAAATGCGTCGGGTTGGTGACGATGACGTCGGCCTGCGGCACCGCCGCCATCATCCGCCGGCGTGCCGCCTCGCGCTGCAGGCTGCGGATGCGCCCCTTGACGTGCGGGTCGCCTTCCATTTCCTTGGCTTCCTGGCGCACTTCCTCGCGCGTCATCTTCAGCTTGTCGTGGTACTGCCAGATCTGGAACGGCACGTCGACAACGACGACGAGGATCATTGCCGCGACGATGGCGAGGAAGGAGAAGACGAGCAGCTGGCCGACCGAATTCAGGCCGGCCTGGATCGGCTGCGCGAGCAGCGCGATGATGTCGTGGCGCTCGCTCCAGATGACGGCGGCGGCGATGCCGCCGATCAATCCGGCCTTGGCGACGGCCTTCAGCATGTTGACGAGGCCAGTCCAGGAAATGATGCGCTTGATGCCCTGGATCGGATCCATCCGCGACAGCTTCGGCGCCAGCGCCTTCGGCGAAAAGATGAAGGAATTCAGCAGGAAGGGACCGGCCAGCGCCGCGATCATCAGCACCAGCAGCAGCGGCGAGAAG
The DNA here is from genome assembly GCA_024710925.1 of Rhodocyclaceae bacterium. Lineage (GTDB taxonomy): Bacteria > Pseudomonadota > Gammaproteobacteria > Burkholderiales > Rhodocyclaceae > Proximibacter. The sequence goes on along the minus strand of JANJTW010000188.1, from coordinate 4,633 downwards.
GTGAACAGCATGTCCAGCGAGAGGTCGGCAAACCTGACAAGCATCTGTTCGGGTTCGCGGACCAGCTTTTCGTCCAGGGAAAGCCCGCGGCGGAACATCGTGGCGGTCCGCTGCGCCAGCCAGCCGCCGATCAGCCAGAAGGCGGCGGCAGCGACGATGAGAATGAGGAAAGCGCCCAGCTCCTGCGAACGAGGGACCTGCCCTTCTTCGCGCGCCTGCTCTAGCCGTCGGCCTGACGCAGGTTCTGTTCGTTCGAGATCGCTGTCTTCGGCCATGCCCGGTGCCTAGTTTGGTTCCGGGTATTATAGGAAAAAACAATAAAAATTAAAGAGGTATGGAGGTTTTTTGTTAACGATTCTAGGCGCGTTGCAAAAAAACAACCGGGTGTTGTGCGGCGCAGACGCAGAAAAGGGGGCATCGCCCCCTTTTCAAATCGTTGAATTCGTTAACAATTCGCCAGCCGAGGCTGGCGGCCGGCAGCGATCAGCCGAATTCGAGCGCCCGCATGCTCGTACCGCGCGGCTCGACGTCCAGATGCTGCCCAAGATCGGAAAGCAGCTCCTTCATGTCGAGGATGAGCACGATCTGACCGTTGGAGAGCGTCGTCACCCCGGCCACGCCGCGCGGACGGAAATCTTCGAGCGACTTGATCACCGCGTCGTCGCGACCGGCGAAGTTATCTACCGCCAGGATGAAGCTGCGCTCCGCCGTCTGCATCAGCACACCGTACTCCGGCGGATGGTCCTGCGGCCAGCCGAGGAGCTTGGCCAGCGACACCACCGGCAGGATCTCGCCGCGCACGACCAGCGTCGCCTTGCCACCGACTTCCTGCAGCTTGCCGTGCTCGATCGGCAGAATCTCGCGCACCAGCGACAGCGGCAGCGCGAACGGCTGGTCGCCGAGCAGCACCAGCAGCACCGGCAGGATGGCCAGCGTCAGCGGCAAGGAAATGATGAAGACGCTGCCCTTGCCCGGCTCGGAGCGGATGTCGACCGAGCCGTTGAGCTTCTGGATGTTGGTCTTGACCACGTCCATGCCGACGCCGCGGCCGGACACGTCGGAAATCTGCGTCTTGGTCGAGAAGCCGGGCAGGAAGATCAGGTGCAGGCTCTGCCGCTCGTCGAGGGTGTTCGCCTCCTCCTCGGAGATCAGCCCCTTCTCGATGGCCTTGGCGCGGATACGCTCGGCGCTCATGCCACGGCCGTCGTCGGCGATGATCAGGACGATATGGTCGCCTTCCTGGCGCGCCTCCAGGCGCACCACCGACTTCACCGGCTTGCCCGAAGCCTGGCGCTCTTCGGGCGATTCGACGCCGTGGTCCACGGCATTGCGGATGAGGTGGATCAACGGGTCGGCGAGATCCTCGATCATCGTCTTGTCGACCTCGGTCTCCTCGCCGGCGAGGACCAGTTCGACGTCCTTGCCGAGCTGGCGCGCAAGGTCGCGGGCGATGCGCGGATATTTCTGGAAGAGGCGCCCGATCGGCTGCATGCGCGTCTTCATCACCGAATTCTGCAGATCGGAAACGAGCAGATCGAGCTGCGAAACCGCCTGGTCGAGCGCGTGCAGCGTCTCCGAATCGGTCTTGCCGGCAAGGATGTCGGCACGCAGGCTGGTCAGGCGGTTCTTCATCAGGCCGATCTCGCCCGACAGGTTGAGGACCTGATCGAGGCGGGCGGTATCGACACGAATGGTGTTCTCGCGCGCCGCCGCACGCTCCTCGACGCGGCGGCCAGTACCCGCCGGCACCGGCGCCCCCGGCTTGTCGCCGGTACGACGGCCGTAGGGCGGCGGCGACGAAGCGGCGGCGGGCGACTCCGCCTTGGTGATGACTTCGGTCGACGACGCCGGCGCGCTGGCCGCCGGCTGGCCGGTGACAGCGCCGTGCAGCGCGTTCCAGTCGGGACCGCCGGCCGCCGTCACGGCGGGCATCGGCGCCGCCGGAGCAGCCGGCGCCGCTGCGGGTCCGGCACCGAGCTCCAGCGCATGGCGCAGCCCGGCGAGCACTTCGTCCGGCGCCGGGCGCGGTTGCACCCCCTGCGCCAGTTCGCCAAACATGTCGCGGACCCCCTTGGTCGCCGCCATGATGGTATCCATCAGTTCCGGATTCAGTTCCATCTCGCCGTTGCGCAGGCGGTCGAACAGGTTTTCCGTCAGGTGGCAGAGGGTGACCAGCTCGGTGGCGTTGAGGAAGCCGGCGCCGCCCTTGACGGTATGGAAGCCGCGGAAGATGTCGTTGAGCAGGCTGCGGTCATCGGGCATTTTCTCCAGATCGACCAGCTTGTTGTCGACGTCGGACAGGAGATCGTGCGCCTCCTGCAGGAAATCCTGCAGCAGGTCCTCCATCCCGGCAAAATCACTCATGTTCTTCTCCTAGAAGCCGAGGCTGTCGAGCAGGTCGTCGACCTGCTGCTGATCGACGACGACATCGGTACGCCCATCGGCATTGATCACCGGCCCGTTGAGCAGGCTGGTCACCGATTCGGTCTTGCGTTCGTCGGGCATGACCTCGATCAGCGCGTTCATCAACTGCGTTTCGAGGTCCTGAGCGAGCGTCACCACCTTCTTGATCACCTGGCCGGTGAGATCCTGGAAATCCTGAGCCATCATGATTTCCATCAACTGCGCCTTGGTGCCACCGGTTTTCTGCGGCAACTGCTCCTTGAGGAAGACACGCGTGTCGTCGGCCAGTCGCTTGAATTCGTCCACGCCCATCTGGTTCGCATAGACGCGGTCCCAGCGCGCCGCCAGCCCCTGCGCATCGTGCTCGAGGGCATCGACAAGCGGGTTGGCGACGTCGGTCGCGTTAAGCACCTTGCAGGCGGCCTGCTCGGTCAGATTGGCGATGTAGGCGAGACGATCCTTGGCGTCGGGCAGGGCGCCGACGGTCTGCTGGATCAGCTTGTCGTAGCCCAGTTCGCGCAGGGTATCGTGCAGTTGCCGGGCCATCTGGCCGACGCGCTGGAAGACCTTGGCCTGCCCCTCCCACGCTTCGTCTTCCGGGTCGCCGCCAGCGGCCGCCGGCGGGGGCGGAGCCGCGACGGCAGCTTCGCCGGCAATGGAATCGAACAGGGCCTGCAGTTCGTCGGAATCGCCGACCTCGCGCGCCGCCGGAGCGGGCGCCGGCGGGGGGGCAACCACGGGGGCCGGGGCCGGCGGCGCCGCCGGCGCCCCGGCCGCGATGCTGTCAAAGAGTGCTTCGAGTTCTGCGGAATCGCTGCTCATTGTCTTTCCTCTGTCCTAAGCGGCCCTCAGGCACCCTTTCCCATCTTCTCGAAGATCTTCTGCAGCTTTTCCGCCAGCGTCGCCGAAGTGAACGGCTTGACGATGTAGCCGCTGGCACCGGCCTGCGCGGCCGCAATGATGTTTTCCTTCTTCGCCTCGGCGGTGATCATCAGCACCGGCAGATGCTTCAGGTTCGGCGTCGCGCGGATGGTCTGGAGCAGGGTCAGACCGTCCATGTTCGGCATGTTCCAGTCGGTGACGACGAATTCGAAGCCCCCCGCCTGCAGCTTCTGCAGCGCGATGACCCCATCCTCGGCCTCGTCGACGTTGGTAAACCCCAGCTCCTTGAGGAGGTTCCGGACGATGCGCCGCATCGTCGAAAAATCGTCCACGACCAGGAACCTCATTTTCGGATCAGCCATGCTTCACGCTCCCTGTTCTTATCTTTCCAGCAGCGGACGGAGAGTGTCCGCGAGCACCTCGGCGTCGAACTTGGCGACGTAGCCGTCCACCCCGACCGCCTTGCCCATCGCGCGGTTCGCCTCGGAGGACAGCGACGAGTGCATGATCACCGGCACACCGCTGAAGCGGGAATCGGCCTTGATGTTCTTGGTCAGCACGTAACCGTCCATTTCCGGCATTTCGGCATCGACCATGATGACGCGAATTTCGTCGCGCACCGGCTTGCCCATCTGCGTCGCATGCGTAGCGATCGCCTGCAGTCGCGTCCACGCCTCGGCGCCATTGGTGGCGTGCTTGTGCTTGACGCCGAGCTTGTCGAGGACTTCGGTGATCTTGCGGCGGGCGACGATCGAATCATCGACGAAAAAGACGCTGACATCCTCGGATACCCGCACCGGCGGCACATCGACGATCACCGCCTCGCCGAAGGCGTTGGCGAGGATTTGCTCGACGTCGAGAATGGAGACGAGATGACCGCCTTCGAGCTCGATGACGGCGGTGATCAGGCCCTGATTGGAGGCGAGCACCGTTTCCGGCGCCTTCACCCGCTCCCAGTCGACGCGGATGATGCGATCGACGTCATGGACGAGAAAGCCGAGCGTGCGCTTCGAATACTCGGCGACCATCATCGACTTGCCGAGCCCGGGCGGGGCACTGCCTTCGAGATCGAGGAAGGACGACAGCGACAGCACCGGGATGACGTTGCCGCGCAGCGAGATCAGCCCCTCGACGCCGCGCGGCATGTTCGGCGTACGCGTGATGTGCGGCGTGCGGCCGACCTCGCGCACCTTGAATACGTTGATCCCGAAAGTCTCGCGCGTGCCGAGCGAAAACAGCAGGATCTCCATCATGTTCGAGCCGGCGAGCCGCGTGCGGGCATCGACGCTTTCGAGCAGATTCTTCTTTTCCGACATATCCATGCTCATACTCCTGCGAACGGTTCCCG
>JANJTW010000165.1 GCA_024710925.1 Rhodocyclaceae bacterium | reverse complement strand
GCGGTGATCGGCGGCCCGGAAATCCACCAGCTCGGCTTCGCCTACGCCCTCTTCCCGGTCGGCCTGAACAGCCTGCTGCTGATCGCCGTCGGCGTCGCCTGGAACTACCCCTTCGCCTGGCGCCGCTACCCGTCCGGCCTGATGCGCTACGTGCACGTCGACGGCGGGCACGGTAGCGCCGACGTGCTGCCCGACGAACGCCACGTCCGGCAGGCGCTGGCCCGCCTCAACGTCGTCGTGGACGTGGCGCCGGAAGAACTGCGGGAAGTGATCGAGCAGTCTCTGGCGCTCGCCCGCGAAGAGCACGGAACGCCGCCGCCGGGGTTCGCCGTCGGCCGCTGCTACGGCAGCCGGCGGCCCGGGCGCCACTGGTCGGTGCGGCAGATCGTCGACCGTCACGCCGGCGAGCGACCGGAGCACGACGTGCTGATCTACCGCGTCGTCGATGGCAAGGGCCGGCACCGGCTGGGCAGCTGCACGCGCGCCGAGTTCGCGCGCTGGGCCGGCCGCGAGCTGCGCCCACGCCAGGCGCACCGCTGAAACGGCCGCAGGCGGCCGTCGCCCGGCCGGCTCAGGGCAGGTCGGCGCCCTTGACCACCTCGCCGCGCGGACCGATAACGCCGAGGCGCGGCTTCAGCGACTGCGGCCGCCCCTCGAACAGCGCCGAGTAGTAGACGGCGTTGCTCATCACCTTCTTCACGTAGTCGCGCGTCTCGGTGAACGGAATCGTCTCGGCGTAGATGGCGCCTTCCAGCGGCCGCTCGGCGCGCCACTTGCGGGCGCGGCCGGGGCCGGCGTTGTAGGCCGCGGAAGCGAGCACCGGATGGTTGTCGAGGCTTTCCATGACCATGCGCATGTAGCTGGTGCCGAGCAGCAGGTTGGTCTCGGTGTCGTTGACGTTGCCGTGATGGTAGTTGGCCAGCCCGATCTTCTTCGCCACCCATTTGGCGGTGGCCGGCATCAGCTGCATCAGCCCGGAGGCCCCGACCGAGGATTTGGCGTTGGTGATGAAGCGGCTCTCCTGACGCATCAGGCCGTAGACCCAGGCATCGTCGACGCCCTGCTTCTGCGCCGCCGGGCGCACCTGCTCGCCGAAGGGGGCGAGGTAGCGCAGGCTGTAGTCGTGCTCGTCCTTCGTCCGGTCGGCGGCGGCGATGGCGCGGTCGAAGACGTCTTCGCGCCGCGCCAGCTCGGCGGCAGCGAGCAGCTGGCGGTCGCTCATGCCACGCAGCGTCCAGTTCCACTCGCGCACGCCCTCGATGCGGACGTTCAGGCGGAGCAGTGCCAGCGCGCGCTTCAGGCCGGGGTTGGCGGCGGCGGCAGTGAGTTCGTCGGGCGTCGGCGCCGCCGCCTTCGGCGGCACGACGATCGGCCGGTCGAGTTCGTCGTCGGCGAGGTTGCCGTAGAAGTTCGGCTGGCCGGAAATACGCCGGAACAGTGCGTCGGCCTCGCCGAGCTGGCCGCCGGCCTTGTAGGCGCGGCCGAGCCAGTAGGTCCACTCGGGCAGCGCGGCGAGCGTCGGCGGCATCTGTTCGATGGCCGCCCGCACCTGCCCCCAGTCCTGCGCGCGCAGCGCGGCGCGCACCTTCCACTGCACGACCTCGTCGGAGAGCGGCGTATCGCCGGCCTGACGGAACCAGCCAACGGCCTCCGGCAAGTGGCGCAGCGCCCCCTGCCAGCCAATCTGCGCCCAGGCCCAGCTGCGCTGCGCCGGGTCGAGCCGCGGCGCCAGTTTCTCCAGCTGCTCGGCGGCCTGGCGCGGATCGTTGCGGGCGATGCGCTGCACGGCAAGCACCGCCAGTTCGCGGCCGAGCCGCTGCTCGGCCCAGTTCGCCGGCAACTTGACCAGCATCGGCAACGGCCGTTCGATCGCCGCGTCGAGCTGCGCCGCGCTCGGCGTCTGCGAGGGCGGCAGGTAGTTGGCGCTGTAGCGCGCGGCGGCCGTGCGGTTCGCTTCGAACTGACGACGGATGCGCGCCCAGACTTCGTCGGCGAGCACGCGCTTGTCCCAGATCAGCGCTTCGAGCACCGGGTAGCAGGCCTCCGGCGGCTCGATCAGGCTCAGCCAGAGCGGCACCGCGGCATCGAGCATGGTCGCGTCGCCGCGCGCGCGCCGGCTCTGCAGCGCGTAGCAGGTCAATTCCTGGTCGGGCGCGACGAGCTTGCCGAACTCGGCGTCGAACTCGCTCCAGCGCTGCGCCTTGCCGAGCGCCTTCAGCCAGTCGCCGCGCAGCTTCTCGGCGACGTAGCTGCCGTCGTGGCGGGCGAGGAAGTCGCGGGCGGCGACGGCGTCGAAGCGGTCGGGCAGGCCGGCGACGAGTCGCCAGTAATCGACCCAGGGCGCCAGTTCGTGGCCGCGCAGTTCGTTGGCCAGGCGTTCGAGGCGGACATGATCGCCGCCGCGCAGGGCCTCGCGCGCGGCGAGGACGCGCTCGTCGGCACCGGCCGGAGCGGCGGCGAGGAGGCAGCAGGAAAGCAGGGGAACGAACAGGGCGGCGGAGCGGAAAAACGTCATGTGATAAGCTGCAGCAATGGCCGAAACCCTTGTGCGACGGGCAATCGGCGGGGATCAACGAGTGCGCCGAGCATAGCACAATGACGACAGAGAAACGCCCCGAAAACGACGGCGACCGCGAATTCCGGCAGGCGCTGCGGCGCGACATGATCGCCCGCCGCATGGCGCTGCCGGCGGACGCGCACGCGGCGCTGTCGGCGGCGGTACGCGCGCGGCTGGCCGCCGCCTTTCCCGACCTCGCCGGCGGCTGCGTCGGCTTCTGCTGGCCGGTGCAGAACGAACCCGACCTGCTGCCCTTCGTCGCCGGCCTGCTGGCCGCCGGCAGCCGCGCCGCGCTGCCGGTGGTGGTCCGCCCCGGCGAGCCGCTGGCCTTCCGCGACTGGTGGCCGGAACAGCCGCTGCTACCCGACCGCTACGGTATCCCGTCGCCGACCGACGGCGATTTCCTGTTGCCCGAGGTCCTGCTGCTGCCGGTCAACGCCTTCGACGCCGGCAACTACCGCCTCGGCTACGGCGGCGGCTTCTTCGACCGCACGCTGGCGGCACGCGCGCCGCGCCCGCTGGCGATCGGCGTCGGCTTCGACTTCCAGCGCGTCGCCAGCATCCGCCCGGCGGCGCACGACCTGCCGCTCGACGCGGTGGTCACCGAATCCGGCTGCCAGCGCGCCGGCGCCGCGCAGCGCTGAACGAACGCCCGCCGAGCACGGCCACCGGGAAAGCGCCGCGGGTCGCGCCCGGAACGCAGAAGCGAGGCGCTGCGGAGGGTGTGCGCACGCACGACGCAAACGGATACCGCGCAAGCCGGCCTTGGCCGGCGCGGGATTTTCAGGCGGCGGCGACGCCGGCGGCCAGCCGGCGCAGCGCCTCTTCCAGCGTCGGCAGCGGGCAGCCGAAATTGAGGCGCAGCCAGCCGGGGGCACTGAAATCGCTGCCGTCGGACAGCCCCAGGCCGTGCGCCTCGAAGTGCCCCTGCGGATGCAGCAGGTTCAGTCCGCGCGCGTCGATCCAGGCCAGGCAGGTGGCCTCGACGTGCGTCATCGAGAGCGGCGGCAGCGCGGCGACCGCCGCCTCGACGCGGTCGCGGTTGCGCCGCAATACGGCGAGGAGCGCCCGCCGCCAGTCGCCGCCGTCGGCGAAGGCCGCCTCGCAGCCGACGAAACCGAGCGCATTGACGTGCGGCACGATGCCGGCCATCGCCCGCGTGAAGGCGCGGCGCAGGCCGGCTTCGGGGATCACCGCGAAGGCGCAGCCGAGGCCGGGGATGTTGAAGGTCTTCGACGGCGCCATCAGCGTGATGCTGCGCGCCGCCAGATCGTCGCCGAGCGTCGCCCACGGACGGTGGCGGCGGCCGTCGAGAAGCAGGTCGCAGTGGATTTCGTCGGAGCAGACGACGAGGTCGCGGCGGCGGCAGAAATCGGCGAGCGCCGCCAGTTCGCCCTCGTCCCAGGCGCGACCGACCGGATTGTGCGGGTGGCAGAGCAGCAGCAGGCGGGCATCGCCCGCCGCCGCGTCGAGCGCCGCCCAGTCCCAGGTCCAGCGCCGGCCATCTTCGAGGCGCAGCGGCACCGTCGCCAGCGGCCGGCCGGCGAAACGCGGCGCCGACATGAACGGCGGATAGACCGGCGTCGCCGTCAGCACGCCGCCGTCGACGGCACGGCAGGCCAGGTTGAGGCCGGTGACCAGCCCCGGCAGCCAGACCAGCCAGTCGGCGTCGATGCGCCAGCCGTACTCGCCTTCGAGGTGGCCGAGGACGGCGGCGACGAGCGTCGGCGACGGCTCGGCATAGCCGAAGACGCCGTGCGCGACGCGGCGCTGCAGCGCCTCGGCGACGGCCGGCGGCGCCGCGAAATCCATGTCGGCGATCCACAGCGGCAGCACGCCGGAACCGGCGTAGCGGTTCCACTTCACCGAATCGCCGCCGTCACGGTCGACGACCCGGTCGAAGCCGAAGGGGTCGCCGCCGGCCATCGGCATCAGACTTCCAGGTGCGAGTAGAGGACGGTCGACAGGTAACGCTCGCCGAACGACGGGATCACCACCACGGTCAACTTGCCGGCGTTCTCGGGCCGGCGCGCGACGTCCAGTGCGGCATGCACGGCGGCGCCCGACGAGATGCCGACGAGCAGGCCCTCCTCGGTCGCCATGCGGCGCGCCATCGTGAAGGCATCCTCGTTCTTTACGCGCTGCACCTCGTCGTAGATGCCGGTGTTCAGCACCTTCGGCACGAAGCCGGCGCCGATCCCCTGGATCGGGTGCGGCCCTTTCTGCCCGCCGGACAGCACCGGCGACGCGTCGGGCTCGACGGCGACAACCTGCACGCCGGGCTTGCGCTCCTTCAGCACCTCGCCGACACCAGTAACGGTGCCGCCGGTGCCGACGCCGCAGACGACGATGTCGACGGCACCGTCGGTATCGCGCCAGATTTCCTCGGCGGTCGTTTTACGATGCACGTCCGGGTTGGCCGGGTTCTCGAACTGCTGCGGGATGAAGTAGCGCGGGTCCGCCGCCGCCAGCTCCTCGGCCTTCCTGATCGCGCCGCCCATGCCGTCCGGCCCCGGCGTCAGGATCAGCTCGGCGCCGTAGGCCTTGAGCAGCAGCCGGCGCTCGCGGCTCATCGTCTCCGGCATGACGAAGGCGCACTTGATGCCGCGCGCGGCGCAGACCATCGCCAGGCCGATGCCGGTGTTGCCCGAGGTCGGTTCGAGGACGACGGTGCCCGAGCCGATGCGGCCGGCGGCCTGCGCGGCGTCGATCATCGCCGCCGCGATGCGGTCCTTGACGCTGTGCGCCGGGTTGAAGAATTCGAGCTTGGCGACGACCGTGCCGTCGATGCCGGCGGCGACGCGGTTGAGCTTGACCAGCGGCGTGTTGCCGATCAGCGCGGTGACGTCGGCGGCAATGTTCTGGGCCATGGCGGTTCCCCGTTGGAAAGAGTGGTGAGAGGCGGATCGGAAAGTGCGCAGTGTAGCGGCTAACGCCGGATCGGCGCGAGCGCCGCATCGTCGGCGGCGAGCGGCAGCGACGGCAGTTCGCTGCGACCGAGGTCGGGCGACGGCGGCGCCAGGTAATGCCCCTGCAGGAAATCGGCGGCGAAGGCGCGCGCCGGCGACAGGTGGCGGACGGCGGCGATGTGCGTTGCGGCGATTTCGGCGCCGGTCGCACGGCACGCGCGCACGACGTCGGCAGCGGCGGCTTCGGCGTTGCCGGGGCCGCGCCAGCGTTCGAGCGTGCGCACGTCGAACTTGACCAGCTCCGGACGCAGCGCCGCCAGCAACGTCCGGTCGAGGTCCGGCCCGGCCTGATCGATGGCGATGCGGTAGCCGCGCGCGCGGTAGGCGGCGAGCGCCTCGGCGAGCGGCGCCGGGTCGCCGGCCAGCTCGCCGGCACGCAACTCGAAGAAGATGTTCTCCGGCGACAGGCCGCAGCGCTTCAGCACCGCCTCGAAGACCAGGCCGTGGCCGCCGCTCACCGCGCGCACGTGGCGCGGCTCGACGTTGAGGAACAGCGTGCCGCCGCCGGCGCGGGAGAGCTGCAGGTAATTGAGCGCGTGCAGCGTCCGGCACAGGCGGTCGAGGTAGACCAGTTTCTCGGGCGAGGCGCTCCGCCCGAACACCTCGGCCGCGGTCAGCGCCTCGCCGTCGCCGGTCTCGGCGCGCAGCAGCGCTTCGTGGCCGACGATGCGCCCGCCGCGGGCGGCGGACAGCGGCTGGAAGACGCTGCGCAGCTGCAGGTTGCCGTCGTGGCCAAGGACGCCGGCGGGGCCGATCGACAGGCCGTCGCCGGGGCACAGCTGCGGCCCGTAGCGGTCGCGGTTCTGCCGGTTCAGGTAATGGACGAGTTCGGCGAGCGGCATGGCGGTCTCCTCGCGGCAGGGTCAGCGGCGGCGGCTGAGCTGGTCGAAGCTGGCGCCGTCGGCGAAATGCGCCTGCTGCGCCTTCTGCCAGCCGCCAAACACCTCGTCGATGGTAAACAGTTTCACCGCCGGAAACTGCGCCGCGTACTTCGCGGCGACCTTCGCGTCGCGCGGGCGAAAGTAGTGCCGGGCGGCGACCTCCTGCCCTTCCGGCGTGTACAGGTAGTCGAGGTAGGCCTTCGCCAGCTTCTGTGTGCCGTGCTTGCCGGCGTTCCGGTCGACGACGGCGACCGGCGGCTCGGCGAGGATGGAGAGCGACGGCACGACCAGGTCGACCTTGTTCGGGCCGATCTCCTTGACCGCCAGGTGCGCCTCGTTCTCCCAGGTGATCAGCACGTCGCCGATGCCGCGTTCGAGGAAGGTCGTCGTCGCGCCGCGCGCGCCAGAGTCGAGCACGGCGACGTTCCTGAAGATGCCGGCGACCAGTTCGCGCGCCTTCGCGTCGCTGCCGCCCGGCTGCTGCAGCGCGTAACCCCACGCCGCGAGGTAGTTCCAGCGGGCGCCGCCGGACGTCTTCGGGTTCGGCGTCACCACCGACACGCCCGGCCGCGCCAGGTCGGCCCAGTCGCGGATCTGCTTCGGGTTGCCCTTGCGCACGAGGAAGACGATCGTCGAGGTATAGGGCGAGGCGTTGTGCGGCAGGCGCTTCTGCCAGTCGGCCGGGAGCAGCTTCTGCTCGGCGAGCAGGTCGATGTCCCAGGCCAGCGCCAGCGTGACGACGTCGGCTTCCAGCCCGTCGGCAACCGAGCGCGCCTGCTTGCCGGAACCGCCATGCGACTGGCGGATCTTCGGCGCCTCGCCGCCGCCGGCCTGGACATGGCGCGCGAAGGCGGCGTTGAACTCCTGGTAGAGCTCGCGCGTCGGGTCGTAGGAAACGTTGAGCAGCCCGGTCTGGGCGAAGGCGCCGGAGGCGAGGAAGGCGGCACCGGCAAGGGCGGCGCGCAGCGGCTGTTTCATGGCAGGACTCCGTTCATGGGCTCGAAAAGCAAATGAACGGAGTCTATTCAGCGCGCATTATTCCGCAAAAGAACTGTTTTCGATAAAAATATAACCGGAAGGAATTAGCCGAGGAAGAGCTTGTACGCCGGATTCTGCGTCTCCTCCCAGTGCGCGTAGCCGAGGTTCTGCAGGAATTCCTTGAACGACCCGTTCTCCGCCGCCGGCACCTGCATGCCGACCAGCACGCGGCCGTAATCGGCGCCGTGGTTGCGGTAGTGGAAGAGCGTGATGTTCCAGCCGGCGCTCATGTTGTTCAGGAAATTCATCAGCGCGCCCGGCCGCTCCGGGAACTCGAAGCGGTAGAGGATCTCGTCGGCGATTCCCGGCACGTGGCCGCCGACCAGATGGCGCACGTGCAGCTTGGCCATCTCGTCGTCGGTCAGGTCGAGCGTCGGGTAGCCGTGCTTCTGCAGGCTGTCGACCAGCTTCAGCGACTCGGCGCGGTTGGCGACCTGGATGCCGACGAAGACGTGCGCCTCGTTGCGGTCGTTGTAGCGGTAGTTGAATTCGGTGATGTTGTGCGAGCCGATCAGCGCGACGAACTTCTTGTAGGCGCCGGGCCGCTCGGGCAGCGTCACGGCGAGCACCGCCTCGCGCTGCTCGCCGATCTCGGCGCGCTCGGCGACGAAGCGCAGACGGTCGAAGTTGGTGTTGGCGCCGGACGCCACCGCCACCAGCGCCTTGTCCTTCAGCTTGTGCTGCGCGGCGTAGGCCTTGGCACCGGCGATCGCCAGCGCCCCGGAGGGCTCGAGGATCGAGCGCGTGTCCTCGAAGACGTCCTTGATCGCCGCGCAGATGGCGTCGGTGTCGACCAGGATCACTTCGTCGAGCACTTCCTTGCAGACGCGGAAGGTTTCCTCGCCGACGAACTTCACCGCCGTGCCGTCGGCAAAGAGGCCGACCTGGTCCAGCCGCACGCGCTTGCCGGCGGCGAGCGATTTCGCCATCGCGTCGGCATCGTAGGTCTCGACGCCGATCACCTTCGTTTCCGGGCGCAGCCGCTTGATGTAGGCGCCGACGCCGGCGGCCAGCCCGCCGCCGCCGATGGCGACGAACACCGCATGGATCGGCTTCGGGTGCTGGCGCAGGATCTCCATGCCGATGGTGCCCTGGCCGGCGATCACCTCGGGGTCGTCGAAGGGATGCACGAAGGTCAGCTTCTCCGCCTTCTCCAGCTCCAGCGCGTGCGCGTAGGCCTCGTCGTACGACATCCCGGCAAGCACCACCTCGCCGCCGCGGTTCCTGACCGCCTGCACCTTGATCTGCGGCGTCGTCGTCGGCATCACGATCACCGCCCGGCAGCCGATCCTCGCTGCGGAGAGCGCAACGCCCTGCGCGTGGTTGCCGGCCGAAGCGCAGATGACGCCGCGCTTCAGCTTCTCCGGCGACAGGTGGGCGATCTTGTTGTAGGCGCCGCGCAGCTTGAACGAGAACACCGGCTGCATGTCCTCGCGCTTCAGGTAGAGGCGGTTGCCGATGCGTCCCGAAAGATTGGGCGCGAGGTCGAGCGGCGACTCGACGGCAACGTCGTAGACCTGCGCGTTGAGGATTTTTTCCAGATAATCCGGGTGCATGATGCGCTTCTTTTCTTTCATCCCTGAATAAGCTTGGAATTCTAACATCTTGGACTGGCTGGACATTTCCGCCGAAACCGGGCTGTGGGGGCTGTTCGCCGCCAGCTTCCTCGCCGCGACGCTGCTCCCCGGCGGCTCGGAGGCGGCGCTGTTCGCCTTCCTCCGCCTGCATCCGGGCGAAGTCGGGCCGGCGCTGGCGCTGGCCACCGTCGGCAACACCCTCGGCGGCCTCACCTCCTGGGCCTGCGGCCGCTGGCTGCCGAAGTGGCAGCGCCTCGAACGGCTGCCGCAGCTCGACCGCGTCCGCCGCTGGGGAACGCCGATACTGCTGCTGGCCTGGGCGCCGCTGATCGGCGACGCGCTGTGCGTCGCCGCCGGCTGGCTGCGCCTGCACTGGCTGCCGTGCATGGCGTTCATGGCGATCGGCAAGTTTGCGCGCTACTGGCTGGTGGCGCAGGGTAGCGCGCTGTAGTCCGATTGCGGCACACGGCGTGGAACCGTTTGTCGGGCCCGCCGGTCTATCCGCTTCCGCATGCTGCATCGCGATACGATAAAATTCCTTTTTTGAAGCTCCCCGGATTGGCCATGACCGCCCGCCTGCGCGAAATCCCGTACAACTACACCTCGTTCTCCGACCGCGAGATCGTCATCCGCCTGCTCGGACCGGAGAACTGGGCGATCCTCGACGAACTGCGCATCGAGCGCGTCACCGGGCGCTCGGCGCTCATGCTCTACGAGGTGCTCGGCGACATCTGGGTGGTGCAGCGCAACCCCTATCTGGAAGACGACCTGCTGGCCAACGGCGACCGCCGGCGGGCGCTGATCGACGCGCTGCGCCATCGCCTCGGCGAGATCGACAAGCGCCGCCAGGGCAACGACCGGGTGCTGAAGCTGATCGACGCCGCACAAGGGGCGGTGAACGCCTTCGAGCGCCGCTTCGAGGAAACCGCGGCGCTGCGGCGGAAGGCGCTGAAGGTGCTGGCGAAGCACACGCGCAAGGACAACATCGCCTTCGACGGCCTCGCCCGCGTCTCGCACGTGACGGATGCCACCGACTGGCGCGTCGAGTATCCCTTCGTCGTCCTCTACCCGGACACCGAGGAAGAGATGGCGCCGCTGGTCAAGGCCTGCATCGAGCTCGGCCTGACCATCATCCCGCGCGGCGGCGGTACCGGCTACACCGGCGGCGCCGTGCCGCTGACGCCGCTGTCGGCCGTCATCAACACCGAGAAGCTGCTCGCCATGGGGCCGGTCGAGGAACTGGTGCTGCCCGGCCACACCGACACCTACGCCACCATCCGCACCGGCGCCGGCGTTGTCACCGAGAAGGTGTCCGAAGCCGCCGCGCTCGCCGGCCGCGTCTTCGCCGTCGACCCGACCTCGGCCTCGGCCTCGTGCATCGGCGGCAACATCGCGATGAACGCCGGCGGCAAGAAGGCCGTGCTGTGGGGCACCGCACTCGACAACCTGGCCTGGTGGAAGATGGTCGACCCCGACGGCAACTGGCTGGAAGTCGATCGTCTCGACCACAACTTCGGCAAGATCCACGAGCAGCACACGGTGCGCTTCCGCATCCGTCGCTTCGATTCGACCGGCAAGAAGCTGCTGTCGGAAGAAGAACTGTCGATGCCCGGCCAGCACTGCCGCAAGGACGGACTGGGCAAGGACGTCACCGACAAGTTCCTCGGCGGCGTGCCGGGCGTGCAGAAGGAAGGCACCGACGGCCTGATCGTCGCCGCGCGCTGGGTGCTGCACAAGATGCCGCCGGTGACGCGCACCGTCTGCCTGGAATTCTTCGGCCAGGTGCGCGAGGCGGTGCCGGCGATCGTCGAGATCACCGATTACTTCAAGCCGGGCGGCGAAGGCAACGCCGCCGGCGTGCTGCTCGCCGGCCTCGAACACCTCGACGAGCGCTACGTGAAGGCCGTCGGCTACGCGACCAAGGCCAAGCGCCACGGCCGGCCGAAGATGGTGCTGATCGGCGACATCGTCGGCCACGACGAGAACGCGGTGATGAACGCCGCCTCGGCGGTGATCCGCATGACCAACGCCCGCGGCGCCGAGGGCTTCATCGCCGTCACTCCCGAGCAGCGCAAGAAATTCTGGCTCGACCGTTCGCGCACCGCGGCGATCTCCAAGCACACCAACGCGTTCAAGGTGAACGAGGACGTCGTCATCCCGCTGCCGCGCATGGGCGACTACTGCGACGGTATCGAGCGCATCAACATCGAGCTGTCGACGCAGAACAAGCTGGCGCTGTGCGACGCGCTGGCTGAGTTCCTCTCCGGCAACCTGGCGCTCGACGCCGGCGACGCCGAGGTCGGCAAGGACGAACTGATCGGCGACCGCCGCCAGGCCGCGCTCGACTACGTACAGAGCGTGCGCCGCCGCTGGCAGTGGCTGCTCGACCATCTCGACACGCCGCTGGCCGACGCCGAGGCGCAGTTCGCCGACTACGGCATCGCCGCCGGCGAACTGTCGAACCGCGCCGCCAACCCGACGCTGTTCCATCGCCTGCAGGACTACTCGATCCGCACTTCGTGGAAGAACGAGCTGAAACCGCGCCTGTCGAAAATCTTCGACGGCACGGTGTTCCGGCCGGTGCTCGAACGCATCGAGGCGATCCACAAGGAGGTGCTGCGCGGCCGCGTCTTCGTCGCGCTGCACATGCACGCCGGCGACGGCAACGTGCACACCAACATCCCGGTGAACTCTGACAACTACGAGATGCTGCAGACGGCCAACCGCGCCGTCGACCGCATCATGGCGCTGGCGCGCGCGCTCGACGGCGTGATCTCCGGCGAGCACGGCATCGGCATCACCAAGCTCGACTACCTGACCGACGCCGAAATGGCCTCATTCTGGGCCTACAAGCAGAAGGTCGACCCGCAGGGCCGCTTCAACCGCGGCAAGCTCCTGCGCGGCGCGGCGGCCAGGCCGTTCGCCGACGCGCGTCCGGCCAACCTCGACGACGCCTATACGCCGAGCTTCAACCTGATGGGCCACGAGTCGATCATCATGGAGCAGACCGAGATCGGCGAGATCTCGCACGACATCAAGGATTGCCTGCGCTGCGGCAAGTGCAAGCCGGTTTGCTCGACGCACGTGCCGAAGGCCAACCTGCTCTATTCGCCGCGCAACAAGATCCTCGGCACCTCGCTACTGATCGAGGCCTTCCTCTACGAGGAGCAGACCCGGCGCGGCGTTTCGCTCGCGCACTGGGCCGAGTTCGAGGACGTCGCCGACCACTGCACGATCTGCCACAAGTGCGAGAAGCCGTGCCCGGTGGACATCGATTTCGGTGACGTCACGGTGAAGATGCGCAACCTCCTGCGCAACCAGGGCAAGAAGTCCTTCAACCCGGGCAAGGCGGCGGCGATGGCCTTCCTCACCGCCAAGGACCCGGCGACGATCAAGCTGATCCGCAAGGGCATGATCGAGTGGGGTTACAAGGCGCAGCGCCTCGGCTACCGCATCGCCAAGTCGCTCGGCCTGATCCAGGGCCAGGTCAAGGCGCCGCCGGCGACGCTCGGCAAGGCGCCGGTGAAAGCGCAGGTCATCCATTTCATCAACAAGCCGATGCCCGGCGGGCTGCCCAAGCGCACCTCGCGCGCGCTGCTCGACATCGAGGACGACACGATCGTGCCGGTGATCCGCGACCCGCAGAAGTTCAAGGAGGATTCGGACGCCGTCTTCTACTTCCCCGGCTGCGGCTCCGAACGGCTCTTTTCGCAGGTCGGCCTGGCCACGCAGGCGATGCTCTATGAACTGGGAACGGCGACCGTGCTGCCGCCCGGCTATCTCTGCTGCGGCTACCCGCAGACCGCCGCCGGCGAGGAGGATTCGGGACAGAAGATCACCGCCGACAACCGCGTGCTCTTCCACCGCGTCGCCAACACGCTGAACTACCTCGACATCAAGACGGTGATCGTCTCCTGCGGCACCTGCATGGACCAGCTGCTGAAGTACGAATTCGAGAAGATCTTCCCCGGCTGCCGCCTGCTCGACATCCACGAGTACCTGCTCGAAAAGGGCGTCAAGCTGGACGGCGTCGACGGCGTCCGCTACATGTACCACGAGCCGTGCCACGCCCCGATGAAGACGATGCAGGGCATCAAGGTGGTGAATGCGCTGATGGGCCAGCCGGTCGACCTCTCCGACCGCTGCTGCGGCGAGTCCGGCACGCTCGCCGTCGCCCGCCCGGACATCTCGACGCAGGTCCGCTCGCGCAAGCAGGAGGAAGTCGAGAAGGGCGCCGCCAAACTGCGCGCCGACGGCTTCGCCGGCGAGGTCAAGATGCTCACCTCGTGCCCGTCGTGCCTGCAGGGGATTTCCCGCTACAACGACGACGCCGACATGAAGTCGGACTACATCGTCGTCGAAATGGCAAAATACCTGCTCGGTCCGGACTGGATGAGCGACTACGTCGGCAAGGCGAACAACGGCGGCATCGAGCGCGTGCTGCTGTAACGCCCGCCGCCGTCGCGTTTCGCGGCATTGCCCCGGGGGCCGAGCAGCAGCGGATTCAGGGAGATAACAATGAACGACGAACGCGACGGTCTGCAGACCGCCATCGGCAAGCTGCACAGCCACCTGGCGCAGCCGGCGGACGAGTGCGAGCTGTGCCACCGCCCCGGTGGCGAAATCCTCTGGGAGGACGGCCTGTGCCGCATCGTCGCCGTCGCCGACCCCGATTATCCGGGCTTCTGCCGGGTCATTCTCGGCCGGCACGTGCGCGAGATGACAGACCTCGCCGACGCCGAACAGGTGGCGCTGATGCGCGTCGTCCTCGCCGTCGAGGCGGCGCTGCGCCGGCTCTACCGCCCGGACAAGATCAACCTCGCCAGCTTCGGCAACGCCGTCCCGCACGTGCATTGGCACGTCATTCCACGCTGGCGCGACGACCGCCACTTCCCGCAGCCGGTCTGGGGCACGCCGCAGCGAACGGCAAGCGCGCCGCACGCCGCCGTACCGCTGCGCGAACTGGCCGGCGAACTGCGGCGGCGCCTGGGCCCCGGCACGGCTGGAGGCTGAGCGATGACGAACGCCCTGCCTTCGCTCGACGACGCGGCGCTGCCGCATTTCATCGACTTCGACAGCGGCGTCGATTTCATCTCCCGGCTGCCGCTGGCCAACCCGCTGCAGGCCGAGGTCCTCCTCAACCGTTTCCTCGACGGGCTCCTCGCGCGGCCGCCGCTGGCACTGACCTACCTCCGTCTGCTGGAACAGGTGCGCGTTCCCCTCTGTTTCGTCGAGGAGGAACTGGCGCACCGCTACCGGAACAAGCCGCTACCGCTCGGCGAGGCCGAAGAGTGGGCCTTCCGGCAGGTGACCGGCATCTGGCGCAAGCTCACCCGCGCCTACGCCCAGTGCGCCCAGCTCGACGCCGGGGCCGACGATCCGGAGCACGCCCTGCGCGTCGCACTGATCCTGCACCGCTGCCTGTACTACACGGACATGTTCATCGTCGAGCACCATCGCGCCCGCCGCGAACTGCCGGCCGGCACCTGGCTCGACCTGCATGGCTACTATGCCAGCGCCGAGGAATTCGGCATCGCCACGCAGCCGATCGCCGACGCGCTCGACCCGCTGGCGCGGCCGACCCACTGCATGGCGATCTACGCGGCGGCCCTGCTGTGCGATCTGGCCGGCCCCTACAGCCTGGCCGAGGCCGATCAGGCGCTGGTCCGGCGCTGGGCGCACCACTGGGCGCCGCTGGTCGGCATCGTGGCGGTGGATGCCGGCGAGACGTTGCCGGCCTTCGTCGTCGACCTGATGCAGGATGCCGGGCTGAAGCCGTCGGCCGACTGCCTCAACAGCGAGCATGTGCGCCGCATCGACACGCGCCGCCTCGGCAACGCGCTGACGCAGGTGCGGCAGCAGCTGGCGCAACGCATTCCGCCGGCGCAGATCGGCCTCGGCGAGGATTGCACGCCCGGCCGCTGCCGACACCTGCTCGACCGCCTGGCGAAGCCCTGGGCGCTAGCACGCGCCGTGCGCAGGTTCCGCCGTCAGCCGACCTCGGGTATCGCGCGCGTTGCCGGCGGCTTCGAGGCAATCCATTACCTGGTCGCCGGCCGCGAATTCACGCAACCGGAAAACGTCCGCATCTACTCGCGGCAGGAATTCGACCGGCTGTTCGTATTCCGGCACATGGATGACCCGGGCGCGCAGCTGCAGATCGAACTCGAGCGCACGAGCTACCGGCCGGATAACTGGGAGGTGGTGAACCAGTCGGCCAGCGGCTTCCGGCTGATGCGCTCGCTCGCCGGCGCCAAGGCCCGGCACGGCCAGCTGCTGGCGCTGCGACCGCACGATGGCGACCGCTACTTCCTGGCGCAGATCTGCTGGCTGATGCAGGACCGCGGCGGCGGCCTCGTCGCCGGCGTCGAGGCCCTGCCCGGCATTCCGCATGCGATCGCGGTCAGATCGGTAATCACCGCCACCGGCCACCCCGAGATGTACGGCCGGGCCTTCCTGCTGCCCGGCATTCCCGGCGTCAACCCGCAGGCCGCGCTGATCCTGCCGCAGGGCACCTATCAGGCGGGCAAGGTGCTCGAAGTGCACGACGGCGAAGGCCTCTCGCAGGTCGAGCTGCTGCAGGTCGTGCAGGACGGCTGCGATTTCGAGCGTGTCGGCTTCCGCCGCATCGGCTAGCCGGCGGCCCGACGGCGCGCCATCTGGGCTATGATTACGGGTTCGCAAAGCATCTCGGGATCGCATCATGGCCGGACTTGGCAACGACACGCCTGTTCCCACTGAAATCAAGCTGCACCAGAAGTCGCGCATTCTCGAAATCGCCTTCGCCGGTGGCGAGCGCTTCGAGCTTCCCTACGAGTACCTGCGCGTGTTCACGCCGTCGGCGGAAGCGCGCGGTCACGGCCCCGGCCAGGAAACCCTGCAGGTCGGCAAGCGCGACGTCACCGTCGAGCGCGTCGAGCCGGTCGGCAACTACGCGATCCGGCCGGTGTTTTCCGACGGCCACGACAGCGGCCTTTATTCCTGGGACATGCTCTACAACCTCGGCAAGCACCGCGACGAATTGTGGCAGACCTACCTCGACCGGCTGGCGGCCGAAGGCAAGAGCCGCAACCCCGAAGACAACCCGCCGGAACCGCCGAAGGCCAAGGGCGGCTGCGGCCATCACTGAAGCACGACCATGAACGACAAGACCACCCATTTCGGCTACGAGCAGGTGCAGGAGGCGGAAAAGGCCCGCCGCGTCGCCGATGTTTTCGACTCCGTCGCGCAGCGCTACGACCTGATGAACGATGTCATGTCCGGCGGCCTGCACCGCTTGTGGAAGGCGTTCACGATCGCCAAGAGTGGCGTCCGCGAAGGCTCGCGCGTGCTCGACGTCGCCGGCGGCACCGGCGATCTGTCGCTCGCCTTCCTGAAGCGCGTCGGCCGCAGCGGCCAGGTGTGGCTGACCGACATCAACAACGCGATGCTGACGCGCGGCCGCGACCGCCTGTGCGACAAGGGCTTCATCACGCCGGTCGCGCAATGCGACGCGGAAAAGCTGCCCTTCCCCGACGACTACTTCGACTGCGTCACCGTCGCCTTCGGCCTGCGCAACATGACGCACAAGGACGCTGCGCTGGCCGAGATGCGGCGCGTGTTGCGTCCGGGCGGCCGCCTGCTCGTGCTCGAGTTCTCGCAGGTGTGGAAGCCGCTGGCGCCGGTCTACGACTTCTACTCGTTCAACGTCATCCCACGCATCGGCCAGCTGCTGGTCAAGGACGAGGATAGCTACCGCTACCTCGCCGAGTCGATCCGCGTCCATCCGGACCAGGAAACGATGAAGGCGATGATGGAGCAGGCCGGCCTGGAGCGCGTCGACTACTTCAACCTGACGCTCGGCGTGTGCGCCCTGCACCGCGGCTTCAAGTTCTGAACGGAAAGCGCCGGTAATGCGCCAGTTCCTGACGTTGTGCCAGCCCCCGCTTGCCTGATGCGATGCTGCAACGCACCGTCTTCGCCTTCCTCAACCATCTGCTCGCTGCCGAAACCTGGGCAACGGCCCGGCTGAAGCCCTTCGCCGGACAGCACGCGCGCTTCGAGATCGGGCCGTTCGTGCAGGCCGTGGTCGTCGCCGGCGACGGCCGCCTTGCTGCGGCGGACGACTCGGCTCCGCCCGCGGTGACCATTCAGCTGCCGGCGGACACCCCGTTCCGCCTGCTCGGCGACCGCGCCGCACTGCTTGGCAGCGCCCGCATTTCGGGCACCGCCGATTTTGCCGAGGCCCTCGGCTTCGTCGTCCGCAACCTTCGCTGGGATGTCGAGGCGGACCTGGCGCGTGGCTTCGGCGACATCGCGGCCCATCGCCTGGCGCGGGCCGGCCGGCGCTTCGTCGCCGGCGGCAGCGACGGCGCCCGGCGCCTGGCGGCAAATATCGGCGAGTACGCCGAAGCTGCCGCGATTGGCGTGCGCCGCGCGGAAGCCGAAGCCTTCGCGCGCGACCTCGACGCTCTGGTCGATGCGCTCGCCCGGCTGGAGCACCGTCTCGGCCGCCTGGGCTGAAGGGTGCGCTGGCCGGCAACCCCCGGCCGGCGCTTCAGATAAAAGCAAAAGAAAAGGGCAGCCCGCGGGCTGCCCTTTGCATGGTGCTGCTGCCAGCTCGCTCAGTGGCGATTCTTCAGCTTCTTGATCGCCTGCAGCTGCGCAACGGCCTGGGCCAGTTCGGCTTCGGCAGTCGCGTAGTCCATTTCGGCGTTGCGGTTGGAGAGGGCCTCCTCCGCACGCTTCTTGGCTTCCAGCGCCTTGGCTTCGTCCAGATCGTGGGCACGGATCGCGGTGTCAGCCAGGACGGTGATCATGTTCGGCTGCACTTCGAGCATGCCGCC